>JACRBD010000087.1 GCA_016234625.1 Caulobacterales bacterium | reverse complement strand
TTCCTGCGCCATCAGCGGCCCCGCTGGGACGTCCACCGCCACCGCATGGCCCCGCGCATCGCCGAGCGGATCGAGGCGCTGATGGCCGCCGGACAGCAGATCGTCCGCGCCGGCCGCACCCGCGACTGGGCCCCGGCCGGCGACGGCGTGGCGGTCACCCTGCACCCGCGCGGCGGCGGGGCGGCCGAGCGGCTGACCGTAGCGAAGGTGATCAACTGCACCGGCCCGCGCAGCGACCTCGCCGGCCTGGAGGTCCCACTGTTCGCCGACCTCGCCCGCAAAGGGCTGATCGCCCCGGACGATCTGGGCCTGGGCCTGGAGACCGCCGACTGCGCGGTGCTCGGCGCGCGGGGCGAGGTCTCGACCTGGCTCTATGCCCTCGGCCCCCTCACCCGCCCCGCCTGGTGGGAAATCACCGCCGTCCCCGAGATCACCGCCCAGGTCGATGGCCTGGCCCATAGGCTGGCGGAAGACCAGGTGGTCACGCCGTCGCTGAAGGACGTGTTCGTGGATCTGGGGGCGGGGATATAGCGCCGATCTTGTTCCCTTCCCCCTGGAGGGGGGAAGGGTCAGGGATGGGGGTGGTGAAGGTTCGGCTTGCGCGGTGCTGGGGGACTGTTCTCTGACTCCCGACGTCTTTGTCGCGGCGAAACCGCCACCCCCATCCCCGGCCCTTCCCCCCTCCAGGGGGAAGGGAGAAGATCAGTCCAGCCTCTCTCTGTGCCAGGCCAGATGGTCGGCGATGTAGGTGGCGACGAAGAAATACCCGTGATCATAGCCCTCGTGACGCAGGACCGTCAGCGGCTGGCCGGCGGCGTCGCAGGCGGCTTCGAGGAGCCCGGGCTTGAGCTGTTCGGCCAGCCAGGGATCGGCGGTCCCCTGCTCCACCAGGATGTCGTCGTAGCGGCCCTTGGCGGCGCCGGCCTCGATCAGCCGGGTCGCGTCGTGGCCGGCCCAGGCGGCCTCGTCGGCGCCGAGGTAACCGGTGAACGCCTTCTGGCCCCACGGACACCGCGTCGGCGAGCAGATCGGGGCGAAGGCGCCGACCGAGCGGAACAGGTCCGGATGCTTCAGGGCCAGGGTCAGCGCCCCATGGCCACCCATGGAATGGCCGCTGATCGAGCGCCGGGCCGCGTCCACCGGAAAGGCGCCGTGCACCGCGTCCAGCAGGTCGCGGACGATGTAGGTCTCCATGGTGAAGTGCGGCGCCCAGGGCGGCTGCGTGGCGTCGACATAGAAGCCGGCGCCCTGGCCGAAGTCGTAGTCAGGGTGGTCGGCGACCCCCTCTCCGCGCGGGCTGGTGTCCGGCGCAACGATGGCCAGCCCGAGCGCGGCGGCGGCGCCATAGGCCCCGCCCTTGGTGGTGAAGTTCTCCTCCGTGCAGGTCAGGCCCGACAGCCAGACCATCACCGGAAACGGCCCCTCGCCCGGCGGCAGGAAGATCGTGAACCGCATCGGCGTGCCGGTCGCCGCGCTCTGGTGGCGGCAATAGTGCAGCGTGCCGTCGAAGGTGCGGTGGGTGGAGAGGATTTCCAGGGTCATGAGATTGCGGAACCTGCTGTAGGGCGAAGAAACAACTACCCGCCCAACGTCGGATAGAGCCAATGCAGGTCGTGATAGTCGCCAATCGAATTGGGGGTCATCACCGTCGCTGGAATACCGCCCACCGCATAGCCGAGTCCGAGCGCCCTCGCCCACTTGACGGCTGAGACAACTGCCTCGTCCGCATCGACGGCAAGATAGCGGGCATGAATGGCGGAATCGCCAATGAAATACTGCGCGCCCTCAGAAGGATGCGGGTTGTCACCGGGGAAATTCTCGGTCCGGGGATAGTGCTCTACCGACTGTGCGAACCATGCCGACAACCGCGGAGTTGTGGTCGTCGGATCGTCGTAATTTCGATCTTCCAACCATTCCCTCAGTTCCTCAACCCAGTGCCAGAACTTCTCGCCGGTCGATCGCCAAACCTCGGGCTCGAAGACGAGAATATCCCAGCCACGCATGCCTAGAACACCACCACGCTGCGGATGCTCTCCCCCGCGTGCATCAGGTCAAACGCCCGGTTGATGTCTTCCAGCGGCATGACGTGGGTGATCATCGGGTCGATCTGGATCTTGCCGTCCATGTACCAGTCGACGATCCGCGGCACGTCGGTGCGGCCGCGGGCGCCGCCGAAGGCCGTGCCCTTCCAGACCCGGCCGGTAACCAGCTGGAACGGGCGGGTGGCGATCTCGCGGCCTGCCTCGGCCACGCCGATGATGATGCTCTCGCCCCAGCCGCGATGGCAGGCTTCCAGCGCCTGGCGCATGACCGTGACGTTGCCGGTGGCGTCAAAGGTGTAGTCGGCCCCGCCGTCGGTCAGTGCCACCAGATGCGGGACGATATCGCCGCTGACGTCCTTCGGGTTGACGAAGTGGGTCATGCCGAACCGGCGGCCCCAGGCCTCGCGGTCGGGGTTGATGTCGACCCCGATGATCATGTTCGCCCCGACCAGCTTCAGGCCCTGGATCACGTTCAGGCCGATGCCGCCCAGGCCGAAGACGATGCAGTTGGCGCCCGGTTCGACCTTGGCGGTATTGGTCACCGCCCCCACGCCCGTGGTCACGCCACAGCCGATGTAGCAGGCCTTGTCGAAGGGGGCGTCCTTGCGGATTTTCGCCACCGCGATCTCGGGCAGCACCGTGTGGTTGGCGAAGGTCGAGCAGCCCATGTAGTGGGCGATCGGCTGGCCCTTGGAGGAGAACCGGCTCGTGCCGACCGGCATCTGGCCCTTGCCCTGGGTGGCGCGGATGGCCGTGCAGAGGTTGGTCTTGCGGGAAAGGCAGCTTTTGCACTGCCGACATTCGGGCGTGTAGAGCGGGATCACGTGATCGCCCGGAACGACGCTGGTCACGCCGGCGCCGACCTCCAGCACCACGCCGGCGCCCTCATGGCCGAGGATCGAGGGGAAGAGGCCCTCGCTGACCAGGCCATCGAGCGTGTAGGCGTCGGTGTGGCAGATGCCGGTCGCCTTGATCTCCACCAGCACCTCGCCGGCGCGGGGACCTTCCAGGTCGACCTCGACGATCTCGAGCGGCTTCCTGGCTTCGAACGCGACGGCGGCGCGGGTCTTCATCGGGCGACTCTCCGGTTGGGCGCCGCGACTATAAGCAGAAGGGGACATGTTCCGGCAACGCCGGTACGTGTCCCCCAAAGCCGCATCCCGATTTGGGGGACACGTACCTGCGGTACATGTCCCCTGGGGTCTAGACCGCCACCACCGGCGGCAGGCGATAGCGGCCGTCGAGCAGCTCGGGCCTGGGCAGGTAGCCGCGCATGAACAGGGCGAACGGGCCAGCGGGCGCCGGCAGCCAGTTGGCCTCCAGGTCCGGACCCGGAGGCTCGTGGCCGATCCACAGGTCGAGCGAGCCGTCGGGATTCCAGGTCAGGCCGGGCGTGCGGTCACCGATGGCGTAGCGGTTCAGCGGATTGTCGGTGAAGAAGAACTGCCGCTCAGGCGTGGCCTCATACAGGCTGAGCGACCAGAAGCTGTTCACCGGGATCTGCCGGTTGGCGGTCAGATGCAGGCGCCAGTTGCGGGTTCCGTCGAAAATACCGCCCCCCTCCGGCGCGCCGGCCCGCAGGTAGGTCGCCTCCACCAGCGGCAGGGCCGCCAGGCCGCCCAGCGCCACCACGGCGCGGAAGCCATAGTCCTGTCGGAAGTCGCCCAGGTTGGCCGCCGGATAGGCCCAGCCGTCGACGAAGTTGGTTCCGGACAGCCCGCCGCCGCCGCGCACCGCCTGGCGGGCGTCCTCTACGCCGGCCTCGATCTGCGCGGCCTCTTCGGCGGAGAAGCGGCCAGCGTCAAAGCGACCTTCGCCCAGGCCCAGCGGCGCGATCCGGCGGAGCAGCGCCAAGTCGGTGACCGGCGGCGGATTGGCGGCCATCAGGACGTCCGCGCTCGCGAAATAGTCGGACCATCCGTCGGACCGGCGGGCATGGGTCGCCGCCGGCGGGACGTCCGGCCCCTGGGCCGAAAACCCGCCCTGGACGACGCGGGCGGCGTCCAGGTCATGGGGCCCGTCCACCAGAATCCGCGCCAGGGCCCAGACGTGCCGGGTCGGCGACCGGATGACATGGCGGCCGGAGGCCGCCTCCTCCGGACCGACCAGGGTGTAGACGCCGCCCTCATTGCCGGTGGTCCGCGTGCCCAGCAGACAGAAGCTGTTGCTGTAGGCGTCCATCAGCTGCAGCGAGACATAGCGCTCGCCGGAGGGCGGCACGGTCAGGGTCACCGGTCCGTTGGACAGGTCCAGCTGGGCGGTGGCGTAGAGGGTGTCATTATTGGGCGTGGTCACCGTGCGCTGGCGGTGGTCCGCCAGATTGCGCATCGAAGAGAAGGCGTTCATCGCCGACCCGACAGACTGGCCGCGGGTGCGAACCGCCGCAATCTCGATGAGCGGCAAGGTGAACAGCCAGGCGTCCCGGGCCGCGGCGCGAAGATCGGTCATGGGAGTCCTAAGCCGCCACGATGGCCGGCAGGCGCCAGCGGCCGTCGAGGACCTCCGGCTTGGGAAGGTAGAGGCGCATGGTCATGTTGAACGGACCGGACTTCGGCGCCGGCAGCCAGTTGGCGGAGCGGTCGCCGCCCGGGTCGGTGCGGGCGATCCAGACGTCCAGCGACCCGTCGGCATTGCGCTTCAAGCCCCTGGTGCGGTCGCCAATGGCGAAGCGGTTGATCGGATTCTCGGTGAAGAACCGCTGACCATCTGGCGTCTGCTCGTACATCGATAGCGACCAGAAGGCGCCCACCGGCATCTGCGCCGGGACAGCAAGGTGATAGAGGCCGTCCCCCCAGTAGCAGTTCTCCCGCTCGCCCTGGGACCGCAGGTACATGGCCTCCACCACCGGCAGAGCCGCCAGGCCGCTCAGGGCCACCAGCGCACGGTACAGGTAGTCCTGACCAAAGTCGCCGAGGTTCGCCTTGGTGTAGCTCCAGCCCTGGATGAACGCGGTCCGGCCCTCCGCCAGGCGAGCGATACTGCGGGCCTGATCGATTCCGGCGGCGACGCCCGGGGCGTCCGCCCTGAAGACTTTCAGCCGGGCCAGGACCTTGCCGTCGGTGGCCGGCGGCGGGTCGCTCTCCAGCAAGCGGTTCAGGGCGGCAAAGTAGTCGACCGGGGACGCGGCGCGCCCCGCATAGGCCGGCGGCGCGGTTCCCGCCGCCCCGCTGAGCCTGAACCCGTCCTGGACGGCGTGGACGGCCGCCAGGTCCTCCGGTCCGTCGATCAGGGTGCGGATCAGTAACCAGGCATGCGGCGTGGCGCAGCGGACGACGTCGGGGCCGCTGCCCGTCTGGTCCGGTCCAAAAATCCTGTAGGTCCCGCCTCCGCCGCCGGTTGTCCGCAGACCCAGAACGGCGTTGTTGTTGGAATACATGTCCATGAAAGCGGCTGACCAATACCGCTCACCAGTGGGCGGGACGGTGAAGGTCACGGGCCCGTTGGTCAGGTCCAGCCAGGCGATGGAATAAAGGGTGTCGTTGTTGGGGCTGGTGACGGTCCGCGCCGTGTGGTCGGCCAGCGTCCGCGAGTGCTGCAGGGTATTGAGCTTGAGCCCCCCTGCCAGATGGCGGGCGCGGGTAGTGGCCATCTCGATGATCGGCAGCCCATAGAGCCAGAGGTCCCGGGCGTCCGTCGCCTCATCCGCGGCCGCATGGCCCGGGAGGGCCCCGGCGAGTCCCGTCAGGGCCAGGGCGGCGAGCATTTCCCGACGGTTCATGAGACCCTCCAGTGATTTTGTTACTCGTTGGTCTCATCATTAGCAGCCGCCCGCTGCCGCGCAAGTTTTTCCAGCACCCGGCCCCGGCCCTTCGACAGGGCGGTGACCACGCCGCGCCAGGTGCGGACCTCCTGCTCGGTCAGCCGCGCCCGCCCGAGCGAAATGCGAAGATTGCGCACCATCGACGGTCGCTTTTCCGGCGGATGGAAGAAGCCGGCGTTGTCCAGCTCGCCCTCCAGCTGCTCGTAGAGGCCGACCACGACGGCCATCTCGGCCGGCTCATCGACGTTGACGGCGAAAGCCTCGCGCGGCCGGTCGGCGACGCCCAGGCGCCATTCGTAAGCGTTCAGGGCCACGGCCTGGGCCAGATTCAGGGAGCGGAAGCGCTCGTCCACGGGGATGGTGACGATGCCGTGGCAGAGGGCGATGTCATCGGTCTCCAGCCCCGCCCGCTCGCCGCCGAACAGCAGCCCGGTGGCCTGGCCCTGCCCGTCGGCGGCGTGGAGTTCGGCCGCCGCCTCGCGCGGCGTCAGCACCGGCAGCTGGGTCCCCCGCGACCGGGCCGTGGTGGCGTAGACCAGCCGCAGGTCGGCCACTGCTTCCTCGAGCCGGTCGAATACCTTCGCGTTGTCCAACGGCCAGTCGGCGCCCGAGGCCGAGGCCCAGGCGCGGTCCTGCGGCCAGCCGTCCCTGGGCCGCACCAGCCTTAGCTCGCTGAGCCCGAAGTTGGCCATCACCCGCGCCACCGCGCCGATGTTCTCGGCCAGCTGGGGTTCGTTGAGGATGACGACGGGTGTGCTCACGGCTTTCTCCACCGCTTCCGCGCGAGGAAGCCGGCATTGTCTGGACGATGGTCGCGGGAGATAGCAGAAAAGCAGCGTCCAGGTCGCCCAATGGCGTCTCTGGCGCGTTACCGGGAACATCGCCATGCGCCGCCTGCTCCCCCTTGTCGCCGTTCTGCTGCTCGCCGCCTGCCAGCCGGCCATGCCGGGCACGCACGCCACGACGCCGCAGCTGGACGCCGCCCTGCTCGACCGGGAGATCGCCGTGCTGGCCGATCGCGCCCGACCGGCGACCATCGAGGTGGCGGTGCAGAACATCGAGGGCGGCGAGGTCTGGGCGTGGAACGGCGACAAGGCCTTCCCAATGCAGAGCGTGTTCAAGGCGCCGCTGGGGGCCGCTGTCCTGTCGCAGGTCGACCTGGGCAAGCTGTCGCTCGACGAGGTGGTCACGCTTGAGGAAAAGGACATCTCCCCGGCGCACAGCAAGGTCGCCGACGCCTGGCCGGACCGCGCCGACTACACCATTCGCGAGCTGCTGACCTGGGCGGTGGGCGACAGCGACAATACCGCCGCCGACGTGTTGATGAAGCGGATCGGCGGCCCCGGCGCCCTGACCGCCTGGATGCGTGGCCGCGGGATCAAGGAAATCCGCGTCGACCGCTACGAGCGGGAGCTGCAGTCGGAGGCCAGCGGCATGGCCTCCTTCCGCATCGCCTGGAAGGGATGGCCGGCCTTCTCCGCGGCGCGTGACACCCTGCCCGAGGCCGACCGCCGCGCGGCGATGGCCCGCTACCTGGCCGACCCGCGCGACAGCGCCACGGCCAGCGGCGCCCTGACCTTCCTGCGCAAGCTCTCGAACGGCGCCCTGCTGAAGCCGAAGAGCACGGCGATGCTGCTGTCGCTGATGTCGACCGGCAATACCGGCCCCGCCCGCATGGCCGGCGGCCTGCCCCCGGGCGCGACCTGGGCTCACAAGACCGGAACCTCGGCCACCGATCTTGGAGTGACGCCGGTGGTCAACGACATCGGCATACTCACGCTCAAGGACGGCCGGCGCTACGGCGTCGCCGTGTTCATGACCGGGACGACCCTGGATGAAGCGGCGCAGGAAGCCCTGTTCGCCGACATCATGCGAGTGATCGTCAGGGCCGCCGGTTAGGCCGCGGCGCTGGCGTCCGCCCTGGACTGACGCGCCGTGGCCAGGGCCGCGAACAGCTGGGCCGGGCGCAGGGGCTTGGCCACATGCAGATCAGCCCCGGCCACATGGGCCGCCTCGATATGCTCATCCATGGCGTTGGCGGTCAGCATGACGATCAGGCAAGGCTCGGCGCCGGTGGCGGCCTCGCGCTCGCGGATCAGGCGGGTGGCGGTCAGGCCGTCCATCACCGGCATCTGCATGTCCATCAGCACCGCGTCATAACCCTGCTCGAACGCCGCTACGGCCTCCTCGCCGTTGCCGACGATGGTCAGGTCGACGCCGAAGGGCTCCAGCACGATCTGCAGCACCTTCTGGTTGGTCGGATGGTCCTCGGCGGCCAGGACGCGCATGCCCTGCAGGCTGATGTTCCCGTCCGGCGCGGTCCGCTCCTCCGCCGCGGCCATCTCCGCGCGCGGCAGCGGCAGGGTGACGGTGAACACCGCACCCTTGCCCGGCTCGCCCGTGGCGTCGATCTCGCCGCCCATCATGCCGGTCAGGGCCGAGCAGATGGACAGGCCCAGGCCTGTGCCGCCGAAGCGGCGGGTAATGGAGGCGTCGGCCTGTTCGAAGCGGCGGAACAGGCGCTCGCGGGCCTCGGCGTCAAAGCCGACGCCGGTGTCGCGGACGGTGAACGTCAGGCTGTCGCCATGCCGGTCCACGCCAAGCTCGACCTCGCCCTGGTCGGTGAACTTCACGGCATTGCCCAGCAGGTTGCTGAGGATCTGGGCGATGCGGCCGCTGTCGCCGAGATAGGCGCCCTGGGCCTCGTCGGCGATGCGCCAGATCAGTTTCAGACCCTTGGCCTCGGCCGATGCGCGGTGCAGGTCAGCCATGGCCGCGACGGTGTCCCGCAGGTCGAACGGCGCGGGCGAGAGGCGGAACTGGCCGGCTTCGATCTTCGACACATCGAGGATGTCGCTGAGCACCTGCTCCAGCAGACGGCCGGACGACGAGACCAGGTTGGCCAGCTCGCGGCGGCGGGCGGCGTCGGCTGTGTCGGCCAGCTGGTCGGTCAGGGCGATGACCCCGTTCAGCGGAGTGCGCAGCTCGTGTGACATGTTGGCCAGGAAGGTCGACTTGGCGCGGTTGGCCCGCTCCAGCTCGGCGGTGCGGGCCGCGACGCGATCCTCCAGCGAGCGGAACAGCTCGTCATTGTCCGCCCGCTGGTCGCGCAACATCCGGGCCAGGCCGCCGATCTCGTCCTGGCGGGCCTCGACCCTCGGCGCCTGGGCGGCGCCCTCCCGCGCATGGGCCGTCGACAGGGCGACCAGCGGATCGACCACTTCACGGCGGATGATGCGGAACAGCAGGATCGCCTGGGCGACGATGCCGATCAGGCCGAACAGCAGCACCCAGGACGCCGTCCGCGCCGCCGACCAGAAGATCTCCGCCGTCGGCAGGCTCATGACGAAATACCAGTCCGGCTCCTTCAGATGGCCATAGGCGATGACCCGCTCGCCGGACAGGAACGCGCCCGAGGCGCCGCCACGCTCACGGATGCCCTTGACCAGGGGCCCAATGCCGCGCCGCGTCTCCTCGCGCGCCAGCTCGGCTGGCGAGACGATGCCGTTCTTGCCGAGACCCGGCGCGGCGATCAGCTCGCCGTCGGCCGAAACGATCAGGTTCTCGCCGCCCTGGATCGACTCGCCGACGGCCGCCATCAGGTAGGAATCCAGGGTCAGGGTGGTGCCCCAGGCGCCGACATGGACGCCGTCGATGTCGATCGGCGTCATGCAGGCCGTGGTCAGCGCCTTGCCGGTAGGGTCGCTCATCAGCTTGCGCAGCTTGGTGCATTTCATCACCCGCGCGGGATTGGCCCGCGGACGTGTCAGCTCGGTCATCTCCTCGTTGCGGAAGTCGAGGGTCGGCGGGGCGTCCTGGCGATAGTAGATCAGCCTGTCGTCCCGGTCGGGGCCATAGACCACCAGCCGGTTGTCCGGCGTGAACATGTAGAAGTTGTCGTAGCGCGAATGCTGCGCTTCCCCGGCCATCGACACGATCTGCATCGAGGCGACGAACAGGGCTTTCTGTTGCGGCGTGATGTGGCGGCCGTCGGCGAGGAAGGCGCCCATGCCGTAGGTGTAGCCGCCGCCGCTCTCGGTGACGCCGTCGAACAGGGCCGGGGCGCTGCGGCGCGTGCCGTCGCCCTTGAGGGGGAACAAGGCGTCGAACCGGGCGTTCAGCGGCGGACCGGAGAGCCGGCCCAGCCGTCTCTCCAGCGCCTCGGTCGCGTCGGCGTGGACCTTGACCAGATCGGAGAACAGCCGGCCCTCGGTGTTGGTGCGCTCCTTCACATAGAGCTGCAGACTGCGGATCTGCCGTTCCATGGTCGCCTTTTGCACAAAGGCGAAGGTCGCCGCCGTGACCAGGCCCGTGACGGCGATGGACAACACGACCACAATGGCCAGCAGCTTCCGCGCCAGCGGCTTGGCGACAATCGACATGGACCTGGAGGCGCTCCGTTAACAGCACAGGCTTAACGGCGAGAACTGAACAGGCCGTTGACCGGATTTGAGCCATTCCGTCACGGGGACGCTGCCGCCTTCCCCGATCGCCCGGCTTTCGCTATAGCCCCCTTGCTCGCGCTCGCGGGGGCCCTGTGCGCCGCCGCTTTTTCCTGCAGAAGCGCGCCCTAACGGAGAGACATCCCCATGGCCAAGATCAAGGTCGCCAATCCGGTCGTCGACATGGACGGCGACGAGATGACCCGCATCATCTGGAAGCTCATCAAGGACAAGCTGATCTTCCCCTATCTCGACCTTGAGCTGGACTATTATGATCTGTCGATCGAGCACCGCGACGCCACCAATGACCAGGTGACCATCGACGCGGCCGAGGCGACCAAGCGCCATGGCGTGGCCGTCAAATGCGCCACCATCACCCCGGACGAGCAGCGGGTGGAGGAGTTCAAGCTCAAGAAGATGTGGAAGAGCCCCAACGGGACCATCCGCAACATCCTGGGCGGGGTGATCTTCCGCGAGCCGATCATCTGCCAGAACGTGCCCCGTCTGGTGCCCGGCTGGACCCAGCCGATCATCGTCGGCCGCCACGCCTTCGGCGACCAGTACAAGGCCACCGATTTCCGCTTCCCCGGCAAGGGCAAGCTGTCGATCAAGTTCGTCGGCGAAGACGGCGCGGTCATCGAGCATGAGGTGTTCGACGCCCCGTCGGCCGGCGTGGCCATGGGCATGTACAACCTCGACGACTCGATCCGCGACTTCGCCCACGCGTCGTTCGCCTACGGCCTGGGCCGCAGGTACCCGGTTTATCTGTCGACCAAGAACACCATCCTCAAGGCCTATGACGGGCGCTTCAAGGACATCTTCCAGGAGGTGTTCGACGCCGAATACGCCGCCAAGTTCAAGGAAGCGGGCCTGACCTACGAGCACCGCCTGATCGACGACATGGTAGCCTCGGCGCTCAAGTGGTCCGGCGGCTATGTCTGGGCATGCAAGAACTACGACGGCGACGTGCAGAGCGACATCGTCGCCCAGGGCTTCGGCTCGCTGGGTCTGATGACCAGCGTGCTGGTCACCCCGGACGGCAAGACCATGGAGGCCGAGGCCGCCCACGGCACCGTCACCCGCCACTACCGCCAGCACCAGAAGGGGGAGTCGACCTCGACCAACTCGATCGCCTCGATCTTCGCCTGGACCCGGGGCCTGGAGCACCGCGGCAAGCTCGACGGCAACGAGGCCCTGATCAAGTTCGCCCGCACCCTGGAAAAGGTCTGCGTCGACACTGTCGAGTCCGGCTTCATGACCAAGGACCTGGCGCTGCTGGTCGGCGACACGCAGGCCTGGCTGACTACCGAAGGGTTTCTCGACAAGGTCGACGAGAACCTCAAGGCGGCGATGGCGGCCTGATTGGCCTTCACCGGGACCATTCGCCCGCTCGCGCCGTCCGACCGGGCGGCGTGGGACGGGCTGTGGGCCGGCTACCTGACCTTCTATGAATCCAGCGTCGCCCCGGAGGCTGCCGAGGCGACCTGGGCGCGGCTGCATGACCCCGCCGCACCGATGTTCGCCCTGGTGGCGGAGGACGAGGCCGGGGTGTTCGGCCTGGTCCAGTGCGTTCTGCATGCCTCGACCTGGTCGACGGCGCCCTACTGCTACCTCGGCGACCTCTACGTTGACCCGTCGCGGCGTGGGACCGGCGCGGGCCGGGCCCTGATCGAGGCGGTCTACGCCGAGGCCGACCGGCTGGGCGCGGCGCGCGTCTACTGGATGACCCACGAGACCAACGCCACCGCACGGCTGCTGTACGACCGCGTGGCGACGCGCAGCGGGTTCATCCAGTATCGGCGGTGAAGCAGGCGACCACGCCCACGGCGGAAATCGACCTGATGTCTTGATGAGCATTCTTGCTCCGGCGGGACCTTGGTCAAGGACGACCCCTGCGGGGTCGCCGCTGCGCGGCCGCGAAGCGGTCCTTGAGCAAGGTCTCCGTCCGGAGCGCATCATTCCATCAAGGCCTTCAGGGCGCATCAGCATCCGTTCTCCAAATCGGCGGATCCCTACGACCCCTTCGGATGCGCATGCTCCGCCCCCAGCATCGCCTCATAGGCCGCGATATCCGCCTCCCGCCCCGGCGCGACCAGCCGCAGGACGGCGACGGCGAAGCTCGCTGGAGCCGAGCCGGGCGCGGTGACCAGGTTGCCGCCGCGCGCCGCGACCGGGGCGTCCTGGTAGTGGGCCGCGCCGCCATAGGCGGGCGCCTTCGTCTGCAGGAACGCCAGCGCGTTGCTGGTGTGGGGCCGATCCTCCAGCAGCCCGGCCCGCGCCGCCGCTAGGGTCCCGGCGCAGATCGCCCCGATCGGCAGGCCGGCGGCGTCGGCCCGCCTGAGCAGCGCGGTCACCGCCGGATCCTCCGCCTCGATCCATTGCGCGCTGCCGATCACCAGCAGCAGGTCCGTATCCGCCGGGTCCACCGCGTCGAAGGCCAGGTCGGCCGCCGCCCGGACGCCGCCGATCGATGTGACCGCCGCCCCGCCGGGCGTGGCGATCCGCACGGCGAACCCGAAGTATTCCCGCAGGGCCGCCAGCACGAAGCCGGACTCCCAGTCGGCCCAGCCGTGGTTGAACAGGGCGATGCAGCGCGTCATGGCCAGGCCTCCCGCCTAGTGAGCTTCCGCGCGATGGAAGGCGGACAGCTTGTTGCCGGTCGGGTCCCGCACATAGGCGAGGTAGTAGCCCTCGCCATAGGCGGCCCGGAACCCTGACGGGCCTTCGCAGACGCCGCCGTTGGCCAGGGCCGCCGCGTGGAAGGCGTCGACCTGTTCCGGGGTTTCGGCGTGCAGGCCGATCATGATCCCGTTTCCGGCCCGGGCTGGCTGACCATCGAAGGGCGCGCAGATCAGGATGGTTCCGTGCTCGTCACCCTCCGGGCCATAACCGGCCCAGTCGCCGCTGAGCCAGACCCGGCGATGGCCCAGCGCCGCCAGCACGGGATCGAAGAAGGCCAGGGCCTCTCCGATCTCGCGGGCGCCGATGGTGACGTATTTGACGACCGGCTTCATCGGCCCGCCTCCCTGGCTGGTCAGAACGGACCCTTGGCGTAGATGCAGATCTTGTTGCCGGTCTCGTCGCGCAGATAGGCGCCGTAGAAGTCCTTGGAGTCTTCAGGGCGCGGTCCGGGTCCGCCCTCGTCGGTTCCGCCGTTGGCCAGGCCGGCGGCGTGAGCGGCCTTCACTGCGTCGATCGAGGGGGCCTTGAAGGCGAGCATGATGCCGTTGCCGCCCCGGGCCGCCTGGCCGTCGTGCGGCGGGCAGACGTAGATGTTCTGGGCTTCGCCCTTGAGGCCGTAGCCGGCCCAGCCGCCGCTGTAGAAGCCGCGCTCGCCGCCCAGCGGCGCGAACACCGCGTCCCAGAAGGGCAGGGATTTCTCGACGTCGAGGGCGCCGATGGTGACGTATCCGATCATGGTGGTCTCTCCCGTTTCGTGGACCGACGTTAGCGCGCCGGTTCGAACGAAACAAGAACACGCTGGCCGTGGGCTGTCAGCTGCTGACAGCACGGTGGCGGGAGGCGGCGGGACGGAGACCGGACCTTCGCCGCCTTGTCTGCTTCCGACCTGATGATGAAGTGCCCTGAAGGCCTTGATGGAATTGGAGCTCCGGACGGCTCCCTTGGTCAAGGACGACCCCTGCGGGGTCGCCGCTTCGCGGCCGCCGAAGGCGGTCCTTGAGCAAGGGCGCCGCCGGAGCAAAACTGGCAGTCAAGACATCAGGGCGCGATCCGCCGCGAGATACCTGCTGTCCCGCCTTACCGTTCCCCCTCCGGCAGCTGCACATGGACCAGCTTCCAGGTGAACAGGGCCCGGCGCTCGAAGGTCAGCACCGTCACCCGGTCCTCCGCGTCCGGCCGCTTCACCGCGACCCGGGCGCGGTTCGGATCCCAGTAGGCCATCGACGGCCAGGGACCCTTCATCGCCGCCT
The DNA here is from genome assembly GCA_016234625.1 of Caulobacterales bacterium. Taxonomy (GTDB): domain Bacteria; phylum Pseudomonadota; class Alphaproteobacteria; order Caulobacterales; family Caulobacteraceae; genus Caulobacter. The sequence goes on along the minus strand of JACRBD010000087.1, from coordinate 4,560 downwards.
TGAGGCCCTCGCCAAGCGGCGGCGGGACCTTGGCCGCCGGCGGCGCCTTGTCCGGCCTGTAACCCCGCGTCAGGGCCGAGAGGCCCGGCAGAGTCAGGTAGCGATCGACCTTCGGCTCGGGCGGGGCCAGCGGCTGGATGGCCCGCTTGAGGGCGCCGACGGGATCCTGCCAGATCGACGGCGGCTCGGCCGACGCAGTCGCCGCCTCGGGGGCCAGCTGGCCGGTCAGGCTTTTGCGCACGGCCGGGAAGTCGACCAGCTCGGCCGTCGCCTGCACGTCCTCGGCCGCCGTCGCGGCCCGCAGCGCCCGGAAGGCGAAGTACGGCGCGCTGGCGAAGGCCAGGCCGAAGATCACGGCCGCCAGGACAACAATCTTGAAGAGGTCGAACCGCATGGGATCTGCCCGTTAACTGTGCCCGCCATCAGAGCACGCAACGCGGACCGTTTGGCAAGCCGCGCTCGCCTGTAGGGGGAATGGCGGCGGGGGCGCTCAGCGGGGACATGCACTCATTTGCCTGCAAATGCGTGCGTGTCCCCAAGCGGCGGAGGGGGAATGGCCGGAGTCCCCGATTGTCCCCCTTTGTCTCGGGATTATTGGGGTGGAGAGTCTTCATTCTTCTGCGCGAGGGAGAGGGCATCTCAGCGGGGACATCTCAGCGGGGACAGGACATCTCAGCGGGGACACACACTCATTTGCCTGCAAATGCGTGCGTGTCCCCAAGCGGCGGTCAGAAAAGAGTGGCTGTCCCCATTTTCCGTCTCGAAGTACATGCCCCCGCGCCGGCTCCCGCGCCACGGCAAGCCGGCCACGACCTGGGCCGCCTTCCTGCGCAATCATGCCGCCGATATCGCGGCCATCGACATGTTCAGCGTGCCGACGCTGACGTTCCAGCGGCTCTATGGGGTTGTGGTCCAGGGCCTTGGCCGCCGCCGGATTCTGCATGTGGAGGTGACCGACCACGCCACCGCCCAATGGCTGGCGCAACAGGTCACGGAGGCCTTCCCGTGGGCTGCCGCGCCGGTCTGGCTGGTGCGGGACAACGACGGCGCCTACGGGCTGAGGTTCCGGCGGCGCCTGCGGGCCATGGGCATCCGCGACCGGCCGATCAGACCGTATTCGCCCTGGCAGAACGGCTATGTTGAACGGCTTGATCGGCTCAATCCGGCGCGAATGTCTGGAGCACGTGATCGTCCTGAACGCGGACCATCTCCGCCGCCTGGTCCGGGACTACGCCGATTACTACAACAACGACCGAACGCACCTCGGTCTGGGTAAGGACGCGCCCAATTTCAGGACCGTTGAGGCCGAAGGCGAGATCGTGTCACGCCCGGTGCTCGGCAGACTGCACCATCGGTATGGGCGCTCGGGGCCGAAATGAGTTTTCGGAAGGGACACAGTCACCGTAATCCCGTAATCCCGACCGCCCCGCCCAGGAAGGCCCCGGCCAAGCAAGGGTGAATATTGCTCCTGTCCCCCTATTCTGAGGTTTACCTGACAGAACCCCCTCGATCATGTCATCTAAAACGAATAATTCCCACTATATTGTTCAACGGTACCGGAAATAATGTCTGAGATGACAATGTCATCCCCCACTATATCAACAACAACCAACATGGACGAGGGGTCGCAATAATAAAACTCAACTCCCAAGTGCACCGGAACCTCACCAAGCATTTTTTTTCTTATCAACGGATCAATTATTCTAATTCGATGAGATTTTTCTCCTCCCATGGAAATAAAGGCATCGTCGTGGCTAACGTATAGAGTACCCTCAATCAAAAGAGTTCTTCCGACGAGATCATTTTTTTACTAGAGAGCGAATCTGCCGTTAGTTTTTCCATCACCATTATTCACCCTTTTTTATGATCACGCTTTCGCCAACCATTCTGCCTTGGAAAAATACTCGCTTCCTCAAAATACTGAGCCCCCCAAGGATCGCGCACGGCCACGACAGATACGCCTTTGCGAGTAGTCACGCCGTCAACCACTACCGCGTGGAATCCCTTGCCCTGCTCTACGATAATGATCGACGGACTGCCATCAGCTGTTGCCAGCGCCAATTTGTCGACGGTTAGGCCCTTCACAACACTTGCATCGACGCCGCGGCCTCGGAGGAGATCGCGAATTGCTGGGGAGGTCATGGAAACGGGGACAGCCACTCTTTTTGCAAACTACTCTACCGGCGGAATACTGTATTCGCCTGCCCTCCGGGGACGCGCCGCCTTTGCGGGTTAAAGCGACGATGCCCCCGACGCTCCCGCCCACACGCATCCCGCCAATCGGGGCTTGACTCAACCGGAACCTTTCATGAACATCGGCGCCTGCAAGGAGGCTTCGGCATGGCCCGGATGGCGCGGGTCGTCGTTCCCGGCGTTCCCCACCACGTCACCCAGCGGGGCAACCGGCGGCAGACGACCTTCTTTCGCGAGGAGGACTACCTCGCCTGGCTGACTCTCGCCGCCGAGGCGTTCGCGGATGCCGGCGTCGAGATCTGGGCCTACTGCCTGATGCCCAACCATGTGCACCTCATCGCCGCGCCGGCCCGGCCCGAGGGGCTGGCCCAGGCGATGGGGACAACCCATGTGCGCTACACCCGGCAGGTCAATGGCCGGGAACGCTGGACCGGCCACCTGTGGCAGGGGCGGTTCGCCTCCTTTCCGATGGACGAGGACTATCTGCGTCAGTGCATCCGCTATGTGGGCCTCAACCCCGTACGGGCGGGCCTAACGACGCGGGCCATCGACTGGCCGTGGTCGAGCGTGCGGGCCCACGTCGAGGGACGGCCCGACGCGCTGCTGACGCCGGGGCCGGTCGCTGATCGTCTCGGCGCGACCATGGCCGGGTTCTTCGATCTCGACCTGGAGGAGGAGGGGCGCCGCCGGCTGCGCAAGGCCAGCCGCGACGGGCGGCCGCTCGGCGCGGCGGACTGGGTCAAGGCGCTGGAGGCAGCCAGTGGCCGGGCTCTGGCGCCGCCCCGGCGAGGGCGGCCGCCGTTGAGTCTAATTGGGGACAGTCACTCATTTGCTCGCAAATGAGTGACTGTCCCCAATTGGTGGTCCCCGCTACCCCAGCGCCGCCCGGACCGCCGCCACGCCCGCCGCCGCCTGGCTGTCGTCAGGCGCGCCGCCCTGGGCGAAGTCGGGTTTGCCGCCGGCGCCCTGGCCGCCCATGGCGATCACGGCGGCCTTGGCCAGCTCGGCGGCGTTGAAGCGGCCGGTCAGGTCCGGCGACACCGCGACGGCCACCGCCGCCTTGCCGTCGGCCGTGCCGACGATGGCCACCACCCCGGCCTGTTTCCTGAACTCCTCGGCGAGGCCGCGCAGCTCCTTGCCGCCGACGCCGTCCAGCACCTTGCCGATGAAGCTGACGCCGCCGAGGTCCTCGGCCGCCACCGGGCCGGCCCCGCCGCCGCCCATGGCCAGGGCCTTCTTCGCCTCGGCGAGGTCCTTCTCGGCCTTGCGGCGCTGGGCGTCGAGGGCGTCGACCCGGGCGGCGACCTCGCTGACCGGGACCTTGAACCGGTCGGCCAGCTCGCGGGCGACATTGGCCTGGTCCTGCAGCCAGCGGCGGGCGGCGAGGCCCGTCAGGCCCTCGATGCGGCGCACGCCGGCGGCGATGCCCTGTTCGCTGACAATCTTGAACAGCCCGATGTCGCCGGTGCGGGCCACATGGGTGCCGCCACACAGCTCGACCGAATAGGCCCCCTCCCCAGCCAGCGCCGAGCCGAGCGTCAGGACGCGGACCTCGTCGCCGTACTTCTCGCCGAACAGGGCCATGGCGCCGGCCTCGATGGCCTGCTGCGGGGCCATCATCTTCGTCTCGGCCGCGCGGTTCTGCAGGACGACCGCGTTCACCTCGTCCTCGATGCGCGCCAGTTCGTCGGCGGTCAGCGGGCCGCCGTGGCTGAAGTCGAAGCGCAGGCGCTCGCCGTCGACCAACTGGCCCTTCTGGGTGACGTGTTCGCCCAGCACATTGCGCAGGGCCGCGTGCATCAGGTGGGCCGCCGAGTGGTTGGCGCGGGTGGTGGTGCGGTTGGCCAGATCGACGTGCAGGGAGACGGCCTGGCCGGTCTTGAGGGCGCCCGAGACGATCTCCAGCGCATGCACATGCAGGTCGCCGGCGTGCTTCTGCACATCTGTGACTTTCGCCGCGCCGCCGGCCCATTCGACCAGGCCGATGTCGCCGGCCTGGCCGCCGCTCTCGGCATAGAATGGGGTGCGATCGAACACCGCCTGGACCCTGTCGCCGGCGCCCGCCTCCGCGACCTCGGCGCCCTCGCTGAGCAGCGCCTGGACCGATCCGGTTCCATCGACGCCGTCGTATCCGGTGAAGACGCTGGCGCCGACCCGATCGCGGATGGCGAACCATTCGGCGGCGGCGGCCTGCTGGCCCGTGCCCTTGAGCCCCTCGGACTTGCTCCGCTGGTCGTCCATCAGCCGGTCGAATTCAGCGGTGTCGACCGTCAGGTCCAGCGCCCGCACGGCGTCCTGGGTCAGGTATAGGGGGAAACCGTAGGTATCGTGCAGCTTGAACGCCACGTGGCAGGGCAGCACCCCGCC
>JACRBD010000086.1 GCA_016234625.1 Caulobacterales bacterium | reverse complement strand
CGGCCGGTATCGAGGTCGGTGATCTGGCCGTCGTTGATTCCGGCCGGCGTCAACGAGACGGCCGAGTTGAGCGGCCCGTCGGCGACCTTGCCGGCGCTCCGCTGCACCGGGATGGCGGCGATCCGGCCCATGATCAACGCGGCGGCGTTGATATCGGTTTCGGTCCCGTTGACCACCGCCAAGGCGCGCGCCGGGCAGGAGCCGACCCGCGTGTCGGTGAAGTTGGCCACGTCGGCCAACGCCGCGCTAATCCAGTCGTCGATCGATTGCCCCTGGCTCGGGCCGGCCGCCTCGCAGACGATCCGGGTGTAAATCCGGGCCGTCTCCAGCGCCGCCGCCTTGACTTTCAGCGCGGCCAGGGTCGCGGCCGCGCAGTTCTCGGCGATCAGGATCAGCTCGAAGTTGCGGCGGCTGGCGGTCAGGGCGTCGATCGCCGCCAGCAGATTGGCGTTGGTGGAGGCCGGGCCGGTTACCGTGAAGGACCACAAGTCCTCGGCCTTGAAGGAGTCGGCGGCCGGGTCCCCCTCGCTGAAGGTCAGCGTCACGCCGGTGTTCGGAATGGCGTACGTCCCCGGAGTCGTCGGCACGGCGAGCTCGGCCGACCAGGTCGCGCCGGCGTCAAGCGAATACTTGAACGTCGCGGTGCCCAACCTGCCCGCTTCGACGATCTTGACCTTGGCCGAGCAGCCGATGGTCGGCGTGCCGGCGGCCGCCAGGTCGCCGTTGCCGGTGTTGCCGCCGTCGGGCGTGGCCGCGCCGACCGAGCCGGCGGAGCCGGCGGCGAGCTTGATCCCCAGCACGGTCGCGGCCCCCTCGGCGAACAAAATCCGGATCCGGTCGAGCAGGGCGCCGGATACGTAGACCGCGGCCGCCTGCGCCGGATCGGTGAAGGTTTTCACCTCGGCGTCCGTGCCGCTGGCGGCCTGGCCGATGACCGCGATCACCCCTTCGGCGCTGGGCGGATTGAGCCCCAGGCCGGGGTCCTGGACCGTCAAGTTGACATTCGGTAGAGGCATCGGAAATCTCCTTTAAAATTTTTACCCGCCAAGTCCTTGGTGGTCAGTTCTTGATCTGGCGCGGGCGGGAGGTGGGCGCCCCGGAGAAGTCGGCGATCGCCGCGCGGTATTCCGCGCCGGTCAGCAGCTGCCCCGCGCCCCAGCGCCTGGCCACCCGCGCCCCCTCGACCAGCCACGGCGCGGTTTTCTCCCGCTTGGCCCACTCCTCTAGCGGCAACCGCTCCGGCTCCGCGCCCTGCTGCCCCATCTCGTTTTCTTTCTCTTTCTTGGCCATCTTCCTCTCCTATCCTGTAAATCCTGTTATCCTGTCTAAAATTCCTATTCCGGGGTCGCCTCCACCGCAGTAAGCAGCGTGGCCGTCTCGACGCGGTAGACTCCGCCGGAAAATTCGAGCTGGATGTCGGCGTGGCTCCCTTGGCGCAGCTTGTCCCGGTCGTCGACGAAATCGCAGGTCGCCTTCTCCAGCCGGCAAAAATGGCCGTTGGCGTCGTGGATGCCCGGGCTGATTCCCGCCAGCAACTCCTCGTAGAGCGCCTCGGCCCCCGCCTCTCCCGCGGCGTGGATCATCACGCGCAGCGGGAGCTTCCGCGCGTATTTTTTGCGCAGGATGGAACGGACGCCGTCGAGGGTTGACTTGGCGACTACCGAGCCGTCCGGCTCGGCGGTCTCCTGGCCGGCGAGAATCACCGCCGCCGGGATCGTCCGATCGTACTGCGCCTCGGCCTCGGCCTCGGTGAGGATCTTGATCGCCGGCTCCGCCTCCAGCAACACCGCGGCGATTCTCGTTTTTATTTCTGCGATCACTTGAAGCTCCTCGTTACCCGGCGCTCGATGATCTCGCCGATCCGCCGTTCGTCCCCGTCGCTGATCCCCATGTACGGGCGGGCCGGGAGGGTGACCTTCTTCCCGCGCCCCGCCTGGCCGCCGAAGTTATGGATCGCGGCGTACACGACGTTTGTTCCAACATCGACTCGCTGGGCCGTCGCCATAAACTTGACCGAGCGCCGCAGCCTGGCGCTGAGGGTCAGCGTGCTCCCCCCCTCGCGCAGCGCGCGGAAGGAGGGCTGCCATTTCCACATTTCCGGGCTGCGTTGCTCCCGGAAGCGGCGGTTGACGGAGGTCCGCAGCATCTCGCCGATCTCCGCGTGCGCCCCACGCCAATCGACGCTCGCCGCGTCCGCGATGTCGCGCACCAGGTCTCTCCAGTCTCCGGTCAGAGTCACGGACATGAACCACCTCGGAAAGGAGTTTTGACAGGATTACAGGATAAAGAGTGGATAAGTCTGTGGTGCAACTGCTTTTTCCTATCCTGTCAATCCTGTTATCCCGTCAAAAATCTTCTCTTAAAAACCCTGCATTTTTGTCCGGTCGAAAACCCGGTCGCTGCTGACGATAACTATCCCGTCGTCGCGGGGCGGCGACTCGCCGCCGGTCGCGGCCGGGAGCAGGATTTTACCGGCCGCTACCTGCTCCAGCCAGCGGATAGCGTCCTCGTAATTCTTGCGGATCGTCGCCTCCGGCCCCTCGGTCGCCACCCCCTGGCGCGACATCAGCCAGTAGATGGCGATCGTCGCCGCCTGCTGCCGCACCACGGCGGGGACCGGATCG
>JACRBD010000085.1 GCA_016234625.1 Caulobacterales bacterium | reverse complement strand
TGTGCATTGCCGGATATTGCTCAGATCGCCGCCGCCGCCGATCGGGTTGGCGCACTCGGAAATCCTGGTCGTTTCTCGCTGATCCTCGCACTGGACGGCCATGAACTGTGCGTGTGCGACTGCGCCCAGGTCTTGGGCGGTTCGGTTTCAGCCGCATCACAACACCTGAAGGAGTTGCGCCGACTCGGAGCCATAACCTTCCGCACCGCCGGCAAGATGGCGTATTACCGCATCGCTGATCCGCGATGGGTGGCGCTGGCCCAAGCCGCTGTGGCGCTGCTGAAACCCGTTCCAATCCGGAGAGCCAGCGCGTGATCCGCCGGGCAGTCCTCGGGATGGTAGTTGCCTTCGCCGTCCTCGCGCAGTTGGCTGTCGGCCTCGTCGGACCCGGCGGCGGCATCTGCATCTGCTCCACCTGCATCGCCATCGCGAGCCATGTTGATGCATGCGATGCCTCCGTTGCCAAGACGTGTGATGCCGAAGAAGTGGTCGTGATTGGCGCTCACGGTTGCTCGGATTGCCACCTCGTCCCGATGCCTGATACGGCATACGCACCGACCGTTTCTGCGCCGGCGCATCCCGTCGCTGCGGTTGTGCCATCGGTCCCGTGCGTCGAGCCGATCCTGGCTTGGCCGCCTGCCCCGACACCTCCGTCCGCATCCTATCTCCGACAGCGGACTCCGCCTGATCAGTATCTCCGCGTCCTGCGTTCGGTGGTGTTGACCTGCTGAGGTGCGCCCCAGCACGGGCCTTCCCGTGCTGGACCCCGCCACGGTCACCCCATCCCAGGACACCTCCATGCTGTTTCACCGCCGGCGCCTTGCCGGCCTGCTCGTGCCGACATTGGCACTGGCTGGCTGCGCGACGTATCGCCCGCAAGCTCTCGACCCGACCGCCGAGCTGGCCGCCTTGGCGCGCCGCGACCTCGCCATGGTCGTGGATCAGCCGACCCCGCTGGGTCCGGTCGACCTGAGCGATGGCCTGGATGAACGGGAACTCGTCGCCATCGCCTTGCGCCTGAATCCCGATCTGGCGGAACGGCGCGCCGGGCTGGGGCTGTCCGATGCCGCCCTGATCGAGGCCGGCCTGTGGCCGAATCCCGAGGTGGGCGTCACCGCCCTGGGCGGCCCCCCGGGCTTCTCCCTTGATCTCGATCTGTTGCAGCCCCTGCTGCGCCCAGGCGAGCGGCAGGCCCGGCGCGAGGTTGCGGAAGCCGACCAGCGATCGGCCCGCGCCGAGCTGGCGGCGGCCGAGTGGACGCTGGTCGCAGCGGTGCGCTCCGCGCGCATGGAACTGCTGGCGGCGATGGCCCTCCTGGGTGCGGCCGAGGAATCGGCCCGGATCGCCGCCCAGGCGACCCAGGCGACGACGGCCCAGATCGCCCTCGGCGAATCCAGCGACCTGGATCTGGCGCAGGCAGCCTGGGAATCCGCCGAGACCCAGGCCGCCGTCCGCGCCGCCCAGGCGGAGGTCGAGCGCAGCCGGCAGCAGCTCAACCGTCTGCTGGGATTGCCCCCCTCGGCGCACGCATCCCTCGCCGGCGCCGGTGAGCCGCTGATCTGGACCCCTCCGGCCAGCGTGCCGGCGGCCGACCTCGGGGCCGCGGTCCTCGATGGCCGCTGGGAGCTGGGCGCCGCCAAGGAGCACTACGTGCGCGCCGATGCGGCCTTACGAGGCGCCCTGGCCAAGCAATACCCCAGCCTGCGGCTGGGGCCGGCGCTCTCCCACGATGGCACCGGCACGGGCATCGGCGTCGGCGCCAGCCTCAACCTGCCGGTCTTCGACCGCAATCAGGGCGGCATCCTCGCCGCCGAGACGGAGCGGGACCAGGCCTTGGCCGCGTACCGGGCGCTGCTTCATCGCCTCACCGCCGACGCCACTGCGGCCCAGGCCGAGCTGGAGCGGGCCAGCGCGCTGCTGGCCATCCGCGATCGTGATCTGCAGCCGGCGGCGGCCCGGGCCATGGCCCTGGCCGACCGTGCCCTGGCGGCGCACGACTGGAACCTGTCCGCCTGGCTGGCCATGCGCCGCCGATGGATCGAATCCCAACGCGCCCGCCTGGATGCCGTGCTGGCCGCCGCCCGTGCCGGGATCGCCCTGGATGCGGCCCTCGGCCGCGCCCCACACGCCCCGGCGCATCCCACCGGGAACCGTCAGAGCACCGAGAGAGACATGCCATGAATCCCGTCCTCCGCTTCGTCGGCCGCCAGGTGCCGGCCATCCTCTCCTTCGCTGCGCTCGGCGGACTCTTCTGGTGGGGGCACCACACCGGCTGGCGCCTCGCCAAGCCGGAGGCAGCCGCTCCACATGCGGCGAGCGAGCACTGGTGCATGGAGCATCATGTGCCTGAAGGTGACTGCATCCTGTGCAAGAAGGACCTCGGCAAAGCCATGGCCGCAAAGGAGCCGGAACGGCATCGCGCGTCCGGCGAGGAGATACGCTTCGCCCAGATCGCCTCGGCCGAGGCAATGGGCAAATCTGGTATCAGCGTCGAACCGGTCGCCATGACCGCTGTGGCCCCACGCATGCGGGTCACCGGCGAGACGATCTACCAGCCTGAATCGGTGGCCCGCATCTCCAGCCGTAGCCCCGGTGTGCTCCGCCAAGTGCTGGTCCAGGTCGGTTCGACGGTTCCTGCCCACGCCGTGGTCGCGGTGGTCGATGCGGCCGAAGTCGGGCGAGTCAAGTCGGCGTTCATGCAGGCTGTGGCTGCCCGGGTCGCCACCCAGGCCAGTGCGCAACGGATCCGTGCCTCGACCGAGGCAGGCTTTCGCTCCGTTGCCGAACTGCAGGAGGTCGACGCACGCCTGCGCAGCGCGGATATCAGCCTGTTCGATGCCGAGCAGGCCCTGCGCAACCTGGGGTTCCAGGTCGAGTGTGCGACCCTGGTCAAACTGGAACCGGCTGCGCTGGCCGACCGGCTGCGTCGGCTGGGGCTACCAGCGGGTTTGGACGATGGAGGCTCCGCCAATCTCCTCCCCGTCCTGGCGCCGCGTGCCGGTTCGGTCACCGAGATCCGCGCCGTTGCCGGCGAGGCCGTTGAGGTCAATGCACCACTCCTGGTGGTGGCCGACACCAGCACGCTGTGGCTGTCGCTTCCCGTCCCAGCCAACCGGGCTGGGCAGGTGGCGATCGGACAGACGGTGAACTTCACCGCCAGCGGTGGTCAGGAGGCTAACGGCACCGTGGCAGCCATCGCCCAGTCGGCGGACCAGCAGACCCGCCTGGTAACCGTGTGGGCGCAACTGGCCAACCCCGAGCAACGCCTGCGCGTCGGTCTCTTCGGCCAAGCATCCATCACCACCGGCGCGCCGGTGACGGCAGCCGCCGTACCACCGAGTGCTGTCCAGTTCGATGGTGCCCAAGCCTATGTCTTCGTGCGCCGAACGCCGTCGATTTTCCGCAGCCTGCCGGTGCGCATCCTCGCTCGCGGTGGCACCCAGGTAGCGGTCGACCGCCTGGCCGCAGGCGACGAGATCGCAGTGAGCGGCACCGGCATGCTCTTCTCGGCCACTTTCCCCGAGCGCATGGGCGCCGGCTGCACGGACGACTGACATGCTCACATTCATTATCGATTGGTCTCTGCGCCATCGTGTCGCGGTCGTCATCGGCGCCCTGGCCTCGGTTTTCGCTGGGATAATCGCCCTGCGCAGCATCGACATCGACGCCTTCCCCGACACCACGCCGATCCAGGTCCAGGTCAACACGGTCGCTCCAGCCCTGGGGCCGGAAGAGATCGAACGCCAGATCACTGCCCAGGTCGAGCAGGCCATCGGCGGACTGCCCAAGGTCGCCAGCGTCCGCTCGATCAGCAAATTCGGGCTATCCCAGGTCGTGGTCGCCTTCGCCGACGGCACTAACATCTGGTTCGCACGCCAACTCATCGCCGAACGCCTGAGCACAGTAGAACTGCCGGAAGGCATCGGCCGCCCGGTGTTGGGGCCGGTGGCCACCGGCCTCGGCGAGGTCTTCCACTACATCGTGCGCAGCAAGTCCGGCGACCTGACCCAGGCCCGCACGATCCAGAATTGGATGATCAAGCCGGCCCTCCGCACGGTGCCGGGCGTGGCAGAGGTCAACTCGTGGGGTGGGTATGAGAAGCAGTACGAAATCCGTCTCGACCCCGAACGTCTGGTGGCGCGGGGTTTAAGTCTCGACGCCGTCCTGGAACGGGTACGCGCCGGCAACCTGAACGTCGGCGGTGGCGTGGTGCAGCGCGGTGCGAGCACCTTGCTGGTGCAGGGTCTCGGCCGGGTCGGCACGCTGGCAGAAATCGGCAATCTCGTGATTGCGGCGAAGGACGGGGTTCCGATCCGGCTGCGCGATGTAGCCGAGATCGGTTTCGGCCACGAGATCCGTCGCGGTGCGGTGACCGCGGATGGTCGCGGCGAGGCAGTGCTGGGCCTTGGCTTCCTGCTCATGGGCGAGAACTCCCACGAAGTCACCGCCCGCCTGCGTGCCAAGCTGGAAGAGGTCCGTCCCTTCCTGCCGCCGGACATCGAGGTCGATGTCGTGTACCAGCGCACCGAACTGGTCGACCACGTCATCGACACGGTGCGCAAGAATCTCTTCGAGGGCGGCCTGCTGGTCGTTGCCATCCTCTTCATTTTCCTGGGCAACCTCCGCGCCGGACTCATCGTCGCCGCCGCCATTCCCCTGTCGATGATGGTCGCCTTCGACGGCATGATGCGATTCGGCATCGCCGCCAGCTTGCTCTCGCTGGGTGCGCTCGACTTCGGCTTGGTGGTCGACTCGTCGGTGATCCTCATCGAGAACTCGGTGCGACGGCTCAACGATCCACATGAGGCCAACCGCAGCGTCCTCGCGGTCGTGCGCGACAGCGCGGTCGAAGTCCTGCGTCCGGCCCTATTCGGCGTGCTCATCATCATCATGGTCTACCTGCCCATCCTCACCCTGGAGGGCGTGGAAGGGAAGATGTTCCGGCCGATGGCGTTGACCGTCGTCTTCGCCCTGCTCGGCGCCATGGTCCTGTCGCTGACTCTGATGCCGGTCCTGGCGAGCTGGTTCCTTAAGCGCAGCGCCCATCCCGAGCAGGATCCATGGCCGGTGCGCCTGGCCTCATGGATCTACGCTCCGTGCCTGCGTGTGGCCCTGCGCCACCGTCTGGCCGTCGTCGGTGCGGCCCTGGCCAGCCTGTGCCTCGCCGCCCTGCTCTTCCGCGGCCTGGGCGCCGAGTTCATTCCGAAGCTGTCCGATGGCAGCCTGGTGGCCAACACCATCCGCCTGCCGGGCATCAGCCTCACATCATCGGTGGCTGTGAACACCCGGATGGAGCAGATGATCTTGCGGGAGTTCCCCGACGAAGTGAACCACGCCTGGACCCGCATGGGCACTGCCGAGGTGGCGACTGATCCCATGGGCATCGAGCTGGGCGATGTCTTCCTCGCCCTGAAGCCGCGTGAGGGATGGACCAAGGCCAAGACCCAGGCCGAACTGGCCGACCAGATCGCCCGCCTGCTGCGCGACCTGCCGGGCCAGACGGTCGCCATGACCCAGCCGATCGAGATGCGCATCAACGAGATGGTCAGCGGCGCCCGCGCCGATGTCGCCGTCAAGCTGTTCGGCGACGACATGGATCTCCTGCGCAGCAAGGCCGCCGAGATCGAGGCCGCCCTCTACGGCGTCGAGGGATCGGACGGCATCAGCGTCGAGCAGACCACTGGCCAGCCGTCCCTGCGCATCCGCGCCGATCCCGAAGCCCTGGCCAAACACGGCATTTCCGCCAGCGAGGTTATGGAAGTTATCAGCGCCATCGGTGGCACACCCCTCGGCGAGGTGGTCGAGGGCCAGTTGCGCTTCCCGCTGGTGGCACGGCTGCCCGCGGCGATCGGCGATGATCCCGAACGCCTGGCTGACCTGCCGATCCTCGCCGCCGGCGGCG
>JACRBD010000084.1 GCA_016234625.1 Caulobacterales bacterium | reverse complement strand
GGACCACGTCCATCCGAGGCAACCGACGCATAAGGGTTAGATCTCTGGGGGACTGGCTTTCCTGTCCCTTGGGACTGGATAGCCTGTCCCCAATCGCGCTGACGGGGACAGGACAAGCAGTCCCAAGGGACAGCTAGTCCAGTCCCCTCCGTCCACACCATGCATGACGGGTTGAAGGGGAGCGCCGACTCCCCCACCTTTCCCTTATGAGTGACCGTTCCACTGGCCAGGCGGCGCACCGGCTCGTGGCGGTGCTTGGCCCCACCAACACCGGCAAGACCCACCTCGCCGTCGAGCGGATGCTGGGTCACCACAGCGGCATGATCGGCCTGCCGCTGCGGCTGCTCGCGCGGGAAATCTATGATCGCGTCGTTCGGCTCAAGGGGCCCCGCGAAGTGGCCCTGATCACCGGCGAGGAGAAGATCGTTCCGCCCCGGCCGCAATATTTCGTCTGCACCGTCGAGGCCATGCCGCTGGGCCGGGAGGTCGACTTTCTGGCGGTGGACGAGATCCAGCTGTGCGCCGATCCCGAGCGCGGCCATGTGTTCACCCACCGGCTGCTGCACGCCCGGGGCAAGCAGGAGACGATGTTGCTGGGCGCCGGGACCATGGCCCCGCTGGTCCGCCGGCTGTTGCCCGGGGTCGAGATTGTCGAGCGGGAGCGGTTTTCGCAGCTGCGCTACACCGGACCGAAGAAGCTGACGCGCCTGCCCCGCCGCAGCGCCGTGGTCGCCTTCAGCGCCGACAATGTCTACGCCATCGCCGAACTGATCCGCCGCCAGCGTGGTGGAGCCGCTGTGGTCATGGGCTCGCTCAGCCCGCGCACCCGCAACGCCCAGGTGGCCCTCTACCAGTCCGGCGAGGTCGACTTCCTGGTGGCCACCGACGCCATCGGCATGGGCCTGAACATGGACGTCGACCATGTGGCCTTCGCCGGGCTGCGCAAGTTCGACGGCAGGAAGACGCGCTTCCTGCACCCTCAGGAGATCGGCCAGATCGCCGGCCGCGCCGGGCGGCACGTCAAGGACGGAACCTTCGGCGTCACCGGCGAGGCCGAGGAGATGGATGAGGACCTGGTCGCCGCCGTCGAGGAGCACGCCTTCCAACCCGTGCCCTCGGCCGAGTGGCGCAACCACCGGCTGGATTTCGCCAATCTGCCGTCGCTGATCCGCTCGCTGGAGGCGGCGCCGCCGCGCGAGGGGCTGGTCCTGTCCGCTCAGGCCATCGACGAGATCGCGCTGAAACGCTTCGCCGAGTACGAGGACGTGATCCACCGGGTGCGCGACCGGGTCGCGCTGGAGCGCCTGTGGGAGATCTGCCAAACCCCCGATTTCCGCAAACAGACCCCCGACGAGCATCTGCGGCTGCTGCGGGCCCTGTTCGACAGCCTGACCACCGGCCGGCGGCGGATGCCGGAGGACTGGATGGTCGGCCAGTTCAAGGGGCTGGATCGCACCGATGGTGAGATCGACACCCTGGCCACCCGGCTGGCGGGCGTGCGGACCCTGGCCTATGTCGCCAACCGGCCGGACTGGCTGGTCGACCCGGCCCACTGGCAGGGGGTGACGCGGCAGCTCGAGGACCGGCTGTCGGACGCCCTTCACGAGAAGCTGATGGCCCGGTTCATCGACCGGCGGACCAGCGTGCTGATGCGCCAGCTGGGCGACAAGGCCGAGATGCTGGCCGGCGTCGCCGAGGACGGCGCGGTGACCGTCGAGGGCCATTTCGTCGGCCGCCTGAACGGCCTGACCTTCGAGGCCCCCAAAGCCGCCACCTCCCTGGAGGAAAAGGCCCTGCGCGGCGCGGCCCAGCGGGCCGTCGGGCCGGAGGTCACACGGCGGCTGGGCCGGCTGGCCGGCGAAGAGGATGGCGCCTTCAGCGTGACTCCGGACGGGGCGGTGCTGTGGCATGGCGCGGCGGCCGGGGTGCTGACCGAGGGCGGCAAGGTGCGGCTGCTCGGCGAGCTCGGCCCCGAGACCGCGCGCGAACGGGCCCGCCAGCGGCTGCAGGCCTTCGTCGCCGCCGAACGCGAGCGGCGGCTGGGGCCCCTGGTCCGGCTGGAACGGGCCATGGCCGAGGGCAGGGTCAAGGGCCTGCCCCGCGGCATCGGCCACCGCCTGGCCGAGGCCGGCGGGGTGCTGGACCGCAAGGCCGTCGAGACCGACCTCAAGGCCCTGAGCCAGTCCGAGCGTCGGGCGCTGCGGATGCTGGGCGTGCG
>JACRBD010000081.1 GCA_016234625.1 Caulobacterales bacterium | reverse complement strand
GCCAGCACTTCCTGCTCGCGCAGGGGGATGCCGAGCTTCTTGTAGGTCTCCAGGATGTCCGGATCGACCTCGTCGAGGCTCATCGGGCCGGCCTTCTGCGAGGGCGCGGCGTAGTAGTAGGCGTCCTGGTAGTCGATCCTGGGATAGTTGACCCTGGCCCAGTCGGGCTCCTCCAGCGCCAGCCAGCGCTCATAGGCCTCCAGCCGCCAGGCCAGCATCCATTCCGGCTCGTTCTTCTTGGCCGAGATGAACCGCACGGTGTCGGCCGACAGCCCCTTGGGGGCGAAGTCCTGTTCGATGTCGGTGACGAAGCCATGTTGGTACTTTTCCAGCTCGGCGACCGCGTCGACGGTTTTCTTGACGGCGGCCATCAGGCGGCCCCCCGGGCGTTGCCAGATTGGAGCATCTCGGCAATGCCCTTCCCCCGACCGGCCAAATAAAGCTGGAATATCGTCATCCAGGCATCTCCCGCCAGGCGCCAATCGTCTTCCGTCGTGCCCCAACCGCCGCTGACGCGGATTGCGTAGGGGGCCAGTTCAGCGCGACCCATGGCGGCGACCACGTCGCTGGGCTTCATCTTGCCGGAGGAGCAGGCCGGGCCGGCGCTGATCATCACGCCCTTCAGATCCAGCATCATGACCTGCATGTACGCTTCGAAACCCGACGCGGCGAAACCCAGCGTCTGCGGCAGGCGCGGCGCGCCCTTGCCGAGGATCTCGGCGCCGGCGGCTTCAACCCGGTCCTGCAGGGCATCGCGCCAGACGCCCTGGGCGGCGATGGCGTCAAGATCACGGCGGGCGGCGTCACCGGCCGCGCCGAAACCGGCGATGCCGGACAGGTTTTCCGCCCCCGCGCGGCGGCCGCGCTCCTGCCCGCCGCCATGCAGACGGCGGACCAGCGTCGCCCGCGGCCCGGCGGCCAGCGCGCCAACACCGAACGGTCCGCCCAGCTTGTGCGCGGCCAGCGCGAGAGTATCCGCGCCCAACAGATTGAAATCGATGGCGATCTTGCCGGCGGCCTGAACCGCGTCCACATGCAGCCAGCCGCCCGCCTCGCGGACCAGGACGGCGGCCTGCGCGACCGGTTGGATCACGCCGGTCTCATTGTTGGCCAGCATCAGGCAGACCAGCGGCTTGCCGCCCCGGCCCAGCGCCTCGGCCAGCCAGTCCAGATCGGCGACACCATCGGCGTCCACCGGCCAAACCTCGACCGGCACGCCCGCCGCCCGCACATTCTCCGACACCGCCCCATGCTCGGTCGCGCCCAGCAGAATGCGGTCGAAACCCGCCGCGACGGCGCTCTCGATGGCCAGGGCGGTGGATTCGGTCCCGCCGCTGGTGAAGGTGATCGAGCCGGCTTTCACCGCGATCAGGTCCGCGACCTGCCCCCGCGACGCCTCGATCAACGACCGCGCGGCCCGGCCGGCGGCGTGCACCGACGAGGGGTTGCCGCCGATCTCCAGCGCCCGCACGATCGCGTCCTTCGCCTCGGGGCGGACGGGGGCTGTGGCGTTATAGTCGAGGTAGACGGTCACGCGGCCTCCGACGTCTGCGCCCGCAGCTTGCCGCTAAGCACGTCGGCCAGCGAGACGGAGGCCAGATAGGCGTGCAGCTGGCGGCCCATCTCCTCCCACAGGTCGTGGGTCATGCAGCGTTCGCCGCCCATCATGCAGCCGCGCCCGGCGGGCTTGCCGCAGCGGGTGGCGCGCAAGGGTTCGTCCACCGCCAGTACGATGTCGGCGATGTTGGTTTCGCTGGCCGGAGCGGCCAGACGATAGCCGCCGCCGGGCCCGCGCACGCTCCTGACCAGCCCGCGACGGCGCAGGCGGGCGAACAGCTGCTCAAGGTAGGACAGCGATATCTGCTGCCGCGAGGCGATGTCGGCCAGCGACACGGCGCGCAGCTGCTCGTCCGCCCCCTGCCGTCCGGCGAGGTCGGTCATGGCCATCACGGCGTAGCGGCCTTTGGTGGACAGGCGCATGGCGAGATTCCCTGGCATCCGGCGCGCGGCCTGTGCTAAGGCCGCGCCTCGCCCGCGAGGCCTTGTCGAAAGGCGACGCGGACGTGGGTGATCTAGGAAAACCAAGCGCGGTGGTCAAGTATTCCACGGCTCGGCAAGACGGGAAAAAGCGCATGCCTGAAGTGGTTCTGACCGGCGCGGCCGGCCGCATCGAGGGCCGGTATTCTCCGGGCAAACGCGCCAACGCGCCGATCGCCCTGATCCTGCATCCCCATCCGCGCGCCGGCGGGCACATGAATCACCCGGTGTCGGTGCAGCTCTATCACCTGTTCATGAAACGCGGTTTCTCGGTCCTGCGCTTCAACTTCCGCGGCGTTGGTCGCAGCCAGGGCGAGTTCGACGCGGGCATCGGCGAACTGGCCGACGCGGCCACCGCGCTGGACTGGCTGCAGGCGACCAACCCCCAGGCCAGCCAGTTCTGGGTCGCCGGCTACAGCTTCGGCGCCTACATCGGCATGCAGCTGTTGATGCGCCGCCCGGAGACCGACGGCTTCATCAGCGTCTCTCCGCCGACCAACATGTACGACTTCAGCTTCCTTGCCCCCTGCCCGGCCAGCGGCCTGATCCTGCACGGCCAGGCCGACACCGTGGTGCCGCCGGTCGAGGTTGAGCGGGTGGTCAGCAAGCTGCGCACCCAGAAGGGCATCGTCATCGACTACGAACTGGTCGAGGGCGCGACCCATTTCTGGGCCGAGCATCTGCCGGAAGTCGAAAAGCGGGTCGGGGCCTATCTCGACAAGCGCCTGGAAGCCGAACCGGCCTGACGCCCATGAACCTCGACGCCATCGAAATCGGCCGCAATCCGCCGGAAGACGTCAACGTCATCGTCGAGGTGCCGATCGGCGGCGAGCCGATCAAGTACGAGCTCGACAAGGAAGCCGGGGTGCTGGTCGTCGACCGGTTCCTCTACACGGCCATGCGCTACCCGGGGAACTACGGCTTCATCCCGCACACCCTGTCGGGCGACGGTGATCCGGTGGACGTGATCGTGGCCAACACCCGCGCCATCGCGCCGGGCGCGGTGATGAGCTGCCGCATCGTCGGGGTGCTGTTGATGGAAGACCAGGCGGGCATCGACGAGAAGCTGATCGCCGTGCCGTCCTCGCACCTGACGGCCCGCTACGACACCATCCAGAACTACACCGACCTGCCGCAGATCACACTGGACCAGATCGAACACTTCTTCCGCCACTACAAGGACCTGGAGCCCGGCAAATGGGTCAAGGTCAAGGGCTGGGGCGACGCGGCCAAGGCTCGCGAGATGGTGCTCGAGGGGATCGAACGGGCGAAGGCGGCGAAGAAATAGCCCTGCGTCCTTCGAGACGCTCGCCTGAGGGCTCGCTCCTCAGGATGACGCAGAGGGTTGGACTTCAAAGGTATTCGTCATGGTGAGGAGCGAGGCATCAGCCGAGCGTCTCGAACCACGCACCTAAGCCCCGATCAGCTCCGCGATCTTGCGCACCGTGTTCCAGTTGCGCCCGGTCGCGGTCAGCCCCAGCGATTTCCGGCCGAACACCAGCGCGGCCTTCGAATCGGCGATGCCGTCGCCGAAGAAGATGTAGACGCAGCGACCCACCGCCTCGACCTTCTCGCCGGGGGTCGCCACGGCCCGGATGGCGGCCAGCTGGTCGGCGGTGACGGTCTCGCGGGCCACGTTGACGAGGAACCGCGACGGCTCGCGTTCGGCCTCGGCCGGCATCGGGTTTGCGTCGATCATCACGCGCCAGGCCTTCGGGTCCCGGACGATGAAGCGGGTGACCAGGCCCAGCCGCGCTTCGGCCTCACGGTCCAGAAGGGTCTCCAGGTCCGCGTCACTCCGGTCGCCGGCCTCGAACACGACATTGCCGCTCTGCAGCAGGGTCTTCACGGCCGTGAACCCCAGCGCCTCGACCATGGCCTTGAGGTCGGCCATGGCGACCTTCTTGACGCCGCCGACGTTGACCCCGCGCAGCAGGGCGATGCGCAGGGTCATGTCAGTACAGCAGGTGGGGCCGGCGCTCTTCGAGCCAGGCCTTCTCGTCGGGGATGGTCAGGGCGTCGAGGTCGGCGGCCACGGCCTCGCTGTCATCGACCCACTCGCGCAGGCCCGGGCCGCCGTTGATCACATCGATGGCCAGCCTGTCGAAGACGTACTCGTAGGGGAAATCCCGCCACAGGTCGTAGTCCGGATACAGCTTGCGAATGGCCTTGAAGCCCAGGGCCTGGACGCGCCAGGGCCTGAACGCTTCATGGTCATAGGCCGGGTCATCGACATGGATCTGCACCCCGTTGCACAGCTGGCCGACATGTTTGTGGAAGGTCGGCTGGAACCAGATGTCGCGCAGGCGGCAGCCGTTGAGCCATTGCGGCGCGATGGCGTGCATCTGCGCGATCACCTTGCGGGCGTCGATGTCCGGCGCGCCAAACAGCTCCAGCGGCCGGGTCGTGCCGCGGCCCTCGGACAGGGTCGCGCCCTCGATCATCACCGTGCCGGCGTAGGCGCGGGCCATGGAGAGGTTGGGCGCATTGGGGCTGGGGTTGATCCAGCTGCGTTCGCCCAGCGGCCAGCCGAAGCCGGGGCCGGCGGCGGGGTCGTAGCCCTCCATCTCGATGACCCGGTAGTCGACGGTCAGGCCCCGGGTCTTGATGAACCAGTGGCCGAGTTCGCCGAGGGTCAGGCCATGGCGCATGGGCATCGGGCCGGCGCCGACGAAGCTCTCCCAGCCGGGCAACAGGGTCAGGCCCTCGACCGGCCGGCCGGCGGGATTGGGGCGGTCCAGCACCCAGACGGTTTTGCCGTGCTCGGCGGCGGCTTCGAGCACGTACAGCAGCGTGGTGATGAAGGTGTAGATGCGGCAGCCCAAGTCCTGCATGTCGACCAGGATGATGTCGAAGGTGCCCATGGCCTGGCCGGTGGGCCGGCGGACCTCGCCATAGAGACTGAACACCGGGAAGCCGTAGACCGGGTCGGTGAAGTCCGGCGACTCCATCATGTTGTCCTGCAGGTCGCCGCGCATGCCGTGCTGCGGCCCGAAGGCGGCGGTGATCTTGAGGTCGGAACAGGCCGACAGGGCGTCGATCGAATGGGTCAGGTCCGCCGTCACCGACGCCGGATGCGCCAGCAGCGCCACGCGCTTGCCGGCCAGCGGCGCGCGCAGGGCGGGATCGGCGAGCAGGCGGTCGATGCCGAAGTTCATCTGGACTCTCCGGGCCGCACGGCCAGCGCAAAGTTGTCGGAATAATGGAAGTCCGGCCGGCCTGAAGGGTGGCGCAAAGCCCAGTAGGAGATGTTGCCGGCCTTGAACTCGATCACCGCGGACAGGCCGAAGGCCACAACGAATGGCCAGTCGTTCCAATTAAGGATCGCCTTCAGCTCCAGTCGATCCTCTCGCGCACTAAAGCTGTGCAGGCGCACGCCTGCGTCAAGATTCGTACGCCCGGCGCGATAGCTCTCGAACTGATAGGCGGCCCATTGCCCAGACGGCGAAATGTTGAACTCGACGTAGCGTCCGTCCGGCAACCGGGCGAAGACCTCGAAGCAGGTAGTCCTCCATAGATCGTCCGCGCGACCGATCTCGGGCGGCGGTCCGATGTTCAACGGCCCCGATGTTCCGCCCCGATGACGCTCCAGAACGGCCGCAGCGAATTCCGCCTGTGCTCGCGATTGGGCATCGACGATTTCCGGAACCGCAGCCGGGACCTGAATCTGGTCGACGACGCCAGCCAGCCGGAACCGGACGCCAATCCAACTGCGGCCCTCGATCTCGACCTCTGCGTCGATGCTCGCGACCCGGTCTGTGGGCGCGAATGGCTTCAAGGAACTGGTCAGCAGCATGTGCGTCGATGTGGTCTGGGTGGGCCGGGCTTCGGCTTGACTGCCACGGCCCCGGCGGCATAGCTAGCGCCCATGATCGCCCGCCGCGCCCTTTGCAGCCTCTATTACGTCCGCTCGTCCTGACGAGCGGCTGTGCGATCGCATGCCGCCACACCGCCGGCGGCATGCTCTGAAACTTCCAGCAGACGGTCTCCGGCCTCACCCCTGAGGAGACCTTTCCATGCTCGCGACCTTGAACCCCTCCCCGCCCGCCGTGCTAGACCCGGCGCCGCAAGGAGATACCGACCCGATGACCGCCGACGCCGCTTTCAAGTCCGACTTCCTGCGCACCCTGCGGGACCGCGGCTACATCCACCAGATCACCCACCCGGATGAGCTGGACGAGGCGGCGTCCAAGGGCGTGATCACCGCCTACATCGGTTTCGACGCCACCGCGCCCAGCCTGCATGTCGGCAGCCTGATCCAGATCATGATGCTGCGCCGGCTGCAGCAGGCCGGGCACAAGCCGATCGTCCTGATGGGCGGCGGCACGACCAAGGTCGGCGATCCCACCGGCAAGGACGAGTCGCGCAAGCTGCTCACCGAGGCGGACATCGCCGCCAACATCGCCAGCATCAAGACGGTGTTCGCCAGGTTCCTGACCTTCGGCGACGGTCCCAACGACGCGGTGATGGTCGACAATGACGAGTGGCTGAGCCAGTTCGGCTACGTCCAGTTCCTGCGCGACTACGGCGTGCACTTCACGGTCAACCGCATGCTGGCCTTCGACTCGGTCAAGCAGCGGCTCGAGCGCGAGCAGCCGATGACCTTCCTCGAGTTCAACTACATGCTGATGCAGTCGGTGGACTTCCTGGAGCTGTCGCGGTCGCGGAACTGCCTGCTGCAGATGGGCGGGTCGGACCAGTGGGGCAACATCCTCAACGGGGTGGAGCTGATCCGCCGCGTCGACCACAAGCCAGCCTTCGGCCTGACCACCCCGCTGCTGTCAACCGCCTCCGGCGCCAAGATGGGCAAGACGGCCCAGGGTGCGGTCTGGCTCAACGCCGACATGCGCAGCCCGTACGACTACTGGCAGTTCTGGCGCAACGCCGAGGACGCCGACGTCGGCCGCTTCCTGCGCCTGTTCACCGACCTGCCGCTGGACGAGGTGGCGCGCCTGGAGGCCATGGAAGGCGCGGCGATCAACGACGCCAAGAAGGTGCTGGCCGACGAGGCGACGCGGATGCTGCATGGGCCGGAAGCGGCGAAGGCGGCGCGCGACGCGGCCGAGAAGGCCTTCGAACAGGGCGCCCTGTCCGACGATCTGCCGACCGTGGAGATTCCGGCGGCGGAACTGGCCGCTGGCGTCCAGTTGGCCAAGCTGGCCGTGACGGCCGGCCTGGCCGGGTCCAACGGCGAAGCCCGCCGGCTGGCTCAGGGCGGCGGCCTGCGCCTGAACGATGCTCAGGAGCTGGACGCCAACCGTGAGGTGACGTCCGCCGACATCGTCGACGGCGTGATCAAGCTGGCCGCCGGAAGGAAGAAGATCGTGCTGCTGAAGCCGGTCTAACCAACACTGTCATCCCGGACGCCTCAGGCGATCCGGGACCCAGATTGAATCTAGGTCCCGGCACTACGCTGCGCTCCGGCCAGGATGACAGTTTCATGCTGCGGAGGAAGACATGCTCAATGTCGGCGACAAGGCCCCCGACTTCGACCTGCCCACCGACACCGGCCGCGTGTCGCTGGCCGCACTGAAGGGCCGCAAGGTGGTGCTGTTCTTCTATCCCAAGGACGACACCCCCGGCTGCACCACCGAGAACATCGGCTTCTCGGCCGCCAAGGCGGACTTCGACGCCGCCGGCGTCACACTGGTCGGGGTGTCCAAGGACACCGTCGCAAAACACGGCAAGTTCCGCGCGAAGCACGGCCTGACCGTCGAGCTGGGCTCGGCGGCAGACGACGACATGGTTGAGCGCTACGGCGCCTGGATCGAGAAGAGCCTCTACGGACGCCAGTACATGGGCATCGACCGGTCGACCTGGCTGATCGACGGCGCGGGCGTGATCCGGCGGATCTGGCGTAAGGTGAAGGTGGGCGGGCACGTCGCCGAGGTGCTGGAAGCCGCGCGAACCCTTTGAATTCAACGACCTGCGGCGTTCCGTCGCACGGCTATGCCGAATACGGACGTTACCGCTAGGTAACTCCAAGTGTTGCGAAAACGCCGCGCTCATTCCTGAATGTTCGCGCTGGACGAGCAAAGTTGTCATTGGGAACTGGCGTATCGGGCAGGTCATGGTTAATCCTGCCCCTGCAAGGTCAGAATCCCAGCTTCGCGCACGCCTCTCGCGCGAAGACCCTTGCGCGTTTCACCCAGTTGGTCGCATATCGCCGGACACCGAGAAACTCGGGTTCGGGGGCTATGGCGACAGCACGCTTGCGCAGAATTCGGCGAGCTCTGGAAGATCTGTTTCCAGAACGGCATCTCTACATCCGCTCGGGCGGAGAGATGCGCGGGTTCGTGCTCTCGACGGGCAAGCAGATCATGGGCGCCGGCGTCATCGGCGCGGCGGCCCTGTGGATGGGCGTCTGCACCGCGGCCATGCTGGTCAGCGCCCTGTCCGTTTCCGCCACCGACCAGGAACTGGCCCGCCGCAACGCCTACTGGGAGCGGGTCACCGCCGACCGCCAGGCCCGGCTGAACAGCGCCATGGATCAGCTGAGCCAGACCAATGGCGGCATGGGCGAACTGGCCAAAACGGTCGAGAAACGCCACGCCGCCCTGGCCATGCTGCTGACCGACGGCGGTTTCCGGGGTTCGCCCGGCGCGGCGGCCGCCCTGGCCCCGGCCAAGCCACGCCTGAACGTCAATTCTCCGATCACCCGGGTGCAGTACACCCTGATGGATCAGGAGCGGATCATCACGGCGGCCGAGAGCTATGCCCTCAATCGCGCCGAACGCCTGCGTCTGGCCTTCCGGCTGGCCGGGCTGAACCCCGACGGCTACGCGAGCCGCGGCAACGGTCTTGGCGGCCCGCTGATCGAGGCCCGCGACCCGCGCGCCCTGGCGGCCGTGCTGGACGTCGACGAGAGCTTCGCCCAGCGGATCCAGCGCGCCTCGACCAACATGTCCGACATGCGCGCCCTGGCCACGGCGGCCCGCGGTCTGCCCTTCTTCCGCCCCACCAGCGCCGCGGCCCAGTCGAGCAGCTATGGCGTGCGGCTCGATCCCTTCACCCGACGGCCGGCCTTCCATTCCGGCCTGGACTTCCCGGGCGCCAGCTTCACGCCGATCTATTCGACCGCACCGGGCGTGGTTTCGTTCACCGGCGTGCGGTCCGGTTACGGCAACACGGTCGAGATCGACCACGGCAACGGGTTCAAGACCCGCTACGCTCACCTTGCCGGTTTCAGCGTCAGCGTCGGGCAGCGTGTTACAGTTGGCCAGCGTATTGCATCGATGGGGTCGACCGGCCGGTCGACTGGCCCACATTTGCACTATGAGGTGTGGGTCAATGGCCGGGCGCAGAACCCCAACCGATACTTGAAGGCCGGCGAATATGTTCAGCAAGCAGAATAAGACCCCGCCCAAACCCACGGCCGTTTCGGCTCCGGCGCCCGCGCCGGCCACCCTTGCGCCCGAGCAACCCAAGGCGCGACCGAAAGTGGCTTCCCTTATCAGCGACGGGATTACGATCGAGGGCGGCGTCGTCGGCGACGGCGAACTGCAGATCGACGGCATCGTCCGGGGGGACGTCCGCGTCGCCCGCCTGACCGTCGGCGACACCGGCCATATCGAGGGCTCGGTCTATGCCGAGGCCACCGAAATCCGCGGCCGCGTCATCGGCTCGGTCACCGCCAAGCAGGTGCGTCTTTATGGGACAGCCTACGTGGATGGCGACATCACCCACGAGCAGCTGGCGATGGAAACCGGCGCCTTCTTCCAGGGCCGCAGCCTGAAGTTCCAGCGTCCGCAGGCGCCGCAGCACAGCCCGGCCCCGCAGCCGTCGCCCGCGCCACAGGGTCAGCCCGTGGGCGGCCCGCCGAAGATCAGCTGATCTTCCGACACGACGATCGGAAACGCTGAGTAGCGGCCGCTATCCGAGAGGGTGGCGGCCGTCCTTTTTTCTACCCCTCGACCGCGTCCCGCGTCGCCCCGACCCGCTGGGCCAGGGCCGCGCCCATGAACTGGTCGAGGTCGCCGTCGAGCACGCCATCGGTGTCGGAGGTTTCGACGTTGGTCCGCAGGTCCTTGACCATCTGGTAGGGCTGCAGGACGTAGCTGCGGATCTGGTGGCCCCAGCCGATATCGGTCTTCTGGTCTTCCAGGGCCTGGGCCGCCGCCTCGCGCTTCTGCAGTTCCTGCTCGTAGAGCCGCGCGCGGAGCATCTTCCAGGCTTCTTCCCGGTTCTGATGCTGGCTGCGGCCGGCCTGGCAGGCCACGGCGATGCCGGTGGGGATGTGCGTCAGGCGCACCGCCGAGTCGGTCTTGTTGATGTGCTGGCCGCCGGCGCCGCTGGCCCGGTAGGTGTCGGTGCGCACGTCGGCCGGGTTGATGTCGATCTCGATGGTGTCGTCGACCACCGGATAGACCCAGGCCGAGGCGAAGGAGGTGTGGCGTTTGGCGGCGGCGTCATAGGGGCTGATGCGCACCAGACGGTGCACCCCGGCCTCGGTCTTCAGCCAGCCGTAGGCGTTGGGCCCCTTGACCTGCAGGGTGGCGGACTTGATGCCCACCTGGTCGCCGCTGGTCTCCTCGATCAGGTCGACGCTGTAGCCGTGGGCGTTGGCCCACCGGGTGTACATGCGCAGCAGCATGTTGGCCCAGTCGCAGGACTCGGTGCCGCCGGCGCCGGAGTTGATTTCCACATAGGCGTCGTTGCCGTCGGCCTCGCCGGACAGCAAGGCCTCCAGCTCGGCCTTGCCGGCGCGGGCCTTGATCGCCTTCAGCTGGGCGCGGGCGTCCTCAAGGGAGGCGTCGTCGCCCTCCGCGTCGGCCATCTCGGCGTATTCCACGGCGTCGGAGAGGTCGCGTTCAAGGCTGCGGACGGCCTCGACGCGATCGGCCAGCTGCTGGCGTTCGCGCATCAGGGCCTGGGCCTCGGCGGGCCTGTCCCACAGGGTGGGGTCTTCGGAACGAGCGTCCAGCTCGTGCAGGCGTCTTAGGGCTGCATCCCAGTCAAAGACGCCTCCTGAGCAGTCCGGCGGACTGCTCGATGTCAGCCTTGGCGGCCTCGACATCCGGTCTCATGAAATTCTCCGATCAAGCGGACGCGGGAGGTACCCTGCGAACCGCCTCAATACAATCCCGACAGGTCGTCGGGGATCTTGGGTTTGGGCGCCGGCTTGGCGGCCGGCGGCGGCTGGTCGCTGTTCAGCTGTCCGCCGGGCCAGGCGTTCTGGTAGTTAACCGGCCCCTCGGCATTGACCGGCCCCACCGGGCCGACCGGACCGCGCGGCTCGGTGCCAGGCCGGAAGGCCTCGCGCTGTCCGCCGACCACGGCGAACTTGGCCGTCTTCGGCGGTTTGAACGGTTCCGGCGGCACGCCCTTGATCGCCTCGGTCATGAAGTTGATGAACACCGGCAGGGCCGAGACGCCGCCCACCTCGCCCTCGCCCAGGGACCGGTTGTCGTCGAAGCCGACGAACACCCCGACCACGATCTGCGGCGTGAAGCCGACGAACCAGGCGCTGCGGTATTCGTTGGTGGTGCCCGTCTTGCCGCCGACCGGACGGCCAAGAACCCGCGCCGGGGTGGCCGTGCCGCGCTGGACCACGCCCTCGAGCATGGAGGAGATCTGATAGGCGGTGATCGGATCGATGATCTGCTCGCCGGCCGGGGCCACCCGCGGACTTTCCTCGCCGCCGAAGCCGGCCGAGCAACGCGGGCAGTCGCGCTTGTCGGCGCGGTAGATCACCTGACCCTCGCGGTCCTGCACCAGCTCGATCAGGTGCGGCTCCACCCGGCGCCCGCCGTTGACGAAGGCCGTATAGGCGGCGGTCAGTTTGAAGGGCGTGGTCTCCCCTGCCCCAAGCGCCATGGCCAGCACCGGCTCCATCGAGCGGACGATACCGAACTTGACGCACAGGTCGGCGATCTTGCGCATGCCCACGCCCTGGGCCAGGCGCACGGTCATGGCGTTGCGCGACAATTCCAGGCCGCGCCGCAGGGGCATCGAGCCGTAGTATTTCTTGTTGTAGTTCTCCGGCGTCCAGTCCTCGCCATTGACCCCGCCCTTGAACACGATCTGGGCGTCGGTGACGTAGCTGGCCGGGGTGTAGCCGCCGTCCGGCTCCAGCGCCGCGGCGTAGACGAACGGCTTGATCGCCGACCCCGGCTGGCGCATCGCCTGGGTGGCGCGGTTGAAGCTCGACAGCGAGAAGCTGTAGCCCCCGACCATCGCCAATACGCGGCCCGAATGGGGTTCGATGGCCACCAGGGCGCCGTTGACGTTGGGCACCTGCCGCAGGCGATAGCCGCCGGTCTTCGCCGGCTCGACGAACACCAGATCGCCCACGTTCAGGCCCTTGCCGGCCCTGGCCCAGGCGATGTCCTCGGCGACCAGGCCGCCAGGGGCGTAGTCCTTGGCCGGGGTGACGCGAACGCCGCCGGTGACGCTGGTCACGGCCGCCACCCGCCAGTCGCGGCGCTCCGCCGGCGCGGTCTTCTTGGCGGCGGCCTTTTCCCAGCCCGGCGCCATGTCGGTCGTGCCCCAGGCGCCACGCCAGCCGTGGCGGCGGTCGTAGTTCTCCAGCCCGTCCATCAGCGCCACCCGGGCCGCCGTCTGCAGGCGGGGATCCAGCGTGGTGCGCATGTAGTAGCCGCCTTCGCTGAGGCGCGGGCCCAGGGTGGCCAGACCCCGGCGGCGGACCTCCTCGACGAAATAGTCGGCGTCCTTGTATTTGGCGCGCGAGGGCGCGGCCTGGACCTTCAGGTCCTGTCGCTTGGCTTCCTCGGCGGCGGCGTGGCTGACCCAGCCCAGCTCGGCCATCTGGCCCAGCACCCAGTCGCGGCGGCCGATGGCGTTACCCTTGCGCCGGATCGGATGGTAGTTGTCCGGCCCCTTGGGCAGGGATGCCAGATAGGCGCACTCGGCCAGGGTCAGCTCCGACACCGGCTTGCCGAAGTAATTGTAGGCCGCCGCGCCCACGCCATAGGAGCGGTAACCCAGCCAGATCTCGTTGAGATACAGCTCCAGGATCCGGTCCTTGGTCAGGGTCTGTTCCAGCCGCCGGGCGAGAATGGCTTCCTTCAGCTTGCGGCCGACCGTGGCGTCGCTGGTCAGCAGGACGTTCTTGGCCACCTGCTGGGTGATCGTCGAGCCACCCTCGAGGCGGCGACCCTGAACGGCGTTGAGCACGTTCTTCATCATCGCCCGCGACAGGCCCTGAACGTCCACGCCGCTGTGCTGGAAAAAGTTTCGGTCCTCGGCGGCCAGGAAGGCCTGCACCAGCCGGGGTGGAATCTGGTCGTAGGGGATGAAGATCCGCCGCTCGCGCGAGAACTCGCCGATCAGGGTGCCGTCCCAGGCATAGACGCGCGTCGCCGTGGGTGGCCGGTAGTCGGTCAGGTCGCCGGCGTCGGGCATGTCATGGAACAGCCACGCCGCGTAGATGGCGAGCGTGAAGCCGGCCACCGCGATGAGACTCAGAACACTGACGCCGACGATAGCCACCCAACGCTCGGGCGGCTCCTCGAACGGCCAGAGACGCAGAAGGGCCTTCTCAAGCATGGGCCTGCTGTAGCCTGACTAGCGCCGGGCGCCAACGGCCCGCGCGCCGATCATCGCCTAGCGGCTGGCGACCTTCACCTGACGGTTGAACCAGGCGTCCACGGCGTCGCCGACGGCGTTCATCAGCCTGTTTCTCTTGGCCGGATCAGTGAGTTGGCGCTCGTCCTCGGCATTGTTGATGAAGCCCATTTCCAGCAGCACGGCGGGTACATCGGGGGCCAGCAGGACCATCAGATTTCCGTCACGGTGGCTGCGGCGCAACAGGGTGGTCTCGTCGGCGATGCTGGTCAGCAGCAGTTCGGCGAACTCCGCCGAGCGGTTGCGGGTCGAGCGCTGGGTCAGATCGAGGATGATCTCGCCCACCGTCCGGTCGGCCCCGGGCAGGCTGGCCGGCATCAGCCAGTCGTCCTTGCGCAGCACCCTGGTCACCCGGCTCTCGCCACGTTCGGACAGGGTGTAGACGCTGGCCCCGCGCATGGCCGTGGTAGGCCCCGAATCGGCGTGCAGCGAGATGAACAGGTCGGCGTCGGCGCCGCGGGCGATCTGAACCCGGCTTTCCAGCGGGATGTAAACGTCGCTGGTGCGGGTCAGCACCACCCGGTAGCGGCCGGTCTTCTCCAGCCGCGCCTTGAGGGCCTTGGCCGCGGCCAGGGTGATGTCCTTTTCGTGGGCGTCGCGGCCCGGAGCGCCGGGATCCTTGCCGCCATGACCGGGGTCGATGACGACCACGCGGAGGCCGCCGCGGACCGGCGCGCGGACCCTCACCGGAGCGGGCTTGGTCGGCAGGCGGGCGGTCATCACCACGGGCGAGTCGGTCGCCGACACGCCGGGGCGGGCCTTCAGGTCGAGCACATAACGATAGGTCTTGACCCCGTCGCCAGGCGGCAACAGGAAGCGACGGCGCACCTCGGCGTTGCGGGCCAGCTCGAGGTGCAGCTTCACCGACGCCGGGCCGCGCTCGACGTTCCAGCGTCGCACCAGCCCCTGCCCGCCGCCACGCAGATCGGTGGCCGTATCGATGCGCGGCAGGGACAGGACGACCCGCCCGTCGGCGCCGTCGGAATCGAGCTTGCCGGTCACCGACCGGTCGAGGTCCAGCACAACGCGGGTTTCGGTCTGGTCGCCGCCGAGGCGGACCTTGAGCAGTCCGGTCGTGGCCGAACCGCGGGCGACCCCGCCGAGCGTGAGAACGGCAAGTCCCAGGCAGGACAAGGCCGCAAAGCCTCTCCACCCCGCCAATACGCCGCCGGTCGTCAACGCCTTCATTCCAGGCCCCACACACATCGCTTCGCGATTTGACGACCACTATCGCGCCGGGCTCGTGTCGAATTGGTTAAGCCTTTGCCTACGAGCGGTCGTGCCGCACCGCCAGCGCGCGCCGCTTTCCTTTTGCAGCCGGATAAGGGTAATGTCCCCCCGCGTGCCGGTTCCCGCGAGTGACGGGGATTCTCCGCGCAACGAAATCAAGGCCACGCGTCAGGCCCATCGCCTTCCGGCGAGAGACGCATCATCCGATCCCGCGCTGATTTTGGCGCAACAGGGAATGAACCTCATGGGCTGCGCACACGCCCTGGCCTGGCACTCGCCGCTCCGTATCGCCGCTTGCGACACGAAGCACGGCCACACGGAGCGCGCCTCCACCTCATACCGGCGACCGGGCTTCGCGCCCGCCGCGCGCCGGGGAGACACTTTCACTGACCAAGAAAATGCTTATCGACGCCGCCCACCCGGAGGAAACCCGGGTCGTCGTCGTGGACGGAAACCGGGTTGAAGAGTTCGATTTCGAAAGCCAGAACAAGAAGCAGCTTCGCGGGAACATCTACCTCGCCAAGGTGACGCGGGTTGAGCCCAGCCTGCAGGCGGCCTTCATCGAATACGGCGGCAATCGCCACGGCTTCCTGGCCTTCAACGAAATCCACCCGGACTACTACCAGATTCCCCTCGCCGACCGCGAAGCGCTGATGCGCGCCCAGGCGGAAGACGACGACGAGCCGGAAACCCGCGGCCGCGGCCGCTCGGCCGCCGCTCCGTCGGAAAACGGCGACGACGACGACGATCACGAGGTCTCCGAGGACGAAGACGACGTGATGGACGAGGAGGTGGCGCGCCGTCGCCGCCGTCTGATGCGCAACTACAAGATCCAGGAAGTGATCCGCCGCCGGCAGATCATGCTGGTCCAGGTCGTCAAGGAAGAGCGCGGCAACAAGGGCGCGGCCCTGACCACCTACCTCTCCCTGGCCGGTCGCTACGGCGTCCTGATGCCCAACACGGCCCGGGGCGGCGGCATCAGCCGCAAGATCACCACGGTCACCGACCGCAAGAAGCTCAAGACCATCGTCCAGAGCCTGGACGTGCCCAAGGGCATGGGCCTGATCGTGCGGACGGCCGGCGCCAAGCGCACCAAGACGGAGATCAAGCGCGACTACGACTATCTGCTGCGCGCCTGGGAAAACATCCGCGAGACAACCCTGCACTCGATCGCGCCGGCGCTGATCTACGAGGAGGAAGACCTCGTCAAACGGGCTATCCGCGACCTGTTCGACAAGGATATCGACGGGGTCTGGGTGGAGGGCGAGCGCGGCTTCAAGGACGCGCGCGACTTCATGCGCATGCTGATGCCGTCGCAGGCCAAAAAGGTTCAGGCCTATCGTGAGCCGACGCCGCTGTTCGTGGCCCACAAGGTCGAAGGCCACCTGTCGCAGATCTACACCCCGACGGTGCCGCTGAAGTCCGGCGGCTATCTGGTGATCAACCAGACCGAGGCGCTGGTCTCGATCGACGTCAACTCCGGCCGCTCGACGCGCGAACATCACATCGAGGACACCGCGCTGAAGACCAACCTGGAGGCGGCCGAGGAAGCCGCCCGCCAGCTGCGCCTGCGTGACCTGGCCGGCCTGGTGGTCATCGACTTCATCGACATGGAGGAGTCCAAGAACAACCGCGCCGTCGAGAAGAAGCTGAAGGACGCCCTCAAGGACGACCGCGCCCGCATCCAGATGGGCAAGATCAGCGGGTTCGGCCTGATGGAGATCAGTCGCCAGCGTCGCCGCAGCGGCGTGCTGGAAGGCACCACCCATGTCTGCGAGCATTGCGCCGGCATCGGCCGGGTGCGCTCGGCCGAATCCAGCGCCCTGGCGGCCCTGCGCGCGGTG
>JACRBD010000080.1 GCA_016234625.1 Caulobacterales bacterium | reverse complement strand
CTCGGGACCACCGCCTGCACCCTCCACAGCCCCCGATACCCGATCACGCCCCATCGCCCGTCTGCATACACGGGAGAAGGGGGCGGACACAATCGTTGGGAGAGACACGCAGAACGGTCGCTCGGCCTGCCTCCAGCGCCCAGTGGCGCACCCGACACGATTCGAACGTGTGACCTTTGCCTTCGGAGGGCAACGCTCTATCCAGCTGAGCTACGGGTGCGGATCGCTGGCGGAGGCGGGTGCATAGCGGAAAGTCGGGGCCGGCGCAAACGCCGTGGCGACCGCGTCAGATTCCGAAGGCGGCCAGGCTGACGAAGAGAATGTTGACCAGCAGATAGGCCCCGGCGATCACCCCGCAGGCCCAGACGTCGCGGCGTCGCTGCACGGCGTCGAGCGGATCCTTCATCAGCACGCGCAGCGAGGGCACGCCCCAGGCGGTGGCCGCCAGGATCAAGCCGAGCGTGGCCAGGTGCAGCTTGTCCAGCAGATAGACGCCGTCGTGCTGGCCGATGATCCGCTCCACCGAGACGAAGCTCAGCACCACCGAGAACATCGTGCCGGCCAGCAGGCCCATGCGGCCGTCGAAGATCAAAAGGCTGATCAGGGCCAGCAGAGCGGAAATGTAGAGCGGGAAGGTGGCCTTGATGAAGTTGGCCAGGTGGTTTCGCTCGACGCCGATCTGCAGCTTCGCCGAGGCGTAGCGGCTGACGCCGCGGGGCAGGGACGGGTCGCCGAAGTTGGTCGGATGCACGGTGACGTCGGAGGCGAGCCGAAAGTCGCGCAGCATCCAGCCGGCCAGGTCGATCGACGGGTTCATGCCCGAATTGCCGAGATCGGCGACGTATAGAAAGTCACGGCTGTCGAGAACGCCCTCCTCGATCTCGATCAGCAGCGGCTGTTCGTCGAAGGGGTAGTTGCGCAGGGAGAAGTCCTGGCGGAACACGCCGGAGAACTTGCGCGTGGCCCACCAGCCGTCGTCGCGCTCGAGGGTCGAGTCGAGGCTGCCCTGCACCGAGGCGGCGTTGACGAACTCAACGGTCTTGAGCGGCTCGATATCCTTCGTGGGGCAGACGCTCCACATCCAGAAGTCCGCCCGGAAGGTGCCGGCGGCCGTGTCCACCTGCGAGAGGGAGGTGACATAGGCGCCGACCCGGCATTTGACCGGCTCCGCCCGCGCCGCGCCGGCGGTCATCAGCGAGGCCGCCAGCAGGACCACCAGCGCAGGCGCGGCCAGCGCCGCGCGAGCCGCGCGCCACAACGTCGATGCCAAGACAGGATCCCCCGATCTCCCTAGTCGAACAGTGTCCCGCCATCGAGACCAGGGTCAAAGCGCGGGGTTACCCGAATTGTGCTTCTGGTCACCCCGCCCCGAGCCAGACAAACCGCGCCACGAACAGCGCGGCCAGCAGGTAGAGCATCCAGTCGCCCGCCCTCGCCTGGCCGCGCGCCAGCTTGAGCAGGGCGTAGGAGACGATGCCAAAGGCCAGGCCGTTGGCGATCGAGAAGGTCAGCGGGATGGCGATCAGGGTCAGGAAGCCGGGGATGGCCACCAGAGGATCCTCCCAGTCGCTGGCCGCCAGGGGGGCCATCATCAGGGCGCCGACCAGGATCAGGGCCGGGGCGGTGGCCGCCGCCGGGATCAGCTGGGCGAACGGGGCGAAGGCCAGGGCCACGAGGAACAACAGCCCCACGACCACCGCTGTCAGGCCGGTGCGGCCGCCGGCGGCGACCCCGGCGGCGCTCTCGATATAGCTGGTGGTGGTGGTGGTCCCGGCCGCGGCCCCGACGATGGCGGCGGCGGAGTCGGTGAGCAGGATGCGGTTCAGCCGGGGAATGGTCCCGTCCGGCTGGATCAGGCCGGCGCGTTGGGTCACCGCCACCAGGGTGCCGACATTGTCGAACAGGTCGACGAACAGGAAGACCACGATGATCTCCACCAGGGCCAGCACCGCACCCTCGCCGCCGATCCCCAGGGCGCCGGGGATATCGAGCCGAAAGGCGGTGGAGGTCAGGGCCTCGAGGCTGTAGTCGACCGGCGTCCATTGGACGGCGTGGGTCGCCCAGGCCAGGGCGCTGGTGGTCAGGATGCCGACCAGCATCGCCGCCCGGATGCGCCAGGCCAGCAGGGCGGCGGTCAGCACCAGGCCGAACAGGGCCAGCAGGGCGGTCGGGCTGGTCAGGTCGCCCAGCGTCACCGTGGTCGCCGGGCTGGCCACGACGATGCCGGCGCTCTTCAGACCGATGAAGGCGATGAACAGGCCGATGCCAGCGGCGATGGCGGCGTAGAGCGAGGCCGGCACCGCGCCGACGATCAGCCGCCGCACCCCCGACACGGTCAGCAGCAGGAACAGCACGCCTGACAGGAAGACGCAACCCAGCGCCGTCTCCCACGGAATGCCCATGCCCTTGACGACGGTGTAGGTGAAATAGGCGTTCAGCCCCATGCCGGGGGCCAGGGCGATGGGATAGTTGGCCACCAGCCCCATCATGATCGAGCCGAAGGCCGCCGCCAGGCAGGTGGCCGCCGCCGCCCCGGCCAAGGGCATCCCGGCGTCGGCAAGGATCGTCGGGTTGACCAGGATGATGTAGGCCATGGTCAGGAAGGTGGTCAGGCCCGCCATGACCTCGGTGCGCACGGCGGTGCCGTTGTCCTTCAGCCTGAATAGACGCTCCAGCATCGCCCCTGCCCTCGTCCGCCACGGGCGGGCAGCCTAGCGCGGCCGGGCGCGAGGGCAAACAATCCCGGCCCGCCGGGTGGTCAGGTCATTTTGAAGCGGATCGGCACCGACTTGGGCCCGCAGACGAAGGCCGCCTCCATGCGGCGAGGCGTTCCATCCAGTTCGACGCTCTCCAGCCGCGGCAGCAACTCCTCCCACAGCACCCGCATCTCCATCCGCGCCAGATGCTGGCCGAGACAGACGTGGGCGCCATAGCCGAAGGCCACATGCTTGTTGGGCTGGCGCTCGATGTCGAACTTGAACGGGTCGGTGAACACCGTCTCGTCGCGGTTGCCCGACGGATAGCTCAGCATCAGCCAGTCGCCCTTGGCGATGGTCTGGCCGGCGAGCTCCGCGCCGGCCGTGGCGCTGCGCATGAAATGCTTCACCGGGGTCTCCCAGCGGATCGACTCCTCCACCAGGCCGGGAATCAGGGACAGGTCGGCCTTCAGCTTCGCGAACTGGTCAGGGTTCTCGGCCAGGGCCCACATGGCGCCGGAGGTGGTGTTGGACGTGGTGTCATGACCGGCGGTGGCGGCGATGATGTAGTAGCTCATCGCCTCCAGGTGACCCAGCGGCTTGCCCTCGATCTGGCCGTTGGCGATGACGCTGGCCAGGTCCTGCCGCGGATTGCGCCGGCGGTCCTCGGTCATCTCGTTGAAGTAGGTCATGAAGTCGACCACCGTGGCCTGGACGGCGGCGAGGCCGGCCTCGGCGTCGGTGACCGCCGCGCCGCTGCGGTTCAGCTCCGGGTCGGCGCTGCCGAACAGCTCCTGGGTCAGCTTGAGCATGCGCGGCTCGTCGATTTCCGGCACGCCCAGCACTTCCATGATCACATGCAGCGGATAGAGGAAGGCCACGTCGCGGGCGAAGTCGCAGCGGTCGCCTTTGGCGGCCATGCGGTCGATGAACCCGCGGGCGATCTCGCGGATGCGCGCCTCCAGCCCGCGGATGTTCTGCGGCAGGAACCAGGCCTGGGTCAGGCGCCGGTAGTTCATGTGGTCGGGGTTATCCATCTGCACCAGCGAACGGACCAGATGCGGCGAGCCGCCGGTCATCTGGCGCACCCGCTTGTCCATTTCGATGGGGGTCACGACGGTGGCCAGGTCGCCGTTGTGGAACAGGTCGTTCTGCTTCTCGACCTCCTGGATGTCGGCGAAGCGGGTGACCACCCAGAAGGGATCGAAGCCCTCCGGCTGCGCCCTCGCCAGCGGCGCGTTGGCCCGCAGCCAGCGGAAGGCGTCATCGACACGCTTGCCGTCGGCATAGGCCCTGGGGTCGACAATGGTGTTGGCCACGTCCTGGGGAATCATCATCGCCTGTTTCCTGATCGGTCTCTCCGCCTGTCATCCGGCGGCTGGGCAAAACGCTAACACTACACTTGCTTGTCATCCAACAATTAAGTTAGAAATTGATATGGCTCAGTCCGCACCCGTCGAACCGCGCGTCCGCAGGACCCAGGCCGAACGCCGGGACGAATCGGCGCGAAACCTCCTGCGGGCGGCCACCGAGGTGATCGCGGGGCAGGGCGTCACCGCCGCGACCTTCGAGGCCATCGGCGCCAGGGCCGGCTACAGCCGAGGGCTGGCGACCCAGAAATTCGGGTCCAAGCAGGGCCTGATAGAGGCGCTCATCGCCTGGCTGCATGCCCGCCAGGACGAGGTCCTCGGCGCCCACGGCGTGGACGCCATGCCGGGGCTGGAGGCGGTGCTGACCTATGTCGATCTGTACCTGCGCGATCTGGGCCGGCAGGACGAGGGCCGCGCCTATTTCATGCTGCTGGCCGGCGCGGTGGCCGACCGGTCATTGCTGCGGGCCGCCTTCGCCGCCTCGCACGAGCGGGTCGAGCGGCGGCTGGAGGCCATGGTCCTGCGCGGTCAGGCCGAAGGGGCGATCCGCCGCGAGATGGACGCCGACGCCGCCGCCCTGATGATCGGCAGCCTGTTGCTCGGTCTGTCGATCCAGAGCCTGATCGATCCGGACATGGATCTGGAACCGATCCGCGCCACCACCCTGGCGACCGTGCGCCTGAGTTTCGCCACGACTCCTTAAGGATCCGCCATGGCCGACGCCGTTCCCTACAAGACCTGGCAGTGCCGCACCTGCGGCTTTCTCTACGACGAGGCGGAGGGCGACCTGAGCGAGGGCCTCGCCCCCGGCACCCGCTGGGCCGACATCCCGGCCGGCTGGGTCTGCCCCCTGTGCGGCACGCCCAAGGCCGACTTCGACATGGTCGAGCTGGAGTTCTGAGGGGCGTCAATCCTCCCCCACTTGGGGGAGGGGGACCATGCGGAGCATGGTGGAGAGGGAGGCGCCGTGGCGGCGGAACGTCCTCACCCCCGCTCCCCGCCCCGATGTAGATCGGCCCTTTGGCCTTGATGGAATGATGCGCTCCGGACGGCCGTCCTGGTCAAGGACGGGTCCTTCGGACCCGCCGCTGCGCGGCCGCGAAGCGGTCCTTGAGCAGGCCGTCCGCCGGAGCAACACTGGCCGTCAAGACATCAGGGCGCGGTCCGCCGATGGGGTTTTTGTTAGCCGGCCCCCACCGGCGACTCCCTCTCCACCATGCTCCGCATGGTCCCCCTCTCCCTCGCGGGAGAGGAAAGGGGCGGGGCTAGTCCTTCGTCGGATCCATCCCGCCCGGGGCGCCGTAGGTCAGGGCCAGGAAGACGTCTTCCAGGTCGGGGTCCTCCGTCGCGAGGTCCTTGATGTGCAGGCCGCTGGCCCGCACCGCGGCCAGCACCTGTTCGACGCTGGACTGGCCGGTCTTGTAGGTCACCGAGAAGGAGCCGCCGCTGCGCAGTCTCGACTCAAAGCCGGTCAGGTCCGGCGCGGTGGCCACCGGCTCCTCCGGCGTCACCACCACGTTGCGGGTGTCCAGCCGTCGCAGCAGGGTGCTGGTCGGCTCGCAGGCCACCACCTCGCCGCGGTTGACGATGGCGATCTGGTCGCAGAGCTCCTGGGCCTCCTCGAGGTAGTGGGTGGTCAGGACGATGGTCACGCCCTGTCGATTGAGGCCCATGACGTAGTTCCACAGCTGGCGGCGCAGCTCGACGTCGACCCCGGCGGTCGGCTCGTCGAGAATCAGCACCGGCGGATGGTGGACCATGGCCTTGGCCACCATCAGCCGCCGCTTCATGCCGCCGGACAGCTGACGGACATAGGCATTGGCCTTGTCGGAGAGGCCGAGGGCGGCGAGCAGTTCGTCGGTGCGGCGCTCCTTCTTCGGCACGCCATACATCCCGGCCTGGGTCTCGAGCGACTCGCGCGGGGTGAAGAAGACGTCGGCGGCCAGCTCCTGGGGCACCACGCCGATGGCGGCGCGGGCGTCGCGCGGGCGCTGGTCGATGTCGCGGTCCCAGATCTTCACCACGCCGCTGGTCTTGCGGGTCAGGCCGGCGAGGATGTTGATGAAGGTCGACTTTCCCGCGCCGTTGGGGCCCAGCAGGCCGAAGATCGAGCCGCGCGGAATCTTTAGATCGATGCCGTTGAGCGCCGTCTTCTCCGGCGTCGTCTTGGTGGCGGCGTAGGTCTTCACCAGGCCGGTGGCCTCGATGGCGTAGTCGGGCAGGTCCATGCGGGCTTTCTGGGCGGGCTTGCAGAGGGCTGGATCAATTGACGCCCCGGCGGGGCTCCGCATAGGTATGCGCCACAGGCCGCCTCGCCAAGGGCGGCAAGCCGAAGAAGAGCAACATGGCCCGCAAGCCCGCCGCCCCCAAGACCAAGGCCAGCAGCAACACCCCCACGGCCACGCCGCCGGAGACCGGGGGTTTCCCGCCGCCCGAGACGGTGATGGTGCGCTCGCACCGCATCGCATGCGACGGCGTCGGCGGGGCCCTGGGCCATCCCAGGGTCTGGCTGGAGATGGGCGGGTCCGGCTTAATCGACTGCCCCTACTGCGACCGCCGCTTCGTGGCCGCCACGGCGGCCGGCGACGAAAACGAGCGGTTGGCGCCGGGCGTTTACGAGGGCTCGGCCGGCCATTGAGGTCCGTTTTCCGCCACGGGCGGGGCTGACCGAACGGCGTTCCGCGCCTATCTTCAGGCCATGAGCACGCACGCCGAAACCTTCCGCAGCCTGCACGCGGGCCCCGACCTTCTGATTCTGCCCAACGCCTGGGACGCCGGCAGCGCCCGGGTCATCGAGACCCTCGGAGCGAAAGCGGTCGCCACCACCAGCGCCGGCGTCTGCTGGAGCCACGGCTACGCCGACGGCCACCATCTGCCGGTAGAGTTCCTCGTCACGACCGTGCGGGAGATCACCCGGGTGATCTCCATTCCCCTGAGCTGCGACTTCGAGGGCGGCTACGCCGACGACCCGGCCACCGTGGGCGAAAACGTCGCGAAGGTGATCGACGCCGGCGCCGTGGGCGTCAACATCGAGGACGGGCTGGAGTCGCCCGAACTGCTGGCGGCCAAGATCGAAGCCGTGCGCAGGGCGGCCGACAGGGCCGGCGTTCCCCTGTTCATCAACGCCCGCACCGATATCTATCTGAAGCGGATCGCCGAGGGCGAGGCGGCGGTGGCCGAAGTGCTGCGGCGGGCCGCCCTGTACAAGGCCGCCGGGGCGGACGGCCTGTTCGCGCCGGGCATCGTGGTGCCCGAGGAGATCATCCTGGTCGCCGCCGACTGCGGTCTGCCGTTGAACGTCATGGCCCGGCCGGGCCTGCCGGACGGCCCGAAGCTGCAGCACCTGGGCGTGCGGCGCATCTCGTCGGCCACAGGCCTTGGCCGGGCGGCGCTGGCGGCGCTGAACGCCGCGACGGTCCACTTCCTGGCCACCGGCGATTCCGACGCCCTGGCCAGGGCCGATACGGTCGGCGGCGACTACAACAAGCTGTTCAGATAGCGCCGTGATCTACCTGAAGGTCGTCCGTCGCTATCCGGATGACAAAGAGCCCTTTGGCCTTGATGGAATGATGCGCTCCGGCCGGAGACCTTGGTCAAGGACCGCCTTCGGCGGCCGCGCGGCGGCGACCCCGGAGGGGTCGTCCTTGACGAAGGTCCCGCCGGAGCAACGCTGGCCGTCAAGACATCAGGGCGCGGTCCACCCTAGTGACGAGCCGTTGATCACTCTCAACTAACGCCGAACGGCACGACCTTGTTGTCGGCGTCATGGCCGATATCGGCGCGGCCGAGATACGGGACCCCCGAGCGGGCGCACCATTCCTGACAGACCGCTTCGGCGGTCATGCCAAAGTCTGGGTCGTTCTCCGGGATGTCGCTGCAGCGGCCCAGGCGGATGCCGGCGACCTGGCGAACGCCCGGGTTGCTGGTCAGGTGAAACAGCGTCCGGTCGATCCGGTAGAGATATTCGCCGACGTCCTCGAGCATCAGCACGTGGCCGCTCAGGTCCGGCTGCAACGGCGTGCCGAGCAGCTGGCTGAGCACCGTCATGTTGAAGGCGGCGGCCTTCTGGCCGGGCTCAAGGCTCGGTTCCAGCGACGCGCGGTCGCCGTCGGCGATCCAGGCGAGGGCGCGGGCGCTGGCCGCTTCGCCGCCGGCGCGGCGGATGTCGTGCGCCACCGGCCCGTGCACCTGCTTGCCGATCCCGGCCTTGTACAGGCCCGCCAGCACGAAGCCGGCGTCGCTGTAGCCCATATAGGTCTTGGCCCGCGCGGCCTCCGTCAGGCTGGCGAGAATCGCCTCGGCCGGCCGGTTGGAGCCGTAGCCGCCGCGGGCGAACCACAGGGCGTCGAACGAGGGGTCGTTGGCCACCCGCAGGAAGCCCTCCGCCCGCGCGGCGTCATCGCCGGCGAAGTGGTTGTGGACCAGGAAACACTGCGGATCGAAGACGACCTCGACCCGCCCGTCGGGGTACAGCCGGCGCACCAGCGCCTCGACCTCGGCCGGCACGTCGGGGTCCATGCGCGAGGCCGGGGCGACGACGCCGATCCTGACCGGTCTCACCATTTCCGCCATCGCTCCCCGGGTGGTTTGTCACCCCGACCCCGACCGTATATTTCCCGGGGATGAATCGCGACAGACCCTACTTCTTCTGCGGCATCGGCGGCAGCGGCATGCTGCCCCTGGCGTTGATCGTCCAGGCCACGGGCGCCACGGTCGAGGGGTCCGACCGCGCCCTCGACCAGGGCCGCACGGCGCCCAAGTTCGAGTTCCTCCGCTCGCGGGGCATCGCCCTGTTTCCGCAGGACGGCAGCGGGGTCACCCGGGCCGAACAGATCATCGTCGCCACCGCCGCGGTCGAGGACACCGTGCCGGACGTGGTCTCCGCCCGCCGGGTCGGGGCGACTCTGATGGGCCGGGCCGAGCTGCTGGCCGAACTGTTCAACGGCGCGGCTCAGTCGGTCGGCGTCGCCGGCACCAGCGGCAAGTCGACCACCACCGGCATGATCGGCTGGATCCTGCACGCTGTCGGCCGCGATCCGACGGTAATGAACGGGGCGGTGATGAAGAACTTCGTCACCGACGACACGCCCTTCGCCAGCGCCCTGGTCGGCAAGGGCGACCTGTTCGTCAGCGAGGTCGACGAGAGCGACGGCTCGATCGCCCGCTACTGGCCGCAGGTGGCGGTGATCAACAACATCAGCGAGGACCACAAGACCCTCGACGAACTGCGGACCCTGTTCCGCGACTACGCGCTGAAGGCCCGGGTGGTGGTGCTCAACCTCGACAACGACGAGACCGCGCGCCTGGCCGCCGAGTTGCCCCGCGAGCGCCAGCTGACCTGGAGCTTCGAGGACCCCTCCGCCGATCTGTATGCGGACGATATCGCGCCCGCGCCCGACTCGATCGGCTTCCGGCTGCACGAGCAGGGTGATGAGACCATTTCCGTGCGGCTGCGGGTCCCCGGCCGGCACAATGTCGCCAACGCCCTGGCGGCGATCGCGGCCGTTCGGGCGCTGGACGTTCCGCTGGCGGACGCCGTCGCCGCCATCGAGGGCTACGCCGGCATCCGGCGGCGGCTGGAGGTGGTCGGGAGCCGGGGCGGGATCACCGTCATCGACGACTTCGCCCACAATCCCGACAAGATCGCCGCCACCCTGGACACCCTGCACACCTTCCCCGGCCGGCTGCTGGTGATGTTCCAGCCGCACGGCTTCGGGCCGCTGCGGCTGATGCGCAGGGAGTTCGTGCGCGG
This sequence comes from Caulobacterales bacterium, assembly GCA_016234625.1. GTDB lineage: Bacteria > Pseudomonadota > Alphaproteobacteria > Caulobacterales > Caulobacteraceae > Caulobacter. Next base: position 7,598 of record JACRBD010000080.1, on the reverse strand, counting down.
CTTCATCGAGGGTCTGAACCCGGACGATGTGCTGTTGATGCCCGAGCCGGTCTATTTCGGCGGCACCACGATCCGCGAGGTGACCAGCGAGGATATCGCGACGGATGTTCGGGCGGGCGGGCGGAACGCGCGCGCCCTGACCGACCGAACGGCTTGCGGGGATGCGTTGGTGAAGCTGGCCAGACCCGGCGACCGTATCATCATCATGGGCGCCCGGGACGACACCCTGTCGGTGTTCGCTGCCGAGGTTCTGGGTCGGCTGGAGGGTTAGCTCCGTGCTGATCCTCCCTGGCGAAGCCGGGGAGGATCGACGGCATCTAGGGCGCCGCCGGCGCCGGCTCGGGGGCCTGGTTGAAGCGTACCGGCAGCTTGATCTTGCCGCCGTCAACCGGGCCGCCGTCCTCGGTCCAGGGGCTCATCCGCATGACCGACGCCACGGCGACGGCGGCCTGGCCGAAGCCCAGGCCGGCAGGATCCTCGCGGGCGACGACGCAGCCGGTCAGGGAACCGTCGGTGGCGATGGTGCATTCGGCGAAACCGAGACCCGCCTTGACCCCTGCCGCGGCAGCCTGTGCGGGGTAGATGGCGAGAACCTTCGCCGGGTCGGGGCCGCGGATCCAGCGCGGCTGGACCACCGCGCGCTTCAGGGCCTCCGGAGCGGTCGGGTTGATGAAACGGACCTGCAGATTGACGTAGGTCCGATCGAGGAAGTGGGGATCCTGTGGATCGACGGGAATGGCGAACAGTGGCGCGAGCTTGCGAGCCGCGCCGCCGAAGCCCCTGCCGCGCGGGTTTTCGGTCAGGGTCTCGCAGTTGGTCAGGCCGCCATCCTTCTTGAACTTGCAGCGCATGGAGACGTGGCCTTGCTGAATGGTGTCGGCGCCTTTGGGCCAGGCCGCCGCCATGTCGGCGAAGCTCGGCGCCGTGCGCCAGGGCGGATTGGTCACCATGCTGATCGTCTGGCCCCCATTGCCGCCTGATCCGCTCGACGCGAAGGAGATCGGGATACGGATGACCGATCGAACCGGCTTTCCGTCCTCCATGGCCGGCTTCATCAGGAAGCTGGGTACGAGCATCAGGGCCGCGTCGCCAAAACCCTGGCCTGCTGGATTCTCGCTCTCGACCTTACAATTCTCCAGGCCACCCCGAATGTTGATCTCGCAGGCGATGACCGCCACGCCGCCGCGTCCGGCCGCCAGGGCGCGGGCCGGCCAGGCCGCCCGCAACTGGTCGCTTGTAGGCTTCCGCAGCCAGTCGGCATCGACGGTCTGGGCGACCGCGACGGCGGTCGAGGCGAGCAATAGCAAGACGACAAAAGCAAACGTGCGCATGGGCGCCTCCCGACCACACGCGATAGTGGCGCCGCGAACACCGAATGCAATGACTTTGGCGGGATGACCACCGCCCCATCCGCCACTATCTTCCCCCCATGACCGACACCGACGCCGACGCCCTGCCCGATCGACCGTTGACCCAGGACGGGCCGCCCGTGCGGCTCTATCTGGTGGACGGGTCGGGCTACATCTTCCGCGCCTTCCACGCCCTGCCGCCGCTGACGCGCAAGTCGGACGGCCTGCCGGTCGGGGCCGTGCAGGGGTTCTGCAACATGCTGTTCAAGCTGTTGCGGGACATGAAGGAGGACGGGCCGACCCACCTGGCGGTGATCTTCGACCACTCCGACAAGACCTTCCGCAACACCCTGTACCCCCAGTACAAGGCCCACCGTCCGCCGCTGCCCGAGGACCTGGTCCCGCAGTTCCCGCTGGTCCGTGAGGCGACCAGGGCCTTCGGCGTGCCGAGCATCGAGCTGGCCGGCTACGAGGCCGACGACCTGATCGCCGCCTACAGCTGCAAGGTGCGCGACGCCGGCGGCGAGGTGGTCATCGTCTCGTCCGACAAGGACCTGATGCAGCTGATCGGCGACCGGGTGTCGATGCTCGACACGATGAAGAACGTGCTGATCGGCCCCGACCAGGTGTTCGAAAAGTTCGGCGTCGGCCCCGACAAGGTGGTCGAGGTCCAGGCCCTGTGTGGCGACAGCGTCGACAATGTGCCGGGCGCGCCCGGCATCGGCGTCAAGACCGCCGCCCTGCTGATCAATGAGTATGGCGACCTGGAGACGCTGCTGGCCCGGGCCGGGGAGATCAAGCAGGAGAAGCGCCGCGAGACGCTGATCAACTTCGCCGACCAGATCCGGCTGTCGCGGCAGCTGGTCCAGCTGGACTGCGACACGCCGCTGCCGGAACCGGTCGAGGACCTGGCGGTGCGCGATCCGGACGGCCCCACCCTGGCGGCCTTCCTCGAGCTGATGGAGTTCCGCAGCCTGGCCCGGCGGGTCGGGGACGCGGCGGCTGGCAACGGCATGGCCCCGACGCCGATGCCGAAGATGGGCGCGCCCAGACCCGCCCCCGCCGGCGGCTACAGCGCCGGCGAGCGGGAAGCGGCCGCGCCGGTCGAGCCGGTCCATATCGACACCACCCAATACGTCTGTGTCCGAGACCTGCCGACGCTGCAGGCCTGGGTCGACCGCGCCCGGGATGTCGGGACGGTGGCCTTCGACACCGAGACCGACGCCCTGGGCTCGGCCGTCGCCGGCCTGTGCGGCGTCTCCCTGGCCGTGGCGCCGGGCGAGGCCTGCTACATCCCGCTGGCCCATGGCGAGAAGGACGAAGGCCTGTTCGGCGGCGAGAGCGGCGCGGACCTGACCCAGATCCCCCTCGACCAGGCTATTGCCGTGCTGAAGCCCCTGCTGGAGGACCCGTCGGTCCTCAAGGTGGCGCAGAACGCCAAGTACGACATCGCTGTGCTCAGCCGGTACGGCGTCCAGGTCTCGCCGATCGACGACACCATGCTGATCAGCTCGACGCTCGAAGCCGGCCTGCACGGCCACGGCATGGACGAGCTCAGCGAGCTGTGGCTGGGCCACAAGCCCATCCCGTTCAAACAGGTCTGCGGTACGGGCAAGAGCGAGATCAGTTTCAAGCACGTCGCCCTGGAGCCGGCCACGGCCTACGCCGCCGAGGACGCCGACGTCACCCTGCGGCTGTGGCAGGTCCTGCGCCCACGGCTGGCGCGCGAGGGCATGCTGACCGTCTACGAGACCACCGAACGGCCCCTGCCGCCGGTAGTGGCGCAGATGGAGAACCACGGCGTCAAGGTCGACCCGGACCTGTTGCGCAGCCTCAGCCACGAATTCTCCATGCGCATGGTCGATCTGGAGGCCAGAGCCCACGAACTGGCCGGCCGGCCGTTCAACCTGGGCAGCCCCAAACAGATCGGCGACATCCTGTTCGGCGAGATCGGCCTGGAGGGCGGCAAGAAGACCGCCACCGGCCAGTGGGCCACCGATGTGGACGTGCTCGAACGCCTGGCCGCCAGCCATGACCTGCCGCGCACCCTGCTCGACTGGCGCCAGCTGGCCAAGCTGAAGGGCACCTATACCGACAACCTGATCGCCGCGATCAATGAGAAGACCGGGCGGGTGCACACCTCCTACAGCCTGGCGGCGGCCAACACCGGGCGGCTGGCCTCGACCGATCCGAACCTGCAGAACATCCCCATCCGCACCGAGGAAGGCCGCAAGATCCGCAAGGCCTTCATCGCCGAACCGGGCCATGTGCTGATCAGCGCCGACTACAGCCAGATCGAGCTGCGCCTGCTGGCCCATGTGGGCGACATTCCGCAGCTGAAGCGGGCCTTCAGGGAGGGCCTGGACATCCACGCCATGACGGCCTCGGAGATGTTCAACACCCCGATCGAGGGCATGCCGGCCGACATCCGTCGGCGGGCCAAGGCGATCAACTTCGGCATCGTCTACGGCATCAGCGCCTTCGGCCTGGCGGGCCAGCTGGGCATCGACCAGTCCGAGGCGGCGGCCTACATCAAGACCTATTTCGAGCGCTTCCCCGGCATCCGCGAATACATGGACCGGATGCGCGCCGAGGTGCGGGAGAAGGCCTTCGTCTCGACCATCTTCGGGCGGAAGATCCACATCCCCGACATCCACGGCAAGGCCGTGGGCATGCGCCAGTTCGCCGAACGCGCGGCGATCAATGCGCCTTTGCAGGGCGCGGCGGCGGACATCATCCGCCGGGCCATGGCGCGCATGCCGGCGGCTCTGGTCGCGGCCGGGCTGAGCTCACGGATGCTGCTGCAGGTGCACGACGAACTGGTCTTCGAGGCGAGTGTCGCCGAGGCCGACGAGACCATGCGGGTGGCGAAAGCGGTGATGGAGAAGGCGGCCTTACCCGCGGTGGAGCTGAGCGTGCCGCTGGTGGTGGAAGCGAGAGCCGCGAGCAACTGGGACGAGGCGCACTGAGGCTTCCCAAATAGTTCCGAAGCTTGGGACCCAGGTCGCCCACACCCTGCCCCAAGTCCATGGCGGCGAGCTTGCTCCGGTCTTCGGACGGGTCAAGGACCGCTTCGCGGCCGCGCAGCGGCGGGCCCGAAGGGCTCGTGCATCACGCGACCGACGACCGGAGCTCCAATTCCACCAAGGCTTTGAGGGCTTTCCAACATCCTGAAGGATGCGGACTTCCAAGCTCCTAGCCGCGCCCAGCCGGCTGTCGCATAACCTTGCTCGCCGTTGTTCGGCGAGGGACTCATACATGCTCAGCCGCGCGCCCATTGCGCCCACCCGGGGCTACTATTGCGACAGCGCCCAGTGGGACGGCTACGTTCCGCGCGAGGGCGACATCGTGATCGGCACCGCGCCCAAGGTCGGCACCACCTGGATGCAGCAGATCGTCAGCCTGCTGGTGTTCCAGTCGATCGAGCCCAAGCCGCTGCACTTCATCTCGCCCTGGCTGGACTGCCGGCTGCGGGACAATCTCGATCAGATGCTGGCCCTGCTGGAGATGCAGACGCACCGCCGGTACATCAAGTCCCATCTGCCGCTGAGCGCCCTGCCGGTCTGGAGCGAGGTCAGGTACATCCATGTGGCGCGGGACGGGCGCGACGCCTGCCTGTCCTACATGAACCATAACAACGCCTATACGCCGGCCGCCTGGGCGCGGCTGGACGCGGCGGCCGAGAGCGATCCCGACCTGCCCGCGCCGACGCCGCGCCCGCCCCGCGACACGCGCGGCTTTTTCCACCACTGGATCGCCCCGGGCGGCACGGCGGCGGCCGAGCAGATGGGCGACGGCTTCTTCGAGATCGAGCGCGCCTGGTGGGCCGAACGGGCGCGGGACAACCTGCTGCTGGTCCACTACGCCGACCTGAAGGCCGACCTCGACGGCGAGATGCGGCGGATCAGCGGCTTTCTCGACATCCCGGTGGACGAGGCGATCTGGCCCACGCTGGTCGAGGCCGCCGACTTCGAGTCGATGAAGCGGGCCGGGGCTGACCTGATGCCCGGCGCCGAGCTGTCCTTCGAGGGCGGCCACACGACCTTCCTCAACAAGGGGACCAACGGCCGCTGGCAGACCGACCTGACCGCCGGAGACCTGGCGCTCTATCAGCAGCGCGTGCAGGCGGAGCTGTCGCCGGCCCTGGCCCGCTGGCTGGAACACGGCCGCCATGTGGCCGGCGATCCCAGGGCGGCGGTCGACTGACGGAACCGCCATCACAGCGCGCCGTTGACTCTCCGGGCTGTTCGGAAGGGCTGACGATGAAACGGACGCTGTACTGGACGCTCACCATCCCGCTGACGGCCATCGCGGCGCTGCTGCTGCTGAAGCTGATGACGCTGGCGAGTTAGGCGCGTTGGGGAAAGGGATGCCGGCTTTCCACCCGCAACCCGCCCTTGAATCGTGCTCCAGGCGATCAGGGCCGCGTCAGCCCTCCTTCGCCAAGGCTACGGAGGACACGCCTTCGCCCCAAATGCGGCCCCGGGTGGCTTGCCACCCGAAGCCCGCAGGGCGAAGGGTGGTGGAGCCGAGGTCCGTCGAACTGCCGGTTCACGGTGGCTCAGGCCGTTCCACGCCCCCTTGCCACAGCGCCCTTTCGCGGCCTGAATGTGTCAGGCCGGTTCACCGTGGTCCGGCAAATCTCAGTCAGCCTTTAGGATAGCTTTTAGGATGGCCCGGACGGTCGACCGCCTGAATCCGCGCTTCGTGCAGTCGGTGAAGACGCCTGGTCGCCACGCCGACGGCGCCGGCCTCTACCTCCAAGTCGACAAATCCGAGGATCCCGAGAAGGCGGGCGCCAAGCGCTGGGTCTTCGTCTTCCAGTGGAACAGGGCCCGCAAGGAGATGGGCCTGGGCGGGCTGAACGCCTGCGGCCTGGGCGAGGCCCGGAAGAAGGCCATCGCCGCCCGCAAACTCGTCGGCGAGGGCAAGAACCCCATCGAGGAGCGGAAGGCCCTGGCCGAAGAGGGCCGGTCGTTTGGCGAGGTGGCCGACTCGGTCATGGCGGCCAAGGAGCCGCAGTGGACGAACGAGAAGCACAAAGGGCAGTGGAAGACCTCGCTCGAGGTCCACGCCAAGGCGATCCGGGGGAAGGACGCCGCCCAGGTCACGACCGATGATGTGCTGGAGCTGCTCAAGCCCATCTGGACGACCATCCCCGAGACCGCCTCCCGCACTCGGGGACGGGTCGAGCACGTTCTCGATGCCGCCCGCGCGAAGGGCCTGATCGCCAGTCCGTGGGAGAACCCGGCGCGCTGGAAGGGCCACCTGGCCCTGCTGCTGCCGAAGCGCCGCAAGCTCACGCGCGGCCACCACCCCGCCATGCCGTTCGGCGAGCTGCCGGCGTTCATGGCCGACCTGCGCACCCGCGAGGCCACGGCCGCTCGGGCACTGGAGCTGACGATCCTGACGGCCGCCCGAACGAGCGAGGCGATTCTCGCCCGCTGGCAGGAGTTCGATCTCAAGGCCGCCCTCTGGACCGTGCCGGCCGAGCGGATGAAGCGGCGGATTGAGCACCGGGTGCCCCTACCGGCCGCCGCAGTCGCCCTGCTCGTTGCGCTGCGCGAGGCGCCCGGCGCCAAGCTGCGGCCAACCGACTACGTCTTCCCCGGGGACAAGGCCGGTGAGCCCCTGTCGAACATGGCGATGACCATGCTGCTGCGGCGGATGGAGAAGCCGGACTTCTCGGTGCACGGCTTCCGCTCGACCTTTCGGGATTGGGCCGGCGAGACGACGAACTTCGCCCGCGAGGTTGTCGAGGCCGCGCTCTCGCATGCCGTCGGGGATGAGGTGGAGCGCGCCTATCGGCGGGGCGATGCCCTGGCCAAGCGGCGCAAGCTCATGGACGCATGGGCGGGCTACTGCGGCCGCGTGGCCGGCGGGAAGGTGCTGGCCTTCACGCGAGCTCGCGCAGCCGCTCCAGAGTAGCGATCAGATCGGAACGCAGGATGACGCGCGAGCCCCGGACCTTCGCGGAGGGGAGCTCGCCGTCGTTGATCAGGCGATAGATCGTGGACCGGCTCACGCTGGCCTTCTTGGCCGCCGTGTTCACGTCGTAAGCGATGGTGTCGTCGTCGGCGAGGCTCACCCCAGCACCCACTCCTGAAGCTCGACGACGCCCTTCGTCGGATACTGGACGATCTCCAGCGTGTGGAGCTCGGAGAGCCGCGCGCGCAGCGTGCTGCCTCCCGGCTCCCAGCCCACGGCCGCCGCGAGGTCCGCCCGCGAGATGGCGGTGGAGACGCGGAG
>JACRBD010000079.1 GCA_016234625.1 Caulobacterales bacterium | reverse complement strand
CCTTTTCCATGGTGCACTGCAACGGGTGCTGATGTCGGCGGGCGGAGTCGATCACCTGGGCTACCTTGGTTTCAGCCACTTCGTAGGTATAGACGCCACAGACGCCGACGCCGTTCTGGTGCACGTGAAGCATGATGCGGGTCGCATCTTCGCGCGATTTGTTGAAAAATCGCTCAAGCACGTAAACGACGAATTCCATCGGCGTGTAATCGTCGTTGAGGATCAGGACGCGATAGAGCGACGGCTTCGCGGTTTTCGGCTTCGTCTGGGTGACGACCGCCGATCCGGTTCCGTTCGATCCAGTCCCTGATTTCTTCTCCGCCATAGGACGTCCATCAACAGCGAACCGGGGAAGGTTCGCCCTGTCGGCAATTAGATATGGAAACATCGGCGATTTGGAATGGCCGAGAAGGCCTCACCCGTCGGTGTGGCGCGCTCGTGATCAGCTTTCCCGCCACGGGCGAGGTTTTGGAGCCGGTTCACCCACGCGCCATGCGGGTGAGCGGCGGCCGATGTCCGCTCATGGCCGCTGCTTCTGGACAGCGAAGGCCAGCAGGTGAGTCGCGGTCCGGCGAAACGCGGGCGCCGCGTTGTGGCGCTAATCCCGCTCCTCGCGGCCCAGCGCCCGGCCTGTCACCACCGCGCCCTTGCCGAACTTCGCGCGCAGGGCGTCGACGGCCTTTTCGCTCTTCAGGCTGCGCTTCTCGGCGTCGGCGAAGAAGTCGCCCTCGGCTGCGGCGGCGTCGATGAAGTCCGACAGGCCCGCGCCGATCAGCCGGTAGCTCTGACCCTTGGCCTCGACCGCCAGCAGCTCACGGGTGACGGTGAACAGGGTGCGGGCGGTCTGGGTCGCCACCGGCAGGGTGCGGCGGCGGGTGATGATCCGAAAGTCCGGCGTGCGCAGCTTGAGCACGGCCACCCGGCCGGCGATGCCCTCGGCCCGCAGCTGGCGGGCGACCTTCTCGCACAGGGGCCAGAGGCGGTTCTCCAGGTCCTCGATGACGTGCAGGTCGTCGAAGAAGGTGGTCTCGGCGCTGATCGTCTTGCGGTGCTGGTCGGGATTGACCACCCGGCTGTCCTGGCCGAGCGACAGCTTGTGCAGGTGCAGGCCGTGCGCGCCGAACCGGTCGGCCAGGTCGCGCAGGTCGGCCCGGGCGATGTCGCCGACGGTCCTGAACCCGGCCTTTTCCAGGGAGGCGGCCAGCACCGGCCCGACCCCCGGCAGGATGCGCACGGACCGAGGCGCCAGGAAGCTCTGCGACTCCGCCGCCCCGATGACCGAGAAGCCGCGCGGCTTGTCGATCTCGGAGGCGATCTTGGCCATGAACTTGTTGGCCGCCAGACCGATGGAGACGGTCAGGCCGATCTCGGACTCGATCTCCCGCTGCAGCCTGGCGAGGATCACCGCTGGCGGGGCGCCGTGCAGCCGCTCCGTTCCCGACAGGTCGATCCAGGCCTCGTCCAGCGACAGGGGTTGCACCAGGGGCGTCAGGTCGCGGACCTTGGCGAAGATGCGTTTACTCTCGGCGCGGTACTTGGTGAACTCCGGCGGCAGGATCACCGCCTGGGGGCACAGCTGGCGGGCCTTGAACATCGGCATGGCCGAGCGCACCCCGCTCATGCGCGCGATGTAGCAGCAGGTGGTCACCACCCCGCGCTTGCCGCCGCCGACGATCAGCGGCACGTCGCGCAACTCCGGCCGGTCGCGCTTCTCCACGGAGGCGTAGAAGGCGTCGCAGTCCAGGTGCGCCAAGCTGAGGGTCGCCAGCGCCTCGTGCGCCACCATCCGCGGCGAGCCGCAGGCCGGACAACGGCGCGGGGCGTCGTCTCCGGTCCAAAGGCAGTCGCGGCAGAGGGCTTTCATGCGTTCAGCATACACGGCCCGGGCGGTGCGCGGCGTCAGGATGTCTTGACGCCATGGAGCCGGCGGAGCGACTTAGGCGGGTCGGAAAGAGGTTTGTCATGAGCGCCATCCGGTCCGCGGAGATTCGTCCTGAGCTGGGCGGGGAGGGCGTCGGCCTGCCCGGCTGGATCTATCACGACCCGGACTTCTTCGAGGCCGAGAAGCGGGCGGTTTTCCGCCAGGCCTGGCAGATCGTCTGCCACCTGTCCGACATCCCCGAAGCCGGCGACTTCCACACCCTGGAGTTCCTTGGCGAGAGCATCGTGGTGGTGCGCGGCGACGACCAGAAGGTGCGCGCCTTCCATAACGTCTGCCGCCACCGCGCCTCGCGGGTGGTCGACGGGCCGGCGGGCAATTGCGGCCTGCGGATGACCTGCCCCTACCACGCCTGGAGCTATGACCTGCGCGGTCGGCTGGCGGGCGTGCCGCACCGGGCGGCGTTCCCGGACTTCGACCAGGCGACACACGGGCTGGTCCCGGTCGAGCTGGAGGTCTGCCTGGGCTTCGTCTTCATCCGCCTCGAAGGCGGCCTGCCTTCAGTGCGGGAGATGCTGGGGTCCTATTACGACGAGATGGAGCCCTACCGCATGGAGGAGCTCCAGCCGCTGGGACGGGTCACCCTGCGCGAGCGGGACGTGAACTGGAAGAACGTCTCGGACAACTATTCGGACAGCCTGCACATCACCGTCGCCCACCCTGGCCTGACCCGCCTGTTCGGCGCGGGTTATGATCTCGAAGCGTCGGAATGGTGCGACAAGATGTGGGGCGCCCTGCGCGACACCCCGTCGGACAACTGGTCGGAGCGGCGCTACCAGGCCCTGCTGCCGGTGGTCGAGCACCTGCCGCCCGAGCGACGGCGGCTGTGGACCTATTTCAAGCTCTGGCCCAACTGCGCGTTCGACATCTATCCCGACCAGATCGATTTCATGCAGTTCCTGCCGGTCTCACCGACGAAGACGATGCTGCGCGAGATCGCCTACGTCCTGCCCGACGACCGGCGCGAGATGCGGGCGACCCGCTATCTGAACTGGCGGGTCAACCGGCAGGTCAATATCGAGGACAAGGCCCTGATCGAACGGGTCCAGGCGGGCATGGCCTCCTCCAGCTACGGCATGGGTCCGCTGAGTGTGAATGAGGTGGCGCTGAAGAGCTTCACCCGACGGATGCGGGACCTGATCCCGCAGAGCCGGGAGGCGGCGGCGCCGGCGCCGGGGTGGGGGAAGCTCCCAACATAACTACCGTCATGGCCCGGCTTGTCCGGGCCACCCAAGAACACATCAGAATCCGAGTGAGGCGCAGACGGATCAGCGTTCGCTGGCGGAAACACCGTGTGCCTGGGTGGCCCGGACAAGCCGGGCCATGACGGAATTTGTTGATCTAGCTACCGTCCAGCGGCCACAACCACGCCGCCCCGCGCACGCCGGACGAATCCCCGTGCACCGCCTTGCGGATCGGGGTCTCGAAGCTGTCGGAGAAGATGTAGTGGGCGACCACCGGCGGGACCCGCTCGTAGAGCTCGTCGACGTTGGACATGCCTCCGCCGAACACGATGACGTCCGGGTCAAGCAGATTGCACATCGACGCCAGGGCCCGGCCCAGCCGGCTGATGTAACGGTCCAGGGCGCCCTCGGCGGCGGCTTCTCCGTCGCGGGCGGCGGCCACGATGGCCGCTCCGTCGCGCATCAGGCCGGCGGCGCGGCAATAGTCCTCGACGAAGGCTGAGCCGGAGGTCCAGGTCTCCAGGCAGTCGGTGCGGCCGCACCAGCACTGGTGGGCCTGGTGCTCCTCCGTCGATGGCCAGGGCAGGGGGCTGTGGCCCCATTCGCCGCCCACGCCGTTGCGGCCCTCGATGGTCCGGCCATCGACCACCACCCCGCCGCCGCAGCCGGTGCCGAGGATCGCCCCGAACACCACCCGCGCGCCCGCTGCCGCGCCGTCTGTCGCTTCGGACAGGGCGAAGCAGTTGGCGTCGTTCTCCATGCGCACGGGGCGGCCGATGGCGCGGGCGATGTCCTCGCGCATGGGCCGATGGTTCATCCAGACGGAGTTGGCGTTGCGCATCAGCCCGGTCTTTTTCGAGATCGAACCGGGCATGCCGATCCCGACGCTGGCGCCCTTGACGCCCGCCTGGGTCTCAGCCTCCGCCACCAGCTCCGCCACCACGCCGACGAAGGTGTCATAGTCACCGGGGTTGGGTTTGCGCACGCGCGCCACGAAGGCCCCGCCGCCGTCCAGCGCCGCCGCCTCGACCTTGGTGCCGCCGATGTCGACGCCGATACGGATCATGCGATCGCCGCCCCCAGCGCCGGGCCGAGCGTCGCCCAGTCCTCATGCAGGTCATGCCGCTCAGGCACGGTCGGCGCGTAGGGCCGCAGGCGGTGGTCGGCGATGATCTGGAAGCGGGCCACGGCCGGGGCGGACTGGTACGACGACTCCAGATTCGGCAGCAGATCGTCGATGAAGCAGGACGGCCCGGCCGTGCGCCCCGCCATGGCGGCGATGGCCGGGCCCTTGAGCCCCGAATGGAGAATCATCGGGTAGTCGAAGCCGTATTTGCCCAACCAGCCGGTGCGTGATTCGAGCGCATGGGCCGGCGCGTTGGTCAGAATCACCACCCCGGAGCGGGCCGACAGGTCGGCCAGGGCGTCCGCCGCGCCCTCCACCGGATCGAGATCATCGGCCCCGTGGCGGAAGAAGTCGTCGAACAGCGCCTTGCCGGTTTCGAGGTCCAGCGGCTCGGTCTCGCCGGGCCGGTACAGGTTCTGGAACAAGGCGAAACGGTCGATCCGCATCTCCACCCCGTGCCGGTTCACGTAGCGCTCGAACCCCGCCATGAAGTGGGCCAGCACCTCGTCCACGTCGACGATCAGCAGGGGCGCTGCCGGGTGGATGGTCAGGTCTTCCAGGGCGACGGGCTGCAAGGGTTTCTCGATGGTTAGCGCGGGGGGTTAGCTCGGGTTTAAGGATATTCCCCGATTACTGGTCGGAACACGACAGCGGCGAGTCTCTCGCTGGCCCGCATTGTCGAAACGGCTGGGGTTTTGGGTCTCTGAATGGCCAAGAAGGTCCTCATCGTCGAGGATAACGAGCTCAATATGAAGCTCTTCCACGACCTGCTCGATGCCCAGGGCTACGAGACGCTGCAGACCCGTGAGGGCCTGCAGGCGCTGGCCCTGGCGCGGGAGCACCGGCCCGATCTGATCCTGATGGACATCCAGCTGCCGGAGATCTCCGGTCTGGAAGTCACCAAATGGCTGAAAGAAGACGACGATCTGAACCACATCCCGGTGGTGGCCGTTACGGCCTTCGCCATGAAGGGCGATGAGGAGCGCATCCGCGAAGGCGGTTGCGAGGCCTACATCTCCAAGCCGATCTCGGTGTCGCACTTTCTCGACACGATCCGGAAATTCCTGGGCTAGGGAGCGAAGGTCATGAGCGCACGCATCCTGGTCGTCGACGACATCGAAGCCAATGTGAAGCTGCTCGAGGCCAAGCTGGCCGCCGAGTACTACGAGGTGCTGACGGCCCAGGACGGACCTACCGCCCTGGCCATCGCCGCTTCCGAAAGTCCCGATATCATCCTGCTGGACGTGATGATGCCCGGCATGGACGGGTTCGCCGTCTGCCGCCGTCTGAAGGACGATCCGGCCACCCGTCACATTCCGGTGGTGCTGGTCACCGCTCTCGATGGTCGGTCCGACCGCATCGAGGGGCTGGAATCAGGCGCCGACGAGTTCCTGACCAAGCCGATCGACGACGTCATGCTGTTCGCCCGGGTGCGCAGCCTGACCCGGCTGAAGCAGGTGATGGACGAGCTGCGCGCCCGCGAAGCCTCCGGCCGCCGCATCGGCGTGATCGCCGGCGCCGCCGCCCGCCTGGGCGGAACCGGCGGCCGGGTGCTGGTGGTCGATGACAACGAGCGCCAGGCCCAGCGCCTGATGACCGAACTGGCCATAGAGCATCGCCCGGTGATGGAGACCGATCCGGAGAAGGCGCATCTGACCGCGCGCGGCCCGGTGGACCTGATCATCGTCAACGCCACGGCCCGTGCCTTCGATGGCCTGCGTTTCGCCGCCACCATCCGCTCGGACGAAGCGACCCGCCACCTGCCGATCCTGGCCATCGTCGATCCCGACGAGCGTCACCGGCTGGTCAAGGCGCTGGAGATCGGCGTCAACGACCTGCTGACCAAGCCGCTCGATCCGCAGGAGATGGCCGCCCGCGCGCGGACCCAGATCCGCCGCAAGCGCTACACCGACTTCCTGCGCGACAACCTCGACCATTCGCTGGAGCTGGCGGTCACCGACCAGCTGACCGGCCTGCACAACCGCCGCTACATGGAGGGCCAGCTCGGCGCCCTGGTGAAGCGGGCGACGCACGGCGGCGATCCGGTGTCGGCGCTGATGATCGACATCGACCATTTCAAGAAGATCAACGACGCCTTCGGCCACGACATCGGCGACGAGGTGCTGCGCGAGTTCGCCGTGCGGCTGGCGTCCAACGTCCGGGCCATCGATCTGCCCTGCCGCTATGGCGGCGAGGAGTTCACCGTGATCATGCCGGGCGCCCGGCTGGAGGACGCCCAGCGGGTCGCCGAGCGGATTCGCCTGCATGTGGCGGGCTCGCCCTTCCGGGTCTCCGGCGGCAAGGAGCTGCTGACGGTGACCATTTCGGTCGGGGTGGCCACCACCCTGGGCGAGGACGACACCCCCGACCTGCTGCTCAAGCGGGCGGACGAGGCGGTCTATGAGGCCAAGGCCGCCGGCCGGAACCGGGTCATCGCCCGCGCCGCGTGATATCCACAGAAATTCCGGTCCCGGAGCTTTCCGCGCCCGGTTCCCGATAGTGTTGCCACCACCACCTGATATTGGTCCATATGTTGGGGAGGCTTGGACATGACTTGGCGCCGCTATTCGGTTCCGATCGCGCTGGTGCTTGGACCGTTGATCATCACGGCCATGATCATGCGCAACTGGCATGGCTGGACCATTCCGCCCTACTGGCTGGACGATCTCCTGGCGGGCGTGCTGGTGGCGATCGCCGGGGCCTATGCCTACCAGGAACTGGATGCTCTGCGCGCCCGCCTGATCAGCGCCGCCATGGCCTTCGCGGTCGCGGTCGCCTGGGCGTCGATGTTCGAAGACATGGCCGGTCTGCACGCCAAGCCCGAGGTCTGGAGTTCGCTTCCCGGCTTCGCCCTGATGCTGAGCGTGATCGCCTTCGCCCTGGCGGTCGTTGGACTGGCCATCAGCCTGCCCAGCCAGCGCAAGCCCATGCTCGGCACGCGCTACCCGGAACCGCCCAAGCCGGCGGTAGAGGTGACCTCGAAACGATCGTCGCATTCGGGAACGGAGGCGTCCCGGTCACGATCGCGGTCCAGATCCGGATCCGGAAAAACAAAAGCCCAGCGGTAAGGCTGGGCTTTTCACTCGAACAGTATGGGTTCGCGGCCCTTACTTGATCTTGCCTTCCTTGAATTCGACGTGCTTGCGCACGACCGGATCGTACTTCTTCAGCACGAGCTTCTCGGTCATGGTGCGGGCGTTCTTCTTGGTGACGTAGAAGAAGCCGGTGTCCGCCGTCGAGTTCAGGCGGATCTTGATGGAAGCCGGTTTGGCCATCGTGGGAATCCTTGGGTAGCCGCGAGGGCCGAAACTGAGAGGCGCGGAACATACTCAGGCGCGGCTGGAAGTCAACGTCCCTGCGGTCTAGCGTGGCGGCATGATCGTTCGAACCTCCGCCCTCGTGGCCGCCCTGCTGCTCTCCGCCTGCGCCTCGGTTCCGAGGACGCAGCCTGCCGACCAGTTCCTTGCCCGCCTCCAGGCCCTCTGCGGCCAGCGGTTCGCCGGCCGGGTGGCGACCACCGATCCGGCCGACAGCGCCTTCGCCGGCAAGCCGCTGGTGATGCATGTGCGCGACTGCACGGCGACCGAGGTGCGCATTCCGTTCAGCGTCGGTGAGGATCGCTCGCGCACCTGGGTCATCACCCGTACGGCCGCGGGCCTGCGGCTGAAGCATGATCACCGGCATCCGGACGGATCGGAGGACACCCTTTCGCGGTACGGCGGCGACACGGTCGCGACGGGGGCCGCGGGGCGGCAGGCCTTCCCGGCCGACGCCTTTTCCCGGACGCTGTTCCTGGCCAGGGGCAATCCGGCGTCGATCGACAACGTCTGGGCCATGGAGATCGAGCCGGGGGTGGTGTTCGCCTACGAACTGCGACGGCCGAACCGCCATTTCCGCGTCGAGTTCGATCTGAGCAAGCCGCTCTGATCCATCACCGTCATGGCCCGACTTGTTCGGGCCACCCAAGCGCGGCGACCGATCAGGCAAGGGCGCGGCGCGAGGTGTCTCGCCGACCACGAATCATCGAGTTCATGGGTGGCCCGAACAAGTCGGGCCATGACGACTATGGAAGATCTTTCACCAGCGTTGATCCCGCGCGATAGGTCATCAGAAATGGCGATCCCTCCGCCCGAAGGGTGCGCAGGATCGCCTCGGTGATGTCGAACAGGGGCAGGGTCAGGGACTCGTCGAAAGTCCGCCAGGCGAGATTCGCCAGCTCGCTGGTGTCGCCGGCTTCGCCGCTGGCCAGGTCGGCGTCGGCCGCGAAGAACCGGGCGTGGAAGCGCACGGGGCTGTTGGTCGGGGTGATCGCCCGGGCGGCCAGGGTCAGGGGGGCGTGGTCCCGCGGCAGCAGCAGGCCGGTCTCTTCCTCGGTCTCGCGCAGGGCGGCGCTGGCCAGGGCGGCCGCCAGCCGCGAGTCGGCCCCGGTGCGGCGCACACAGTCCTCGGCGAGCGCCCTGGCCACTGGCCGGTCGTAGTCCGCCGGATCAACGCGACCGCCCGGAAACACGAACACATCGGGGGCGAAGCGCGACTTCGCGGGCCGCCGACCCATCAGCACCCGCGTCCCGCCGGCCTGTTGGCGCAGCAGGATCAGGCTGGCGGCGTGGCGTGGGCGGACAGGCGTCACAGATGCTCCAACCGCCGCGCGCCGCCCAGGAAGCGCATGAACGGGATCGGCCGGGCGCCCTTCGCCAGCCGCTCGGCGATCTCGGCGACGACGAAGCGGGTAATGTTGGGCAGGTCCAGGGCCAGGGCTTCGTCCAGATCGACCCATTCGATCTCGTCCAGCTCGCCGCAGTCGGGCCGCCGCTCCAGGCTCAGCAGGGCGTCGGCCTCGGCCATGAAGAAGCGGGCGTCGAACCGGCGCGGCCGATAGGGCGGGGTGATCGCCCGGGCGACATAGTCCAGGGCCGCCAGGTCGGGCAGGGCGCCGGCCTCGAGAAACTCGCGCCATCCGCCCGCCCCGGGCCGGGGAGGGGCGGCCTTGGCCAGCAGCAGGCCGGCCTCCTCGAAGGTCTCGCGGATCGCGGCCAGGGCCAGGGCGCGGGGCAGGCGCGGGCTGGCGTGGCGGGCGGTCATGGCCAGCTTGGTTTCCACCTCGGGCGACAGCTCGGTGGCCGAGGGTGCGGTGAAGTCGCCCCGGTCGATCCGGCCTCCCGGAAACACCCATTTGTCCGGCATGAAGGCGTGGCCCCGATTGCGCCTGCCCATCAGCAGCCGGGGCTTTTTCGCATCGCGTCGCACGATGATCAGGGTCGCCGCATGGCGTGGCTTGACCAGCTTGTGGCCGCCCTCGCGCAGGGCGCCGTCGCTGCGCGGGTCATAGTTGGGGTCGAGAACAGGTCCAGTCATGGCCACAGGATAGGCTGCTCCGCGCGAAGCGAAAGCGTGACGCGGCGTCACTCAGCGGGAGGAAGGGGTTTGAGGATGAGGATCCACAGGTCCTTCTCCGGCCGCCAGTTGGTCTTGCGCACCTCGAAGCGGGTCGGGGCGATCTTCTTCACTCCACTGGCGCAGAAGCTGACCAGATTGGCCGCGGCGCCCTTGTCCACCACCAGCCGGAAATCGCCGATCGGCTTTGCCCAGTTGCCGCCGGTCTTCAGCACATAGGCGATGCGGGACTCGGTGAAGGGCGGGTAGTCGCGGCCCTTTTGGGCCCGTTCCACCGCCGACAAGAAGCTGGAGTCGATGCAGTAGCGCGCCCGCTCCGCCGCTCCCTCGGCGTCGGCCATGTAGCCCGGTGAGCCGACCATGGTCCCGACGCTGCCGCCGACCGCCGGCCGGTAGCGATGCTCGACCACCACCTGCGCACCGGGCGCGAACGTCTGTTCCCAATGGAAGGTGGTCCTGAGGATCCAGGCCGGGTTCAGATGCCGCTCCACGCCCTTGCCGGCGTCGTATTCCTCGGGCGTGGCGATGCCCAGCGCCAGGGCTTCGTCCCGCGCCGCCCCAGGCAGGGCGTCGAGCTTCGCCGTGACCCCCTCGACATGCAGGGCCAGCGGAATGCCGTGCGCCTTCAGCCAGGCCGACTGGTCGACGCCGTTGACCAGCGCCTTCTGCTCCACCGCCATGGTCACCGGCCTGCCGTCCACCGTGGTGCGGAAGTCAAGGATGTTGGCCGGGTCCTCGCGGTTGGGGATCGCGGTGTCGTGGTAGAAGAACTCCTCGCCGCCGAGGTCCGGCATCGGGAAGGCCACCCGGGTGGTCACCGGCGCGCCGGAGGTGTTGACGAACACATAGCGGACCGTGACCAGATCCTCGGAGATGAACAGGTCCTCGGACCGCATCTCGATGGCGTCGGTCCGGGTCAACACCAGCCCGCCGGCGGCCAGCTCGGCGGTGGAGTCGTTGGCCAGGACCGGCGCGGCGACGAGCGCGGCCAGCAGGGCGGCGAGGGCGGACGTCTTCATGGCGGGGGCCTCCGATCGAGGGAGGCTAGCATGCGATGGCGGCCGTAGCGCCAGTTCCCTCTCCCGGCGGGAGAGGGAGGGGCCCATCCTGCGGCGCCTTGGCGAAGCGGGATGGGAGGGTGAGGGTTTGCGGTGCGTCGCGGCGGATTTCGTAATCCCTCATCCGTCGGGTTCCACCCGACACCTTCTCCCTCCGGGAGAAGGAAGATCTATATCGACCGCGCCTTCGCCGTCTCCGCGCCCAGATAGTTCAGCTCGATGGTGATCCCGTTCGGGTCCTGCAGGAACAGCTGCTGGATGGAGGCGCCCGGCACGCCGATCTCGCGAAACGTGACCTCCAGCCCGGTCAGGCGCGCCCTGGCCGCCTCCAGGTCGGGAATGGCGAAGGCCACGTGGTTCAGCGTCGCCTGATCCGACCCGACGCCCTGCGCGGCCCGACCCATCAGATGCACCACCGGCTTGTCGCCGGCGTAGAGCCAGTGCCCATCAAACGGAAAGTCCGGCCGCCAGCGCTCGGTCAGCCCTATGACGTCGCGCCAGAAGTCGCGCGTCTGGGTGAGCAGCGGCGTGGCGATGTTGATGTGGTCGAGGTCGCGGATCATGAGGGGATAATGCCCCTTCTCCCCTTGTGGGAGAAGGTGGCCCGCGAAGCGGGTCGG
>JACRBD010000082.1 GCA_016234625.1 Caulobacterales bacterium | reverse complement strand
GGGGCCGGGCGCTGGGGGTCAATTCGACCTCCACCATGACCGAATGCGCTTGAAGATAGGTTAAGCGCGGGGCGGACAAAGAAAAACGGCGGGGATTTTCATCCCCGCCGTTTCCGGTCTTGAAGAGGCCTTGCGGCTTAGAAGGTCTTGGTGACCCCGATGCCGTAGGTACGGGGCTCAAGATACTGCCCGTTGCGGAACAGGCCCGACGAGTCGTCGGTCAGGTAGGTGTCCGTCAGCGGAGCGTCGTCCAGCAGGTTCTTGCCGTAGATGTCCACGACCCAGCCGGATTCGTAGTTGGCCAGGGTGAAGGTCGCATTGACGTTCTCCCAGCTCGGCAGGGCGTCGGCGTCCGAGTTCCAGATCCGCGCGTAGGAGTCGGTCTGCTTGTAGTAGTCGCCACGCAGGGTGGCGTCCCAGCCGCCGCCCATTTCCCACTTGTACTGAGCGCCGAACGAGAAGGTCCAGTGCGGCGCGTTGGGAAGCTCGTTGCCGCTGAGGTCGGCCACGACACCGTCGCTGACCAGGCCGCCGAAGGCGTTCCGGCCGACCGACAGCGGACCGCCCGGGATCAGGGCGACCCCGGTGTTGCCCGCGCCGAACGCGATCGGCGTGCAGACACCGAGCAGGGCGAACGGGTTGTTCAGGGCGGTCGAGGTGGACAGGGCGAAGGCCGCGTGCGCGGTGGTGACCACGCAGTTGGACGCCGCGCTCGACTTCACCAGGGTCAGAAGCGGATCGCTCTGGGTCCGGTTGAAGGTGTCGATCGAGCCCGTGCCATCGGCGATCGCCGTGTCGAGATAGCCGACCTGCATGTTGAGGCGCAGGCCGTCGACGGGCGACCAGACGGTTTCAACTTCGACGCCCTGAATTTCGGCGTCGATGTTTTCGTTGGTCGACGCGCGGTTCACGATCTTGGAGATCTGGTAGCCGATGTAGTCGTACTTGAACGCCGTCAGGTTCAGCACCATGGCGCCGCCCATCAGAGTGTTCTTCGCGCCCAGTTCGATGGAGTCGACGAACTCGGGTTCGAAGGTCGGCGCACCGCAGATCACCCCGGGAGCCGCCGTACAGGGCGAGTTCATGCCGCCGGCCTTGTAGCCGCGCGAGTAGAACAGGTAGATCAGGGTTTCGTCGGTGAACGACACGTCGGGCTTCCAGTCGAAGCCGATGCGGCCGGTCATTTCCTTGAAGTCGGCCGTCAGGTACGGCGTCGTGGTGCTGAGCGGAATGCCGGGGCCGCCGGGGACGAACAGGGCCACCGGACGGTTTTCCTGACGCTTCATGTCGTGGGTGTAGCGCAGGCCGCCGGTGATCTTGAAGTTGTCGACCAACTGCCAGTAGACCTCGCCGAAGACGGCGCGCGACTTCAGGTGATACTCGCCGGTCGCGTCGTAGTAGTTGCGGCCGGACCGATTCGGATTGGCGTTCGGATCGATGAAGCAGGGCGTGACGCTGGAGCAGCCCAGGACCGACGCAATCGCGGGCAGGGCGTTTTCGACCTGGGCGGCGGCTGTGAGGGTGTTGCCCATCACATAGTAATCACCGTCCGAGGTGAAGTCGATGTAGATGGCGCCGACGTTGAAGTTGAACGCGCCGTCAAAGTTCGACTGCAGGCGCAGTTCCTGCGACCAGTTGGTGCTGTCACCGCCGGAGATGTCGAAGGTGGTGAAGCGGGACTGGGCGCCGACCTGCGGATCCTGAACCGTGCCGAAGGCCGCGGCGGTCGGGTTGAACAGGGCGGCGTAGAGGCCGGTGTAGACCGCGCCGAAGCCGGCATAGACGTTGACCGGGTTCGGGGTGGCGTTGAACTGGCTGTTCGGAACAATCCGGTTGTAGTCCTGCCGGGTATACAGGGAGTTCTTGCTGTAGCCGGTCAGGGCGGTCAGCTGCAGTTCGTCGGTCAGGTCCCAGCTGATGTTGAACTGAACGATGTCGGTCTTTGCCTGGTAGATCGGGTCCGCGGACGACGAGATGTTGCGGATATCCGGGTCCTGCATCTGGCCCGCGAAGGCGTCACCGGTGGTGAAGCCGTAGAGAGTGCCGAACAGACCGCCCAGGGTGCCCTGGCTGTTGGGGGTGCCGAGGATGTTGGGATCATCGACCCGCGCTTCCGCGCAACCCTGGCTGAAGAAGCCTTGCTGGATCGTCCCGATGAGGCCCAGGGGATGGTAGCCGAAGCCGCCGACGGTGGCGGGCCCGGTGTCCTTGAGGCAGAGCTGCTTGCCGATACGCGAGCGGCTGTCATCTTCCTCGAAGTGGTCCCACATCAGGGTGGTGCGGAAGGTGTCGGACGGGTTGAACGCCAGGGTAGCCCGCACGTCCCACAGGTCGCGGTCGTCGACGTTGTTGCCAGTGTTGGTGTTTTCGCCGTAGCCGTCGCGCTGGGTCATGGCCCCGGCGACGCGCAGGGCGAGCATGTCGCCCATCGGCAGGTTGACCATGGCCCGCACCTTCTTGGTGCCGAAGTTGCCGGCCTCGAGGCGGAGCATGGCTTCGAAGTCGTCGGTCGGCTTGGCGGAGATCAGGTTGACCACGCCGCCGGTGGCGTTGCGGCCGTACAGCGTGCCCTGCGGGCCGCGCAGCACTTCCACGCGCTCGACGTCAAAGAATTCCGACTCGAACAGGTTGTTGGCCGTCAGAGGGGCGTTGTTCAGGTGAATACCGGTGCCGGCGTCGCCGGAGCCGGCGACCAGCTTGGAGCCGACGCCGCGGATCTGGAAGTTGTAGCCGGTGAAGTTCCCCTTGGAGAAGTTCACGTTCGGCACGGCCAGAACCAGGTTTGGACCGCCGTCGATCTTGGACGCCTTGAGCGTTTCGGCGCTGAACGCGGAAACCGCGATCGGCACGTCCTGGATCGCCTCTTCCTTCTTCTGGGCGGTCACGACGATCTCGCCGACCGTTGTGTCCTGGGCGAAAGCGGGTGCGGCCACGCCAAGCATGGCGGCGGCGGACACGCTGGCGATTAGCAGACTCCGCAGGCGCAGAGATTCGGACATTCGTAACCCTCCCCGGACGGCGTGACCCCTTCTTGGAGGTTCACGGCGTCGATGTTTCCTCGTGCATCGCGCGATCTTGTACCGCCGGGGTCGCGCGACACATTCCCCCGCAGCTTTCTGGATTGCATACGCCGACCCGTGATGTGTCAACCGCCGCGGCCATATGAATGCCGTCAACTTGCCGCTTTTCACCTTGGTGTTGCAGGCGCGCTTCTCCAAGTGACGCTTGGGAAACGACTTCTTCTCCCCCTGCGGGAGCCGGCGCTCGCGAAACGGGCGCCGCGAGCTCCCCGGGCCGTTTCGGGAGCGGGGCTGGTCGTGTACAGGACGACCTTTCCACCGCCAGCGGCGAAACCCGACCGATGACCGCATCCCGCCCCGCCACCGACGGCGCCCTCGTCCTGTTCTCCGGCGGGCAGGATTCGGCCGTCTGTCTGGCCTGGGCCCTGTCGCGCCATGATCGGGTGGAGACGGTCGGCTTCGACTACGGCCAGCGGCACATCGTCGAGATGGAAGCCCGCCAGCGCGTGCGCGCGGGCGTTCTGGAACGGTATCCGCAGTGGGCGGAGCGGCTTGGCGAGGACCATGTCCTGGACCTGCGGTCCTACGGGGCGGTCGCTGAGTCGGCCCTGACCGCCGACCGGGCCATCGAGATGACGCAGCGGGGCCTGCCGTCGACCTTCGTGCCAGGCCGCAATCTGGTGTTCCTGGTCTACGCCGCCGCCCTGGCCGACCGCCGGGGCCTGGACGTGCTGGTCGGCGGCATGTGCGAGACCGACTATTCCGGCTATCCCGACTGCCGCCGCGACACCCTCGACGCCATGCAGCAGGCGCTCAACCTCGGCATGGAGCAGGCCTTCCGCATCGAGACCCCGCTGATGCGGCTGACCAAGGCCCAGACCTGGCAGCTGGCCGCCAGCCTGGGCGGTGAGTCGCTGGTCGGGTTGATCGTCGAGCAGAGCCACACCTGCTATCGCGGCGAACGGGGCGAGCTTCACCCCTGGGGCTATGGCTGCGGCGAATGCCCGGCCTGCGAGCTGCGAGCGGCGGGCTGGGACGGCTGGGTCGCCGCCGGCCGCCCGGCGGGCGCGCCATGACCTACAGCGTCAAGGAGATCTTCCTCACCCTGCAGGGCGAGGGCGGCCAGGCCGGCCGGGCGGCGGTGTTCTGCCGCTTCGCCGGCTGCAATCTGTGGAGCGGCCGCGAACAGGACCGGGCCGGGGCCGTCTGCACCTTCTGCGACACCGATTTCGTGGGCGTGGACGGGGAGGGCGGCGGCAAGTTCGTCACGCCCGCCGACCTCGCCGCCTCCGTAAGCGCCGCCTGGACCGGGCCGGAGGACAACAAGCTGGTGGTCTGCACCGGCGGCGAGCCGCTGCTGCAGCTGGACGCGCCGCTGATCGATGCCCTGCACGCGGCGGGCTTTACCATCGCGGTGGAGACCAACGGAACCCTCGCGGCCCCGGCGGGGATAGACTGGATCTGCGTCAGTCCAAAGTCCGACGCCCCCGGGGTCCAGACGTCCGGCCAGGAGCTGCAGCTGGTCTATCCCCAGCCGTGCGTCTACCCGGCGCGATTCGAGTGTCTGGCGTTCGAGCGGTTCTTGCTCCAGCCGATGGATTCCG
>JACRBD010000002.1 GCA_016234625.1 Caulobacterales bacterium | reverse complement strand
CCGCGCGCCCTGACGCTGGAGACGCAGCGCGCGCGCTCGAAGAACGGCCACATCGCCAGCTTCGGCGCCATCTCGGTCAGCGTTCCGGGCGCGGTCCAGGCCTGGTGGGACCTGCACGGCCGGTTCGGCAAGCTGCCGTGGCAGGACCTGTTCGCCCCGGCCATCGCCTATGCCGAAGAGGGCGCGCCGGTCAGCCAGAATGTGGCCTTCTACCTGGCCGCCTCGGTGCGCCGGTTCACCGGCCCCGACGCCGGCATCGAGGAGGTGGAGAACTTCCGCAAGGTCTGGATGCCCGACGGCCGCGCCCCGCGCGAGGGCGAGCTGTTCCGCAATCCGGGCCTGGCCGCGACCTACCGCCAGATCGCCGCCGGCGGACGCGACGCCTTCTATGACGGCGAGATCGCCGACCGGATCGAGCGTTACTTCAAGCGTATCGGCGGCTGGATGACCCGCGCCGACCTCGCCGCCCATCACAGCGAATGGACCACCCCGCTGGTCAGCGGCTATCGCGGCGTCGATGTCTACGGCCTGGCCCCCAACAGCCAGGGCCTGTCGACCCTGCAGATGCTGAACATCCTGGAAAACTTCGACGTCAAGGCGATGGGCTTCCAGTCGGCGGCGTCGATCCACCACGCGGTGGAGGCCAAGCGCCTGGCCTACGAGGATCGCGGCCGTTACTTCGCCGACCCGGAGTTCAGCAAGGTCCCCGTGGAATGGCTCAACTCCAAGGCCTACGCCGCTGAACGGGCCACGCTGATCAAGCCGGACAGCATCCTCACGCCGGTGCACCCCGGTCAGGCCCCGTCGAGGGGCGACACCACCTATTTCACCGTCGCCGACGCCGACGGCATGATGGTCTCGATCATCCAGTCCAACTATCGCGGCATGGGCAGCGGCCTGTCGCCGGACGGGCTGGGCTTCATGTTCCAGGACCGGGGCGAGCTGTTCTCCCTGACCGACGGCCATCCCAACCTCTATGCCCCCGGCAAGCGGCCGTTCCAGACCATCATCCCCGGCTTCGCGGTGCGGGACGGCCAGCCCTGGCTGAGTTTCGGCGTCATGGGCGGCGACATGCAGCCCATGGGCCAGGCGCAGATCATCAGCAACATGGTCGACCATGGCCTCGATCTGCAGGCCGCCGGCGACAGCCCGCGCTGGCACCATGAGGGCGGCACGGAGCCGACCGGCGAGCTGATGGGGCAGCCCGGAGAGCTGCATCTGGAGAGTGGCGTGCCGGTGGCGACCCGGGCGGCGTTGCAGGCGATCGGCTGGAAGCTCGGCCCCAATCCGGGCGGCTTTGGCGGCTACCAGGCCATCGAGCGCTGGCCCGGCCGCTACGCCGCCGCCACCGAGATGCGCAAGGACGGCGTGGCGCTGGCCTACTGAGGGAGTTCCTGATGCTGTTCATTCCCTTCCTCGCCGCCGCGAGCCTGCTGATCGCCCACGGCCCGCCGACGGCGGCCGCGCCAACCAGCGCCTGCGGGCTGACCGAGGCCGGCAAAGTCGCCAACCGGACGCTGGACTTCCATGCCTTCGATCAGAGGCCGACAATCCCGTCCAACGCCAGGTCGCTGGGCAATGCCGGCTGCTATCGCGAGGCGGCCGAGGCGACCGAGGACTATCTCGCCTACGGTCCGATCGCGAAGCCCGGCGAGCGGGCGATCATGGCCTTTCACATGGCCCAGTATCTGGCCTCGGCGGGCGACGAGCGCGAAGCCGCGCGGATCGTGCCTTTAGGCCGCCGTGACGACCTGCCCGCCGACTACCACATCGACTGGAACAGCTTCGTCGCCGGCATGCGCGCCTTCTTCGTCAAGGATCGCCCGTCGCTGGATCGGTCCATCGCCACGCTGCGCGCCCGCAAGACCCAGGGCGACGACATGAACGCCAGGGCGCTGGAGCGGCTCGGCCGCTGCTTTGACAGGCCCTACAACGACGCCTGGGAGAGCGACGCCTGCGCGCCACCCAAGGCGCCATGACCCGCGACGAGTTCCACGCCATCGTCATGGCCTTCCCCGGCGTCGAGGAGGCGCCGAGCTATGGCCAGCCGTCCTACAAGGTGAGCGGCAAGTTTTTCACCCGGGTGCGCAAGGACGACGCCAGCGCGGTGATCATGGAGGTGTCGTTCGACGAGCGGGACCTGCTGCTGGAGGTCGAGCCGGAGACCTTCCACTTCACCGCTCACTACAAGGACTACCCCTGTGTGCTCGCGCGGCTGAAGACGCTCGATCCCGACCAGCTGAAGGGCTTCCTCGAACGCCGCTGGCGCAAGTCCGCGAAGAAGGCCGAGGTGAAGGCCTGGGACGCGGCTAAAGCAGAATGACGTCTACGCCATAGTCGCGGAGCTGCCGATCCGCGGTGACCAGGCGCGCCTGTCGATTGAGGCACTGAGCCACGATCATTCGATCGAACGGATCCCGGTGAATCGGCGGCAGGTTGGCGGCGAGACGACTATCACCAAGTGTCGGTGCAACGACCTCGAAACGGCCCGCTGACAACTGAGTCTCCAAGTCCTGGGGAATCCGTAGCTTGCCCTGCGCGGCCTTGATCCAGAGCTCCCATGGGGTGGCAAAGCTGACGAGAATCGATGGCTCTTCCCTCAGCTGTTCGGTCAGGCTGCGGCCCAGTCGGGGGTCTTCGTCCAACCACCACAGCAGGGCGTTGGAATCGAAGAACAGCATTCAGGTGACCTCTTCGGGGAACAGCGGCGCGTTGATCGACTCCTCGAACATCTCGAGGATTTCAGCATCGCCCGCCTTCCAGTCCTCTTCCGTATAAAAGACCTGCCCTTTCCAGGCTCCAGGCTGGCGATAGACCTTTCGCTCGGTTGTCTCGGCCACCAGTCGAGCAATGGGCTTGCCCGCACGCGCGATGACGATCTCCTCGCCGTTCTCGACATCGGCGAGCAGTTGAGACAGCTGCGTTTTGGCCTGATGAACATTGACCTGTTTCATATTAGCTAACTTAGTCCATTTTCGTTGAAATGCCAACAGGTGACACGGCGCTCCGGTCCGCCTAGCTTCCGCCGCGCGTAACGGGAGCATCACCTTGGCCTATCGGTCGCTGCGGGACTTCATCGCCAAGCTGGAAGCCGACGGCGAGCTGGTGCGGGTGACCGAACCGGTCTCCACGGTTCTGGAGATGACCGAGATCTGCACCCGGCTGCTGGCGACCGGCGGGCCGGCGGTGCT
>JACRBD010000078.1 GCA_016234625.1 Caulobacterales bacterium | reverse complement strand
CGACGGCGACTTCGCCATCGAGATGACCATCTTCGAGGATGGCGTCGATCCCGAGTTCCACGTCTACGCCTACCGCAAGGACAAGCCGGTCGATCCAAAATCCGTGCGGCTGACCGTTGAACTGACCCGACTGGGCGGCAAAGTTGACCGCTTCGCCTTTGGGGCGGTCGAGGACTACCTGCGCGGCGGTGGCGTCGTGGTCGAGCCTCACTCCTTCGACGTGATGGTCAGGGCCGTCGAGGGCGGGCGCACGCACCAATGGCGATATGCCTCCTACGAAGGCCGGACCACCATCTCGGCCGATGCCGCAAAGGCAGGCGGCGTGAAGACTGAGATCGCAGGCGGCGCGTCCATCGACGAACTGATCGACATGGCCGGACGCGTCGAGATCACTCCCGAAGGCCAGGGCGAGGTCAGGGCCTGGTATCCCGGCCGCATCGTGTCGATGACCGGGGAACTTGGGCAGACGGTTCGCAAGGGCCAGGTGCTGGCCCGCGTCGAGAGCAGCTACAGCCTCCAGACCTATTCAATCCCGGCCCCGATCAGCGGCGTCATCGTCGCCAGGAACGCGAATGTCGGCGGGGTGGCCGGTGATCAGGCGCTGTTCGTGATCGCGGACCCGACCAAGCTGCATGCCGAGTTTTTCGTCTATCCGCGAGATGCCGAACGGGTGCGCGTCGGTCAGTTGGTCGAAGTGCGCAGCCTGTCTGGCGAAACGCGGGTGACCGCGCCGGTGGAGGCGGTTCTGCCCACGGCGGACCTGGCCAGCCAGACGCTGCTGGCCCACGTCGCGCTTCCACCCGGCATGGCGAGCATCTTCCGCCCCGGCATGGGTGTGGAGGGATCGTTCACCGTCGCCCGGCGACCTGTCGTGCTCGCGGTTCGCACCAAGGCGCTGCAACGGTTCCGCGACTTCACGGTGGTCTTCGCCAAGGTCGGCGACACCTACGAGGTGCGGATGCTGACGCTCGGTCGCCAGACGCCCGAGTGGACGGAGGTGCTCGGTGGGCTGGAGCCGGGAACCGAATACGTCACGGACGGGGCTTTCCTGATCCGCGCCGACATCGAGAAGGCGGGGGCCAGCCATGACCACTGAGCCCGAACTCTTGCCGTCCAAGCCCGCGCTTCTTGAGCGCATCATCGGCCTGTCGATCCGGTTCCGCTGGGCCGTTCTCTCGCTGGTGCTGGTGTCCGCAGCCGTTGGGGTCTGGAGTTTCCAGCGGCTGCCCATCGACGCCACGCCGGACATCACCAACGTCCAGGTCCAGATCAACACCGAGGCGGCGGGCTTCTCGCCGCTGGAGGCCGAGCAGCGGGTCACCTTCCCGGTCGAGACCGCCATCGCCGGGCTGCCTGGCCTGGAATACACCCGCTCGGTCTCGCGCTACGGCCTGTCCCAGGTGACGGCCATCTTTGCGGATGGAACCGACATCTACTTCGCCCGGCAACTGGTCAACGAGCGGCTGCAGATCGCCCGCGGCCAGCTCCCTGTTGGCGTCTCGCCGGAGATGGGACCCATCGCCACCGGTCTGGGCGAAATCTTCATGTACACGCTGGAGGCCAGGCCGGGCGCGCGCAGGCCGGACGGCGGAGCTTACACCCCCGAAGACTTGCGAACCCTTCAGGACTGGGTGATCCGGCCGCAGCTTCGCAACACGCCAGGGGTCACCGAGGTCAACACGATCGGCGGCTTCGAGCGGCAGTATCACGTCACGCCGTTGCCCGAACGGCTGTCGGCCTATGGCCTGACCATGGACGACGTGATCAGCGGGCTGGAGCGCAACAACGCCAATGTCGGCGCCGGTTATGTCGAGCGGTTCGGCGAACAATATCTGATCCGGGTTCCCGGTCAGGCGTCAGGCATCGAAGACCTGAAGGGCGTCATCGTCACCAATCGTGGTGGCGTGCCGATCCGCATCGCCGATATCGCCGATGTCGGCATGGGTGAAGAACTGCGCACCGGGGCGGCCACGGAGAACGGACAGGAAGTGGTGCTGGGCACCGTCTTCATGCTGGCTGGCGAGAACAGCCGCATCGTCGCCCAGGCCGCCGCCAAGAGGCTGGAAGTCGCCGCCAAGGCGCTGCCGCCAGGCGTGGTCGCCCAGGCCGTCTACGACCGCACCGAACTGGTGGAACGGGCCATCGCCACGGTCGAGAAGAACCTGCTGGAAGGCGCACTGCTGGTGATCGTGGTGCTGTTCCTGCTGCTCGGGAATGTCCGCGCCGCGCTGATCACGGCGGCGATCATTCCCTTCTCCATGCTGCTGACGATCACCGGGATGGTCAGGACCGGCGTGTCCGGCAACCTCATGAGCCTCGGGGCTCTGGACTTCGGCCTGATCGTCGATGGCGCGGTGATCATCGTCGAGAACTGTCTGCGGCAGTTTGGTCTGGCGCAGCATCGCCTCGGCCGACCGTTGACCCGCGACGAACGCTTCGCCCTGACAGCCG
This sequence comes from Caulobacterales bacterium, assembly GCA_016234625.1. Classification (GTDB taxonomy): domain Bacteria; phylum Pseudomonadota; class Alphaproteobacteria; order Caulobacterales; family Caulobacteraceae; genus Caulobacter. Next base: position 24,724 of record JACRBD010000078.1, on the reverse strand, counting down.
AGGCCACGAGCGAGGTGATCCGACCCTCTCTCTTCGGGATTCTGATCATCACCCTGGTCTATGTGCCGATCTTCGCCCTGTCCGGCGTCGAGGGGAAAATGTTCCACCCGATGGCCATCACCGTGGTGATCGCCCTGACCGCCGCGCTGGTGATGTCCCTGACCTTCGTTCCGGCCGCCGTGGCGATGTTCGTGACGGGCAAGGTGCAGGAGAAGGAAAGCCCGCTGATGCGCTGGGCGCGGGGCGTCTACAAGCCAGCCCTGGACATGGCCATGCGTCTGCGCGTGGCGTTTGTCGCGGGCGCGGCCGTGCTGGTCGTGGTCGCTGCCCTGGGGGCCAGCCGCATGGGGTCGGAGTTCGTTCCGAACCTGGATGAGGGCGACATCGCCATGCACGCGCTGCGTATTCCGGGGACCAGTCTGAGCCAGGCCATCCGGATGCAGACCGCCCTGGAGGCCCGCATCAAGCAGTTCCCGGAGGTGGAGCGTGTGGTGGCCAAGATCGGCACCGCCGAGGTGGCGACCGACCCCATGCCGCCTTCCGTTGCTGACACCTTCATCATGCTCAGGCCGCGCAAGGAATGGCCTGATCCCGGCAAACCCAGGGCGCAACTGGTGGCCGAACTCCAGGCCGCCGTCGCGAAAATACCGGGCAACAACTACGAGTTCACCCAGCCGATCCAGATGCGGTTCAACGAACTGCTCTCGGGCGTTCGCGCCGACGTGGCGGTCAAGGTGTTCGGCGACGATCTCGATCAGTTGCTCGAAATCGGCGACAGCATCGAAATGGTCGTGGCGTCGGTGGACGGCGCACAGGATGTGGGGGTCGAGCAGGTGACCGGCCTGCCGGTGTTGCAGATCACGCCAAACCGGGCGGCGCTGGCCCGCCTGGGCCTGAACATCGAGGACGTTCAGAGCGTCGTCGCGACCTCGCTCGGCGGCGCCGTCGCCGGACAGGTGTTCGAGGGGGACCGGCGCTTCGATGTCGTCGTGCGTCTGCCAGAAGCCTTGCGAAGGGATGTGGACGCCATTGGCCGCCTCCGCATCCCGCTGCCCGCGACGGGAGAAGGGCCGCGTGGCTTCGTTCCGTTGCAGGACGTGGCGACCATCGCCGTCGAGATCGGCCCCAACCAGATCAGCCGCGAAAACGGCAAGCGCCGGGTCGTGGTCACCGCCAATGTGCGAGGGCGCGACCTGGGATCATTCGTTCGGGAAGTGCAGGAGAAGGTCGGGGCGGAGATCGAAACCCCGGCGGGCTACTGGATCACCTATGGCGGAACGTTCGAGCAGTTGATCTCGGCGGCCAAGCGGCTCCAACTCGTCGTTCCGGCCGCGCTTCTGCTGATCTTCGGCCTGCTCTACGCGCTGTTCCGATCCTTCAAGGATGCGGCCATCGTCTTCTCCGGCGTCCCGCTGGCCCTGACAGGGGGCGTCGCGGCCTTGCTGATCAGGGGGCTGCCGCTGTCGATTTCGGCCGGCGTCGGGTTCATCGCCCTCTCCGGCGTGGCGGTGCTCAACGGCGTTGTGATGGTGACCTTCATCCGCTCGCTGCGGTCACAGGGTTCGGGCCTTGATGACGCGATCCTGGAAGGCGCGTTGACGCGACTGCGGCCGGTTCTGATGACCGCACTGGTCGCCAGCCTCGGCTTCATTCCCATGGCGCTCAACGTCGGGGCCGGAGCCGAGGTGCAGAGACCGTTGGCGACGGTGGTGATCGGGGGCATCATCTCCTCCACCATCCTGACCCTGCTGGTGCTGCCCGCGCTCTACCGTCTTGTTCATGGCGTGGCGGGATTGAAGCGGGTCTCGGCGAAAACGGACCCGGCGCCTGCATGAACCTGAAATCCTATCTCGCCTGGCCGGCGGCTCCCCTCGCCATCGCCTCGGCGGCGCTCTTTGGAGCCAGCACACCGCTGGCCAAGGCGCTGCTGGGCGATGGGGTCAGCCCGTGGCTGCTGGCGGGGTTGCTCTATCTGGGGTCCGGCGTTGGTCTGGCGGTTATCCACCACGGCCGAAGGCTTGTCGGACGACCGACCGGCGAGGCCCAACTCGGCCGCAAGGATGTGGGCTGGATGGCGCTGGTCGTGCTGTCCGGCGGGGTCGCCGGTCCCCTGCTGCTGATGATCGGTCTGACCACGACAGCGGCCTCGACCGCCGCCCTGCTACTCAATCTCGAAGGGCTGGCGACCATGGCCATCGCCTGGCTGGCCTTCCGGGAGAATGTGGATCGTCGCCTGCTGCTCGGGGCGCTGGCGATCCTGGGCGGGGCGGTCCTGCTCTCCTGGCAACCGGGGCAGGGGTTCGGCGGCATCGGCATCGGGTCACTAGCCATCGCCGGCGCCTGCCTGGCCTGGGGCATCGACAACAACCTGACCCGCAAGGTCAGCGGCTCGGACCCTGTGCAGATCGCCATGATCAAGGGTCTGGTCGCTGGAGCCGTAAACCTGACCCTCGCCCTGTCAGTAGGAGCGAAGCTGCCATCCATCGGGCTGACGGCGGCGGCGGCCGTGGTCGGCTTCCTCGGCTACGGGGTCAGCCTGGTGCTGTTCGTCCTGGGGCTGCGCTTCCTCGGCACGGCACGGACCGGAGCCTACTTCTCCACCGCGCCGTTCATCGGAGCCCTGCTGGCCATCGCCATGTTCGGCGACGCCCTGACCATTCCTCTGATACTGGCTGCGGCGTTGATGGCGGTGGGCCTTTACCTGCACCTCGTCGAGCGGCACGACCACGATCATGTCCATGAGCCGCTGGAGCATGAGCACGCCCATACGCATGACGACCACCACCAGCATGAACATGGTCCGGACGATCCCGCCGGCGAGCCGCACCTGCACCGGCATGCCCATGCCCGACTGATCCACGGTCATCCGCATTATCCCGACCTGCACCACCGCCACGGCCACGACGCAGCATGACATGTCCGTCGCGCCCTGCCGATGAAGCTCTAGCCGGAAGCCCGGGCGAAAATCCCGTCAGCCGTGGTCCAGTTGATCGCCGCCATGAAGGCATCGACATAGGCGGCCGCCTTCGCGCCGTAGTCGAGGGCGTAGGCATGTTCGTACATGTCGAGCGCCAGCACCGGCGCGCCTCCGGCCAGCGTCATCGTGTGATCGGCCGCCCATTGGTTCATCAGCCGTCCGTCGCGATGGCTCCAGGTCAGGAGCACCCAGCCAGACCCGCCGCCGAGCGCCTTGCCCAAGCCGGAAAACTCGGTACGCCATTTGGCTTCGCTGCCGAAGTCGCGCTCGATGGCCGCCGCCAGAGCCGCGCCCGGCCGCGATGGCGCACCCAGTCCGGCGAAATAGAGTTCATGCAGGATCATCGAGTTCCAGGCGACCAGTTCCTCCCGCTTCAGGCCGTTGAGGGTGAAGCCGGGCGCGGTCGCGGGATCAAGGCTCGTCAGCGCAACCTGGATTGCGCCAAGACGATTTACAGCGCCGACGTAGTTGTTGTCGTGATGACTGACCAGCAGGCGCTCCGACAGCCCCGGCACGGCCTTCGGGTCGAAGGGAAGAGGCTTGGCATTGAAGGCGGACGCTTGGGGCGCTTTGTCTGCGGAGGCGGCCGTCGGCGGGATCGCCGAGGCCGAAGCCATGGCGGCGACCAGCAACAGGTCACGTCGGTTGGGTGCGAGTGTCACGGGGTGGTCCTCCATAGCGCCGGCGTGAAAACGCGCGGGGCTTCAAGCTTGATCCGCCCACCAGGCCAAGACCAGCCGCATTCCATGTCTTCGCTCACCCACTGCTTTGATTTGAGGGACTTGCCTTGACCGCTATCCGATCACTTCGCGCCACATGGCCGGCGCTGGCCGGTTTGGCCCTCCTTGCGGCCCTCGCCCTGGCCGGTCCGGCGATTGCCCACGGTGTGCCGGAAAGCGAGGTCCAGCGGCTCGTCGAAGGTGGACCGCTCGCCTACCTGCGCTCGGGCGCGGTGCACATGGTCACCGGCTACGACCACCTGCTGTTCCTGTTCGGAGTGATGTTCTTCCTCACCCGCTTCGGCCAGATCGCCAAGTTCGTCACCGTCTTCACCCTCGGCCACAGCATCACCCTGCTGGCGGCCACCCTGCTGGGCATCAAGGCCAACTACTTTCTCGTCGACGCCGTGATCGCCATTTCGGTGATCTACAAGGGATTCGACAACCTCGACGGCTTCCGCAAGGGCCTGGGTGTCAAGCCGCCGGACCTGCTGTGGATGGTGTTCGGGTTCGGCCTGATCCACGGCTTCGGGCTTTCCACCCGACTGCAGAAACTGCCGCTTCCGCAGGAGGGTCTTGTCGAGCGCATTCTCGCCTTCAACGTCGGGGTCGAGCTTGGTCAACTCGCCGCTCTCGTGGTCATGGTCGCCATCCTCGTCCTCTGGCGCAGGTCATCGACCTTCCCGGTCTTCTCCAAGGTCGCCAACTACGGCCTCATTATCGCCGGCTGTCTGTTGTTCCTGATGCAGATGCACGGCTGGCTGCACACCACCCACCCCGACGACCTCGGGTTCTCCTCCGATCTCCACTCCCATGATCATTCGCGGATGGACGCCGAACAGAAAAGCCGCCACCCCGACAGCCTCATGGCGCCCGAACCGCGCCCCTAGTCAGCAGGAATGCACCGATGAAGACCCTGGCTTTTGCTCTCGCCCTGGCGGTTTCCCTTCCCGCCGCCGGACTCGCGCTCGCCCATCCGGGCGGACATGAAGACGACTGGCGGGAGATCGCCACGCCCGGTCAGATCAGGACGGTCGCCCTCGGCACGGTGGACACGATGATCGCGCGCGGGATCATCGAACCGAGTTGGAAGGGCCTTGAGCCTATCAGCACGACCTCCCGAACCCAGGGCGGCCTCGTCGAATGGGTGATCCTGTTCGAAAACCCCAAAGCGAAGGACCCCGCGAAGCGCAGGATCTACGTCTTCACCAACCGCTATGGGGACTATCTGGCGGCCAATCACACGGGGGAATGAGGCTCCCCCTCGCCTCGCCAGCCTGGGCAGCGCCCAGCGCTGAGCGACCAGCTTCAACGACCACGCATCGTCGTCTGACCGGTCCGCGGAGAAGTGTCCGGACTCGCGCCCGGCAAGACTCCGATCAGTTTCAGAGCTCGGACCGATGATTTGCCGCAGTGCGGGCGGCGCCAAGTGTGCCAGCGCCAACGAAGGGAATCCTAAAAGCTCGCGCGGATGCAGGTCTGGGGCATGACGAAGCCGTCAATTGCCGGCTGTCTCCCGGGGATCGGGCGCGGTTGGAGGGTTGGGTGGCAGGCCGGAACAGGCTGTGGACGCTGGCTCGGCGCGCGCTGATCGTGTTGGCGTGGGCGTCTGGAGTCGATCTAACCGCGATCATGCGCTCGACGGGGAAGATCAAGCGGACAGTCTCGCCTACCACCGTAGGGCTCCGGGTCGAGCAGATCGGGTCAGCCGGCTAAAGTCACCCTGTCGTCAACCAAGCCCTTCACCGGAGGCCGCACCCGCTTGCCCCCTCACTCCCACTCGATTACTAAAACGCCAGCAAGATTTTGTTTTTGCTGGCATTTTTACGTCAATACCGTGATCGACACCGACCCGCAAGCCGACAATATACTGAGGCGTTGATTTAGTTGAAGAATATGGCTTGTATAAAATTTGCGTGATGGCGCTATCTTTCGAGACCTTTTTCGAGGGTCAAGCCAGTTGACGACCAAATCCGGCATCGCGGTTACTGGATAGTCCAATGTGGATACTATCACCGAATATCCTGCCATCGACCCGACCCGCAACCTCATCAACGATTCGCCTCCGCTGTTTTGATCTGCTCGGCGAGTTCCCGAAAGCGCGGAAGGCGACCGGTGAGATGGTTCGCTTCAACGATGACTTACCATATTAGTCCGACCTACCCACTGCCGTTACAAAGGGACATTCGCGTGAAGGGGACGCGGCCTGGACATTGAACGACGCCCTCAGGACGGCCTGACGCTCGACGGGGCCAACCACGCTGGCGTTGGAAGATTTCGCGCGCGCCTCGATAGGCGAGATCGGCTTCTTGCCGCGGCCGGCGGCCGTTCGACACGAAGGGAGGCGGGTTACTCGCGATGCCGGCCAGGCAGAGCAACATCGCCAGCCGATCCTGGGCATTTGCCGCCTCTAGAAAACCAGGACCTTGTCCGAGGCCACCGTCGCGGCGGCCAGCCCGTCCATCGTGCCCCGCGCGGCGCCGTCCATCACTTCGCCATCGGTGAAGCCGCGGGCGTCCATGCATGTGCCGCACAGCAGGATCTCGCCCCCGCCCGCCCGCACGCGGTTCAGCATGCGCTCGATGCTGTAGAAGCCCTCGGGCGTCTTCTGGCCCCGCTTGGCGCCGATGACCGCGTCGCCCATCAGAAAGACGGTGATCCCGGTCGCGGGGTCGGCCTTGAGGAGCGCCGTGGCGAGCCGCAGCGCGTTGTAGGCGCGCTCGGTTCCATACGGCGGGTCGTTGAGGATGAAGAGGACGGTCATGGGCGCGGTCTCCGTTTTTGAGGGGGCTCCGAACCTCCGCGCCTTGCCCGCATCATCTCGCTGTCTCGCGCATGGCGACCGCGACCACCGCGCCTGACGCCAGGGTCAACAGGCCGATCGAGCCGATGGCCCAGGCGGCGCCGAACAGGTCGGCGATCACGCCGGCGGCGAGGGCGCCGATGGCGTAACCCATGTCGCGCCAGAAGCGGTAGACGCTCAGCGAGCGGGCGCGCCAGCTGGGGTGCGAGGCGTCGGAGACCGAGGCGATCAGCGTCGGATAGACCATGGCCGTTCCCAGTCCGAGCAGGACGCTGGCGGCCAGCCACCAGCCGAACTGCCGGGTCGCCGCGGTCATGAACAGGCCGGCCGCCTGGACCCACATGCCGGCGACGATCAGGCCCTTGCGACCCCAGCGGTCGCTCAGGGGGCCGGTGACGGTCTGCAGCAAACTCCAGACAATCGGATAGATGGCCTTGAGCACGCCGATGCGGCCGACGCCCAGGCCGAAGGCGGCGTAGAACAGCGGGAAGATGCCCCAACTCATGCCGTCGTTGAGATTGTTGACCAGCCCTGCCTGCGAGGCGGCGAATAGGTTGCGATCGCTCCAGGAGGTGCGCCGGAACACCTCCCAAAAGCGCACCGGTTCGGCGGCTGTGGCATGGCCGGCGATCTCAAGGTTCACATGGTCACGGGTGTCGCGGATCAGGACCACCGACAGGATCAGGCCCAGCACGGCGAAGGCGATGCCGAGATAGAAGGGCTCCGGCCGCAACCCGTAGCGCTGGGCGATGTAGCCGGTGGCGAGCGCGGTCAGGCCCACGGCGAGATAGCCGGCGAACTCGTTGAGGCCCACCGCCAGACCCCGCGATTTGGGGCCGACGAGGTCGATCTTCATGATCACGGTCATCGACCAGGTCAGGCCCTGGCTGACGCCGAGCAGCGCGTTGGCCGCCACGATCCACCCCCAGCCCGGGCCCCAGCCGATCATGAATGGCACCGGCAGGGCCACAAGCCAGCCCAGGATCAGCAGCCGCTTGCGCCCGTAGACGTCAGCGAAATGACCGGAGACCAGATTGGTGAAGGCCTTGACCACGCCGAAGCTGACGATGAACGAGGTCACCAGGGTGGTCGAGGCGATGCGGAATTCCTCCGAGCCGATCAGCGGAACGACCGTCCGCTCCAGCCCGACCATGCCGCCAACGAAGGCGTTGACCAGGATCAGCAGGGAGAACTGCCGCCAGTTTTCGGCCAGGCCCAGCCGCGGTCCGGCGGCTGTTTTCACTCGTGGATCGCTCACGCCGCTGCGGCCGGGGTTCCGGCGTTGATGGCGCGCAGATCCGCCGCATGAGCGGGAGCCTCGGGTATCTCGGCGAGCATGGCGCGGACGAAGGCGGCCTCGTCATCGATGCGGAAGGCTTCGTTGTGTCGACGTTCGAAGCCGATGGTCGAGGACGGCTTGCCGCTGAGCTTTCGGCCGCAGACGGAGCCGGAATAGGCGCCGGGCAGGACCTCCACATGGTCCGGCAGGGCCTTCAACCGCGTGACGCCGCGAAACAGGGTCCGGGCCCCGTCTTCCGCAGAGGTCGCCAGCTCGGTGCGGCCCAGGTCGCCGACCATCAGGGCGTGGCCCGTCAACACGAACCAGGGCTCGCTGGCCCGGGTCCGGTCGGTGACCAGCAGACAGATGTGCTCGGGCGTATGGCCGGGCGTGTGGAGCACCTCGACGGCGACATTGCCGAGCTGCAGGACGTCGCCGTCGCGCACGCCCTTGAACGGCGCCGCCGCCGGCGCTTCGGCGAACAGGACGTAGGGCGCGCCGACGGCATCGGCCAACGCGCGGCCGGCGGACAGGTGGTCGGCGTGCAGGTGGGTGTCGATGACATAGGTGATGGCCATGCCGGTTGCCTGGGCGGCGTCGAGATAGGGCTGGATGTCGCCCACCGGATCGACCACGGCGCCGGTCGCCTGGCCGCCGCAGCCGAACAGATAAGAGATGGCCACCGGGTCAGTGTGCAGAAACTGGCGCAGGATCATGGAGTCCTCCAGAAGGGGCCGGGCGCCGCTCTTGACAGCCCAGGAACGAACATTCAATAACTCTCTTGAATGTTCGTCAAGGCCGAATGGAGCTTCAACCTGTCCGCCAAACTCGATCTGCTTGCCGCCTTCGCCGAGATCGCCCGGGGGCTGGGCAACGCCCACCGGCTCGACCTGCTGGAGCATCTGGCCCAGGGGGAGAAGGCGGTCGAGACCCTGGCGGCGAAGGCTGGCCTGACGGTCGCCAACGCCTCACAGCATCTCCAGGCCCTGCGCCGGGTCGGCCTGGTGGTCGGCGAACGCCGAGGCAAGCAGGTCGTCTACCGGCTATCCGGCGACGATGTCCTGGATCTGGTCGCCGCCCTTCGGACGGTGGGCGAGCGACACGCGGACAGCGTCAAAGCCGTCGTCCGCGATTACTTCCACGGACGGGACAGCCTGGACGCCGTGGCGTTTCCGGTCCTGGAGCAGCGCCTGCGCGATGGGCTGGTCACCCTGCTCGACGTGCGGCCGCCCGACGAGTTCGCCGACGGTCACGTCCCCGGGGCGCTGAACATCCCGCTGTCCGACCTCAAGGCGCGCCTGAACGAAATTCCGCCCGGCGCGGAGGTCGTGGCCTATTGCCGGGGTCCCTGGTGCGTCCTGGCGTTCGAAGCCGTGGCGTTCCTGCGCGGACAGGGACGCGGCGCGAGACGGCTCGACGGCGGACTGCCGGAGTGGCGACGGGCGGGGCGACAGGTCGTAAGGCCCTCCGCCATCTGACCTGACACTGAGTCAGAACAGGAAAATGGCCGCGCGCCAAAGCGCGCGGCCGAAAATCTCGGGCGGGAAACCGGGGCCGCCGCAGCGGCCCCGGCCCTCGGGCCTACTCGGCGGCAATGACAGCGGAACCGCCCTCCACCGGCTCCCCGGGTCCGTCATCGTGGTCCGCCGGCTGGTCGCCGACCGCCGACGCCGATCCGGTCCCCGTCCGCAGCACAGGCGGCAACCAGCCGGTCTGGCTGAGCAACGGCTCGGCGGCCTGCGCCATCTCCGGCTTCTTCAAGCCGGCGATCCGTTCGGCGGCCTCCTCGCCGACCGCCTCGCGCACCGCTTCGCCGATCCGCGCCTTGGTGACCCGGCCAAGGTAGCTGCGCACTGTCGGTGTCCAGTAGCCGGTCATGTCGAGGGCGAGGGCGGTCGCCAGCGTGTCGGCATGATCCCAGACGCCCGGGCGCCGCTCCCAGCCTCGCACGGCGTGGACGCTCAAGGCTACGCAGTGGGCCAGCAGGCTGGCGCGGCTGTCGCCGTCGAGCGCGACCACGAACGCCCACGCCGCCCCCGCTTCCCCCGGAAGCTGTCGGGCCCACGCCTCGTGACGTTCGGCGATGCGCCGCTCGGCCGGGCTGTCCTCGATGCCTTCGGCCTCGCGGGCGAGCGAGGTCGAGATCAGCCGAAGATCGAGGCAGGTGGCGTTGGGCGCCCCGGCGTAGAAGGCGCGCAGCACCATGGCGTGGACCGTCGCCAGCAGGGCGATGTCCGGGTTCGCGGCCAAGGCGTCGCGCAGGGCGGCCGTGCGATGGGCGCTAAGGTCAGCGACGAGGCGGTCGGAGAGCGGCGCCAGCCCCTCCGGTTCCTCCGGCTCGTCGGTCTCGACGGGGCTGGTCTCGGAAGGCGCATCCCCCTCCTCGACGGCCTCCGGCTCTGGGTCTGACTTGGCGTCCTCCGCCCGGATCAGCCCGCGCTCGATCCGCGTGGTTCCGTCCTGGGTCAGGACGACGAACACGCCGCCGCGCGCGATCTCGTCGGGATCGAAGGCGTAGCCGTCGCCGAAGGCGTCGAGCTTGGCGTCGATCTCCTTGAGCCGCGCCTCGACTTCCGACGGCAGGTCTTCGACGTGTGACCATTGCTCGACCAGCACGTCATACTCCGCCGAAACGGCCTCGATCTCGGCCTGCTGCTCGGGCGTCCGTTCGACCTTGCGCGGATAGACGCGGGCGAGGCCATGAGCGGACGGATAGTCCAGATGGCCTTCCGCCCATTTCCAGCCCTCGGCCTTGCCGATGCCTTCGGCCAGCGCGACGATCTTCTCGGCGGCCAGCCGATCCAGCAGCACCACGTCTTCCAGCCAGCCGCCGCGATCCTCGGTGAAAAGGTCACGCAGGATCGTTCCGCCCGCCTCGGCATAGGCCTCAACGCCGACGAAGATGGCGCGGCGATCATCGGCGGGAACCTTGGCCTGCGTCATGGCCCGGCGGATCGCATAGGGCTGGCGGTTGTGGGCCAGTTGCTCGAAGACCTGTTCCTGCCGCTCGTGGTCCTCGCTGACCGCGAACGCCATGAGCTGGTCGAGCGTTAGACCGTCTTCGCGGTAGATCGCCATGAGCTTGGGGCTTACGGCGCCCAGCCGCAGCCGCTGACGAACCACCTGAGCCGACACCCCGAACCGGGCGCCGATTTCCTCGGCGCCCCAGCCCTTGCGTTCGGTGAGGTCCCGAAAGGCGTCGAACTGGTCAGCCGGGTGCATGTCGTTGCGGCTGACGTTCTCGTCCAGCGAAATCTCCAGCGGGTCGTTGACGGTATCGACCACGCACCGGACCGGATGAGTCTTCTTGATCCGCTTGCGGCTGGCCAGCAGGCGCAGAGCCTGACGACGGCCCTCGCCGATGGTGACGAGGTAGGCGCCAGTGGCGGCGCCGTCCTCGCGAAGCTCGGGCTCGACCACCAAGGGCTGCAAGACCCCCTTGGCCGCGATGCTGGCCGCGCGGGCTTCGATGGCGGCCTGAGTGTGAGGAACCTTGCGCGCGTTTTTCGGCGAGGCCTTGAGCTTGTTGAGCGGGATGTCGAGGACCGATCCGTTCTCGATGGCGACGGCTGCCGTGACGGCGGTTTCGATGTGACTGTGAGCGTTCATGTCTGCCTCCTTGGGGCATGGCTGGCAGGCGCAAGGCGCGCCTGCAGCCTTGCCCGTCGGCGAGACCGGGTGTGCAAGCGGAGCGGGGGCCTTCGCGGGGAACCGGCTGCAGGGCCCCTGCCCCGCCCTCGGAAGTCGCCGCCCGTGCCAGGGGACCGAAGCTGGGCGGAAGGCGCTCCGGAGCGCGCCGAGGGCGGAGCCCTAAGCCACGCCGCCGCCCAGCGGCGGCTATGAAGATGAAGGCCGCAAGGAACCCGCGCGCAGCGCGTGGCGGGACGCGCCGTCGAGCGGCCGGCGGCGCCGCAGGCGCGCGTTAGGCGGCGCACCCGAGGGAGGCGCGCAGCGGCGGGACCGAGTGTGACCGCCGGCCGCTCTCAACTTCGCCTTATTGAACGGCCTCTTCGCACACGGGCCCGCAAAGGCCCGCAGAGGCCGGAAGGCCCGTTGTTCACAGGGGGCGCAGGTTCACTCAACGTCACCCTCTATCGCCAAACTGAGCCGTGTTCCGGCCACTGTTTCCCTAAAGTCGTCCAATCACGAGATTTCCGCGACAGCCAGGTCAGCCGCGTTCCGCTCTTGAGTACCCTCCTTGAGGATCGTCGAGCCTTGGCGCCATGTCCGCGCACCAATGGCGGGCCGGGATCTCCGTCGCGGTCGCTCACCGTCACGCAACCTTGTCCCGGTAGGCCAACAGCCTCAGGGCGTTCGCGACAACCAGCAGGGTGGAGCCTTCGTGGAAGATCACCGCCGCGCCGATCTTCAAGCCCAGCAGGGTCGCCGGGATCAGGACCGAGACCATTCCGAGGCTGACCCACAGGTTCTGCTTGATGATGCCGCTGGTCTTTCGGCTCAGGCCGACCGCGAACGGCAAGTGATTGAGGTCATCGGCCATCAGGGCCACATCGGCGGTTTCCAGGGCCACGTCGGAGCCTGCCGCGCCCATGGCGATCCCGACGGTGGCGTTGGCCAGAGCTGGCGCATCATTCACCCCGTCGCCGATCATAGCGACCCTCCCTTCCCGGACCTTTAGGTCGCGGATGATACGAACTTTGTCCTCGGGCATCAGCCCGCCCATCGCCTCGTCCACGCCCAGCTTGGTGGCGATGGCGTCGGCGACGGACTGGTTGTCACCCGACAGCATGACGATGCGGGTGATCCCTATGTCGCGGAGGCGAGCGATGACCCCCTCGGCGGCGGGCCGCGCGGTGTCCATCACACCAATGGCCCCGAGGTATCGGTCGCCGGACTTGACGACCATCACCGTTCGCCCGCTCGTTTCCAGTCGCTGGATTTCACTCCAGAGTGCGTCGGAGGGCCGTGCTCCCGGACCGCCCTCGAACAGCTTGGGCTTGCCGATCACCACCATCTGACCCGCCACTCGGGCTTGCACGCCTTGACCCGTCAGACTTTGAACGTCTTCGGCCACTGGCACGGGGTGATTCTTCAGCCGTTCACCACCATCACGGACGACCGCGGCCGCCAGCGGGTGATCGCTCAGCCGCTCGACGGCGACGGCGAGGGAGAGGAGTTCCCGCTCATCTACCCCTTCGTCGGGCGCGACATCGGTGATTCTTGGCTTGCCCTCGGTGAGGGTTCCGGTCTTGTCGAAGGCGATGGCGGTCAGCGTGCCGAGGTTCTCCAGCGGACCGCCGCCCTTCACCAGGACGCCGCCCCTGGCAGCGCGAGCGACCGCGCTGAGCACCGCGCTGGGGACCGAGATGGCCAGGGCGCAGGGGCTGGCGGCCACCAGCACCGCCATGGCGCGATAGAAGCTGACGCTGAAGGGTTCGTCGATGACCACCCACGCCAGCATCAGCAGGCCGACGCCCGCCAACACGGTCGGCACGAAGATGCGCTCGAAGCGGTTGGTGAACTGCTGGGTCGGGGACTGCTGGGCCTCGGCCTCGGCGACCATCTTCACCACGCGGGCCAGGGTGGTCTCGGACGCCTTGCGAGCGACGCGCACGTCCAGGGCGCCTGGACCATTGATCGTGCCCGCGAAGACGCGATGCTCTGGGCTCGCCTTGTCGAAATCCAGGGCCGGGTCGGACGCCGCCCGCTTGTCGACAGGCACGCTTTCGCCGGTGATCGGCGCCTGATCGACGCTGCTCTCCCCGAGCACGACGACTCCGTCGGACGGCATGCGCTCATTGGGTCGGACCACCACGATGTCGCCGACCACAAGGGCCTGGACCCGGATTTCCTCTGTCGTCTCGCCACGTCGGACGGTCGCCGTTTCGGGGGCGAGTTTGGCGAGGGCCTCGATGGCCCGCCGCGCCCGCCCCATGGCGTAGTGTTCGAGCGCGTGGCCGGTGCTGAACAGGAACAGCAGCAGCGCGCCCTCGGCCCACTCGCCCAACGCGGCGGCCCCGGCGGCGGCGACCAGCATCAGGGTATCGATCTCGAAGCGGCGCTTGAGGATATTTCCGACCACTTCCCGGAGCGTGAAATAGCCGCCGAACCCGTAGGCCGCGATATAGAACACAAGGGGGGCTACGCCCTCCATGCGCCGTTCGACGAGCCAGCCGACGAGGAGCATCGCACCGGACAAACCCGCGAAGATCAGTTCGGTGCGTTCGCCGAAGATACCGCCGCGATCATGGCCGTGGTCACCCCCTTCAGCGTGATCGTGACCCTTGTGGTCCTGACCTGAGTAATCGTGTCCGTCATGGTGCTGGGACTTGGTCGGCGAGGCGGGGGACATTTGCTTGTCATCTGTCATCTGGGTCTCGGGGTTCCATGAATGCGCCTTGCCCCAGCCTGAGCGACGGGCCGGGCATGGACCATCTCCTTGCAAGCTCTAGCGACTAGAGGAGCAAGCTCTCTCTGCGAACAGCGACAGATTGGCCAAAGGCGAGTGATCGTGCCGGAGGTCACATCATTGACTATATCCCCTCCAGGGGGATAGGAAACGCCATGACCGACCGTAAGACGCACGAAACTCATCCCGAGATCGTCAAGCGGCTGAAGCGTGCAGAGGGCCATCTGCGCAGCGTCGTCGAGATGATCGGGGCGGGGCGCTCTTGCCTCGACGTCGCACAGCAGCTTCACGCGGTCGAAAAGGCGGTCGGACAAGCCAAACGAACCTTAATCCAGTATCACCTGGATCATTGCCTGGAAGACGTGGTCGGCCCGCTCGCACGGGATGAACGGCGGTCAATCGACGAGTTCAAGCAGATCATAAAGCACCTCTGACGGACCACACCCCATGACCGAAGCCTTCTTCCTCTCCATCGTGGTGACGGGGTTCGTCGTCGCCTTCGCTCACGCCGCCATTCCCACTCATTGGCTTCCCTTCGTGGCGGCCGGTCGCGGGCAGCGTTGGAGCAAGACCAAGGCGCTCTTGGTGGTCGCGTTTTGTGGATCGGGCCATGTCCTTTTCACCACGGGCCTGGGCATTCTCGTTGTCTGGCTGGGAATTGAGACCAGCAAGTGGACCGGACAGATATTCCCGTGGATCGCGGGCGGCGCGCTTATCCTGTTTGGCATCTACTACCTTGCTCGGCAGATGAGGGGCGGCGGGCACGGTCATAGCCACTTTGGCGCCGGCCACAGCCACGACGGTGACGCTCATGGTGCACATGACCATGGCGGCCACGATCACGCGTCGGAGACAAAGCGGATCGACATCGGCCACGGCACACTGATGCTGGAGGTTTTCGAGGACGGCGTTCCGCCCCGGTTCCGGGTACGGACCGGGGGGACGGCCGCCGCCCTGCCAAGCGAAAAGGGGCTACTGGTCGAGACGTTGCGACCGGATGGCGCCCGTCAGACGTTCTCCTTTGTCGCCCACGACGGCTTCCTCGAATCCGTCGATGAAATCCCCGAGCCGCACGAATTCACGGCCACTCTCAGCCTATCTCACGGCGATCATGGACACCGCTACGAAGTTCGTTTTGAAGAACATGAGCACGCACTGATCGCTCAACCTGCTTCGACGGCCTGGGCCGGGTTGCGAGCACCGGGCATTGTCAAGTCCGACAGGGCGGTTATCCTCGGCCTGTTCACGCTCTTGACCTTCTCGCCGTGCGAAGGATTCCTGCCGGTCTATCTGTCAGGCATCAAATATGGCTGGACGGGCTTTGCCGTGCTGAGCGCGGTGCTCGCCTTCGCCACGATTTCCGGAATGGTCGTCTTCACCTGGCTGACGATGTCGGGGATGGAGCGCCTTCGGCTCGGATTCCTGGAACGCTACGAAAGCGGAATCCTTGGGGCCTTCATCCTGCTTCTCGGCCTGGGTATCATTTTCTTCGGCTTCTAGCGTCAGGCCCCCTTCGCCGGCGGCCACCGAAGCACTTCTACGGCCTCCAGGGTGATCGGCCCCAGGTGCTCCAGGTCTGCGAGGGTCTCGACGAAGGCCCGCAGCTTGGCGTCCTCGTCGATAATCTCGATGACCACGGACTGATCGTCATCCAGCACGTTGCGCCGGTGCATGTTGGGGGTGTGGCCAAAGCCAACGAGGGCCTGGAGCACCGTCGCGCCGGCGACCCTGGCCGCCCGCGCACGGCTGGCCACCACCTCGAACACCTTGCGGTCGCCGAAATAGGCGGCCTCATCAGTGTAAATTCTCAAGAGCTTGAAAGAGCTGTTCATTGCCTATCTCCGAATGAGAAACGCCCGCGCCGCCAGGATCGACGGCGCGGGCTTTTGGCTATTCCGCAGGAGCCAAGGCCGGCGCGGGCTCATCGCCCCAGGCCGGATTGGGCCGTTCGGTCCACCCCAGGACCACCTTGCTGATCGCCGGCAACACCAGGAGGGTCAGGGCGGTGGCCGTGATCAGGCCGCCGATGACCACCATGGCCAGCGGCTTCTGAACCTCCGCTCCCGTGCCGTGCGCCAGCGCCATGGGCAGGAAGCCGATGGCCGGCACCAGGCCGGTCATGATCACAGGACGAACCCGTTCCATGCAGCCGTCGATGATCGCGGTCGACAGCTCGATCCCGTCCTCAAGGCGTTGTCGAATGCTGGACATGACCACCAGCCCGTTCAGCACAGCGACGCCGGAGAGGCAGATGAAGCCCACCGCCGCCGAGACCGAAAAGGCTATGCCGGTGAGCGCGAGAGCGAACACGCCGCCAGCCAGTCCGAGCGGCACCGCCGCGAACACCGAAACGGCCCGTCCGAAGGTCCCTACGGCCAGGAACAAAACCGCGAAGATGGCCAGGAAGCAGATCGGCACCACGATGGCGAGCCGGTCCGAGGCGGCCTTGAGGTTCTGGAACTGACCGCCCCATTCGAGCCAGGAGCCGGTCGGCAGCGCGACGGCCTCCACCTTCGGCGTGGCCTCCCTGACGAACGAGCCGACATCCCGGCCGCGCACGTTGGCCTGGATGACCACCCGCCGCTTGCCGTTCTCGCGGCTGATCTGGTTCAGCCCTTCGGTGAACCGGAACTGCGCGACCTGGCGTAGCGGCACGGAGTGTCTGGTCTGTCCCGGTTCCTCCGGCATCATGACCGGCAGGGCGCCGAGGGCGTCGAGGTCGTTGCGGCTGCTTTGCGGCACCCGCACCACCACGTCGAAGCGGCGGTCTCCCTCGAACAACAGACCGGCTTCCCGGCCGCCCATGGCGGCGGCGACCGTGTCGGCCACTTCCTCCACGGTCAGTCCCAGGCGGGCGATGGCGGCCCGGTCGAAGATGACGTCCAGCGACGGCGCGCCGCTGGTCTGTTCGACCTTCACGTCGGCCGCGCCCGGCGTTGATTGCAGGGCCGCGCCGATCCGGGTTGCGGTCGCCGTCAGCTTGTCCAGGTCGTCGCCGTAGAGCTTGATCGCGACATCGCCGCGAACCCCGGCGATCAGCTCGTTGAAGCGCAGCTCAATCGGCTGGCTCAACTCGTAACCCTGGCCGACCTGGGCATTGGCGGCCGCTTCGACACGTTCGAGCACGTCCTCCTTGGTCCTGACGCCCGCCGGCCAATCTTCCTGCGGCTTCAGGATGATGAAGCCATCGGAGATATTCGGTGGCATCGGGTCGGTGGCGACCTCGGCCGTGCCGGTCTTGGAGAACATCATCAGCACTTCGGGAAGGCTGGTGATGGCCTGTTCGACCCCCCGCTGCATCCGCACCGACTGTTCGAGCGCCGTGGACGGAATGCGTTGCGAGGCCATCGCCAGGTTCCGCTCATCCAGCGTCGGAATGAACTCCTGGCCCAGCAGCGTGAAGATGAAGCCGGCCAGGACGAAGATCCCGACCCCGGCCCCGATAAAGGGCATGGGGCGCGCGACGGCCCGGCGGAGGATCGGCTCGTATCGCGCCTTGATCCAGCGGATCGCGAACACTTCCTTTTCCGCGACCTTGTTGCGGATCAGGAGCGCCACCATCGCCGGGACAAAGGTGATCGAGAGGACGAAGGCCGCGACCAGGGCGAGCATCAGGGTGATGGCCATGGGCGAGAAGGTCTTCCCCTCGACCCCCTGGAAAGTCAGCAGCGGTGCGAACACCAGCAGGATGATGGCCTGGCCGAAGACGGTCGGCTTGATCATCTCCTGGGTGGCCAGCGTCGTTTCCTCCAAACGTTCGCGGAGGTTCAGCAGGCGACCTTCATGATGCTGTCGTTCGGCGAGCCGCCTGAGACAGTTCTCGATGATGATCACCGCGCCATCGACGATCAGGCCGAAGTCGAGTGCGCCCAGGCTCATCAGATTGCCGGACACGCCCATGTAATTCATGCCGATGGCCGTCATGAAGAACGAGATCGGGATGATCAGCACCGCGATCAGGGCGGCGCGGACATTGCCGAGCAGCAGGAACAGCGCGATCGCCACCAGGATCGCCCCCTCCATCAGGTTGCGCTGAACGGTGGCGATGGTCGCGTTGACCAGCTTGGATCGATCCAGCGTGGGCGAGGCCTTGATCCCCGGCGGTAGCGAGCGATCCAGTGTCTTGAGCTTGTCTCCGACGGCGCGGGCCACGGTGCGGCTGTTTTCGCCGATGAGCATCAGGGTGGTGCCGATGACCACTTCGTGCCCGTTCATGGTCGCCGCGCCGGTGCGCAATTCCCCGCCCAAACGGACGACCGCCACATCCCTTATCGAGACCGGAACGCCGCCGCGCGTGGCGACGATGGCCTCCTCGATCTGCGACAGGCTGCGGATACGGGCGTCGGCGCGGACGAGATAGGCCTCGCCGGCCCGTTCCATGAAGTTGGCGCCGACCGACAGATTGGCGTCCTCCAGCGCCTTGGCGAGTTCGCTGAACGAAACGCCATATTGCGCCAAGCGAACCGGGTCAGGTTCGACGACGTACTGCTTCTCATAGCCGCCGATGGTGTCCACGCCGGCGACGCCGGCCACTGTTCGGAGCTGGGGCGCGATGATCCAGTCCTGCACGGTCCGCAGATAGGCGGCCCGCGATACCTCGTCGGTCAGGCGATCTCCCTCCGGGGTCAGGAAGGACCCGTCGCTCTGCCAGCCGGGCTGGCCATTCCGCACGGTCGCGCCCTTTCCGCCCGGGTTGGCGTAGTCGATGGTGTACATGAAGACTTCGCCCAGGCCGGTGGTGACAGGTCCGATCTGGGGCTGGACGCCTTCGGGCAGACTGTCGCGCGCCTGGGCGATGCGTTCGCTGACCTGCTGCCGTGCGAAGTAGAGATCGACATTCTCGTCGAAGATCGCCGTGACCTGCGAAAAGCCGTTGCGGGACAGGGACCGGGTCGTCTGCAGGCCTGGAATTCCGGCCAGCGCGGTCTCGACCGGGAAGGTGACCCGCTTTTCGATCTCGACCGGCGACAGGGACGCGTCGAGCGTGTTGATCTGCACCTGTTTGTTGGTGATGTCGGGAACGGCGTCGATGGGCAGCCGGGTAAGCTGGAACACGCCGTAGGCGGAAACGATCAGTGTGAGCGCGATGATCATCCATCGCGACCGCACCGACAGGGCCATGAGGTTGGCGATCATGACCTAGTGCTCCTCGCCTTCGCCCTTGCCCATCTCGGCCTTCAACAGGAAGGCGTTGCGGGTGGCGATGGACTGGCCGGCGGTAAGACCGGAGGTGATTTGCGCGCGACCGCCGCCGCGCTGGCCGACGATCACGGCGACCGCCTTGAAGCCGTTGGTCGTTCTGACGAACACCACCTCGCGGCCTTCCACGGTCTGGATGGCTTCCTCGGGCACGGTGACACCGCCCGATGCCTGGGCGTCCGCCGTGTAGATGCGGACGGATACGGCCTGGCCAGGTCGAAGGCCGGTGGTGCCAGCCGGGCTCAGCAGGACGGTCGCCGAGCGGCTTTCCAGATCGACCCCAGGCGTGATCGAGCGGACAACCGCGTCGATCTCCCCGTCCGGCAAATGGATGCGGGCGCGGTCGCCGGGTTTGATCCGGGCCGCGTCTGAACCCGACACCGACGCCTCGATGTCGATCTGGCTGCTGTTGGCGACGCGGAACAGCTCAGTCCCGGCGGGCACGAAGGCGCCCAGCCCCGCCGGCGCCGAAGTGATGCGCCCGCTGATCGGGCTGACGACCCCGGTGCTGCGACCATCACTGGACACACGGGCTGCGGCGGCGGCGGCGGCGGTGCGTCGGGCTTCGGCTTCCGCCTCCGCCAGCGCGGTCTGGGCCGCTTCGAGGTCCTGACGGGCGGTGATCTGGGCGTCGAACAGGCGCTGTTCCCGCGCCAGGACCTGACGCGCGGCGGTCAGCCGGGCCTGGGCGGCCGAACGCTCGGCCACGATGGTCGAAGCCTCACGGCTTTCGATCAGGGCGACGATCTGCCCGGCCCGGACGCTGTCACCCAGGCGCAGCGAAATGCGGCTGACGACGCCGTCGGCGCGGGCCGCCAGCACGGCCTCGCCCTGCGGCGTGCCGACGACGGTCCCCTGGGCGAGAACCTCGGCGCTCAATGAGCCGGTCTCGACCGGGGCCAGCACAATGTTCGCCGCCAGGATACGGGCTCCGCTGATCTCGATCCCTTCTCCGGCGCCATGGGCCGCCTCGGCGGCCTCCGGCGCGGCTCCGGGCTTGGGCCGGGTCATGCTCCAGCCTGTCAGGCCGGCGCCGAGCAACACCACGGCGGCGGCCGCGCCCAGCAGCAGGCGCTTGTTGGTCAGGGTCTTCATTGGGCGGTTCCTTCGGTTTCGTTGGCGCGCACCAGCGCAGCCACGGCGAGCGCGCGGTCGAGCTCGGCCGTGATCAGATCGGATTGGAGGCTGTTGAGGGCCGCTTCGGCGTCCAGCACGTCGAGCAAGGTGAAGCGGCCAGCAGAGAAGCCCTCGCGGGCAATCCGCACCGCTTCCAGCGCCTCCGGCTCCGCCCGCTTCTCCAGGAACTCCAGGCGGGCTTCGGCGGTCTGAAGGGCGGCCGTCGCGTCCCGCGTGCGGCGTAGGGCGGCGGCCATAGCCGCATTTCTACGGGCCTCGGCGCCGGTGCGGCCTGCGTTGGCGGCGGTGATGTTCCCCTGGTTGCGATCAAACAGGCCCAGAGGCATCGACAGGCCGACAGCCATCGCCGTCTCGTCCGATGCAGCGAGACGACGGCCGCCGACGCTGACGGTCACGTCGGGACGAGAGAGCGTCCGTTCCCGCCGCTCGGCGGCGATGGCGGTCTCCAGTTCAGCTTCCGCGAGCCGGACATCCAGCACGGCGGTCGGATCAACAGAGGGCGCCGGGGCCGCCTCTTCGCTGGCGACAGGATCGGGCAGGTTTTCGGACCCGCCCCACAGCGCGGCAAGAGCCCGCTGTGCGGCCGCGTAGTCGGCTTCAGCGGCACGGACCCGCCCCACCGCCTCCAGCGTGACGGTTCGCGCCCTCAAGGCCCGCAGCGGCGGCTCGCGGCCGGCCTCCACGAGCGTGACGGCGATCTTCTGCAGGCTCTCGGCGCGGACGAACTGGTTTCTGGCCAGGTCCACGCGACGTCGGGCGGCGACGGTTTGGGCGAAGGCTTATCGAACCTCCTTCGCCAGATCCGCGCGGGCGATCCGCAGCCGGAGCCGTGCCGTTTCGACCTCGGCTCTGGCCGCGTTCAGACGAGCGGAACGCTTGCCGCCCAGTTCGAAGCGTTGACCGACGGACAGCGTGGTCTCGGCGGCCTGAAGGCCGGTCAGGCTGCCAGTGCCGCCGACATTTTCGGTCGACAGGTCGATTTCGGGGTTGGGCAACAGGCCGGCCTGTCGTGCGCGCCCTTCGGCGGCCCGAACGTCGGCTTCTGCGGCGGTGATGAGCGGAGACCCGGCCTGGGCGCGGTCAAGCGCCTGGGCGAGAGCCACGGGTTCGGCGAATGCGCTGCTGGCGAAACTCGCCAGCAGCATCGCGGCGGCGCCAAAAACGGCGCAGCGCGACAGGTACGGAGACGGCATGGGAGGTCCTGCTTGGAGACTGACAAGGGCGGACGCGCGCGGTGGCGCGGATCGCGGTCAGGCTCGGGGCGGACGCTTCAGGGTCGGTTGGGTCGCGGATGGCGGCTGGACCGAAACCGAGAAAACAGCTTCGGCTTCAGCGTATCGGATGGTCGCGACGTGGGCCTCGCCGCCGTTAGCCAGCGGCGGGGCATCGTGGCAGTGGCCATGGACGCAGACGGCATGAACAACGCCGGTCTCGATGTCGTCGTCTCCGCCGAGATCGGAAACAAGCATCTCGCCCCCGGCGGACGCGGGCTCGGGGCCGCACATCACACCGTCAACAATCGGCCCGAAGGCCAGCACTAGCGCGCAAACGACCAGCAACGGCTTGGTCAGCCGTTCCAGAAATCGCGAGAGATGCGCTGCGAGGATCATGTCTGTGCTGAACTAGCCGTGTCGGCCCTTGGGATCAATGGGCCGCCGCAAGGGCGTCGCGGCGTTCGTCCAGGGCCTGGACGGTGATCGACCAGGCCGACTGAAGGAAGACCGCCGCCAGGAAGCCGCCCGCGATCAGGTCGGGCCAGCGGGAATGGGTCAGCCAGACCAAGCCGCCGACGCCGACCACGGCGAGGCACTGGATCAGGTCGTTGCGGGTGCAGAGCCAGACCGAGCGGACGTTGGCGTCGCCGTCGCGATACTTCGACAGCAGGATCGCCGCGACCAGATTGGCCGCCGCCCCGAAGAGGCCGAGGCCCGAGATCGCGAAGCCTTCCGGCGGCACGCCGTTGACCGCCCGCCAGATCGCGAAGCCGAGGACCGACACGGCCAACAGGCTGAGGCTCGCGCCCTTCACCAGGGCCGCGCCGCTGCGGATCGAGACACTCTTGCCGATGACCCACAGGCTGAGGGCGTAGGTCGCGGCGTCGGCCAGGAAGTCGAGGGCATTGGCCGCGAGGGACGCCGATCCGGCCAGCAGACCGCCCGAGGCCACCACGACGAAACCGAGGAAATTGACCGCGATCACCCACAAGAGCACCCGCCGATATTCGGGTGTCGCCCCGTCGAACGGAGCGGACTGGCCGCAGCAACCGGAAACAGCGGGATTTGCAGGAGGAGCGTCGTGAGCCATGAGATGACTCTACAAGCTCTAGCCACTAGAGGATCAAGCCCTATCCTGTGGCGACACGATCAGGAGTTCATCCATGCCCGGAATCTCTATCGGTCGGCTCGCCAAGGCGGCTGAGGTGAAAGTCCCAACCATTCGGTTCTACGAACAGATCGGTCTGATGCCCACGCCTGAGAGGACAAAGAGCGATCAGCGCGTCTACGGGGAAGAGGCGGTTCGCCGCCTGCGTTTCATCCGCCACGCCCGCCAGCTTGGCTTCGACATCAAGGACATCGAGGCGTTGCTCGGCCTGGCTGATCGTCCTGACATGCCCTGTGCCGAGGCCGACCGCATCGCCCAGTCCCATCTGGACGCGGTCGACGACAAGATCGCTCAGCTTACCCGGCTCCGGGAAGAACTCAGCCGAATGACGGCGAACTGCTCCCTTGGCCTCGCTGCTGATTGCAAGGTGATCGAGGTCCTGAGCGATCATGGACTATGCCAGGAAGACCGCCACTGACCTCGGCCAGCCGGGTCAGGCAGCAGCGCCATCCAGGCGGCGAGGGCTGCGGTTGTAGAGATACCCGGCGACCAGGATGGCGACGACAACAAGCTGGACAAGGATCGTTTGCCAGGTCGGGTAGAAGCCCAACAACTCCAGTTTAGGCAGTCCGGCCACCCGCGTAAGCGGCACGATCCCGGCCTCCTGGAGCGCCGCGAGACCCTTTCCGGCCAAGACGAAGGCGAGGATGGCGACCAGGGCGGCGCTGAAGGCGAAGAACTTGGCGATGGGCAGGCGGCTGCTGTAGCGCAGCATGGCCCAGGCAATCGCCGCGAGGGCCAGCAGAGCCACCGCCGACCCGCCCATGACCGCCCCAGCCGTCTGTTTGCTCCACAGGGCGGCGAAGAACAGAATTGTCTCGAAGACCTCCCGATAGACCACCACAAAGGCCAGCAGGAACAGAAACCACGCCGAGCCCCGCGACAGGGCCTTGGACAGGCGCTCCTTGATATAGCGCTGCCAAGCGTTCGCCTGACTTTTCCCGTGCATCCATATCCCGACGCTCAGCAGAACAGCGGCGGCGAACAGGCCGCCGAAACCCTCGGTCAACTCGCGCTGCGCGCCGCTGATGGTGATGAAGTATGTCGCCGCCGCCCAGGTGAGCACACCGGCGCCGAGCGCGGCTACCCATCCGCCGTGGACGTAGGGGAGCACGTCTTGCCGCTCGGCCTTCTTGAGGAAGGCGATCATGGCGACGACAATCAGCAGGGCTTCGAGTCCTTCGCGGAGAAGGATGGTGAAGGCGCCGACGAAGGCCGCCGTCGTATCGGCCTGGGCCGGGGCGAGGACAGTCTCCCCCTCGCCCAGCAGGCCCTCGATTACGGTCGCCTGCTGTCGGACACTGTCGATTGGGGCGCCGCGCCCGATGCGGGATCGGAACTCGCCCATCGCGGCCTCAATCCGGGCCAGGAGTTTGGGATCACGGGCGGCGATGGCGGGCTCGAACGGCTCGATGCCGTCCAGGTAGGTGGACAGGGCCATGGCCCCCGCGTCGCGGGTGTTTCCGGCGGCGTAGGCGTTAACCGTCGCCTTCAGCTTGCTCCTGGCGAATGCCAATGAGGCGTCCCGCTGCTCAGCCAGCACGCCGGGGGAGCGCCGCAGATAGGCCATGAGGTTGTCAGCTCTGCCGACGCCAACCGTCCGAGCCAGTTCCGCAGGCGTGGTCTTGGTCAGGGTTTCCAGGTTGGGGACTTGACCGCGAAGGTTCGCGTCGCCCTTCCACAGGGCCTCTCCCCGGCTCCTGGCCTTCTCGTCCTGGGACAGCCCGCCGACATAGAAGGCCAGCGCCCAGCGGTCGCCCGACGAAAGGTGAGCGAAGCTCGGCATGGCCGTTCCGTCCAGCCCTTGCTCGATGACTTGATAGAGACCGAAAACGCTTCTGTTTCGCGCTCGGTCCTG
>JACRBD010000003.1 GCA_016234625.1 Caulobacterales bacterium | reverse complement strand
GGACGATGTCTTGGTCACCTTTTCCGGCGCGCGTTGTGGGTACCTACCGCACGCGCGATCCCGCCGGTACGGATTGCTACCATCGAGTTCAACCTGCCATGGTGCAGCATTCACTCGCCCCGATATCCGGGTACGCAAGGATACTCGATGAAGAGAGCTATGATCGGTTCGTTCACCGCCGTGGCGCTTTCGCTGATGCTGGCTGGCACGGTCGCAGCAGGGCCGTTGGATGACGCCACGTCCGCTTACAGGCAGGGTGACTACACCACGGCGCTTCAAATCTGGCGCCCCCTCGCGAAGAAAGGTGACGCTGAAGCTCAGGCCAACCTAGGTTTGATGTACATAACCGGAAATGGTTTGCCGCTTGACTACGCCGAGGGGCGAAAATGGCTTCTCAAGGCCGCAGCCCAAGGCAATGCGAACGCACAAGCGAACCTCGGCATGCTTTATTTTCGCGGTCTCGGTGTCCGTCAAGACTACCGCAAAGCTGAACGCTGGGCCCTCTTGGCCGCCGAACAGGGCCTTGTCATCGCACAGCTCAATCTGGGTCGCCTGTACCAATCCGGTCGGGGCGACGTCTTGCGCAACGACGGGGAAGCGGTTCGGTGGTTCCGAAAGGCGGCTGAACAAGGCAGTCCCGAGGCGCAAACCGCCCTTGGAACAATGTATGAGGACGGCCTTGGTGTGCCCCAAGACTATGCTGAGTCCGTTCGACTGTACCGGCTCGCGTCGGAAAATGGCGACCGGTTCGGGCAGAGTCATCTCGCCTACATGTACTATCGCGGACATGGTGTTCCGCAGGACTATTCAGCAGCTGCGGGTTGGTTCAGGAGGGCAGCGACACATGACGACGGCTCTGCCCAAATCAACCTAGGCATGATGTACGCATCCGGTCGAGGCGTGCCGGAAGACTATTTGGTGGCTTTCAAATGGATTGAACTGGCAATAGTCCGAAATCACCATCTGACTTCGGTCGAAATGGCCAGAGCCGAAAGAGTCCGTGCCTCCATTATAGCCAAACTCCGTCCGGAACAGATTGCCGAAGCACAACGATGGGTCGGAACTTGGAAGCCCGACTATGATGGCATCGATCCGGATCCGAGAATCCCTCGGCCGCCCAGGATAACGGCGCGTCCGCCTATGATTGTTCCACTCCCCCCTTCAGGACTACCCGAAGGTCCGGTGGCTGACGATCAAGATTAGCTTGCGAAAGGGGACACGCACTGAAGTGCATGTCCCCGCGCGGTCACCACGCCGGGGTCGCCAGCATCTTCGCCTCGGCATCGCAGCCGTCGGTCAGCGGCGCTGCCTTCACCGCCGCCTGCAGTTCGGCCTTCGCCGCCGCCAGATCCGCCTGGAACGCCGGTGACCGGTGCTCCGCCGCGACGATGGCCGCGCCCACCGTCTGGCCGGCGACGATCGAGCTGTAGTTGTGCACCCCGCAGATGGCCCGGCCCTCGCCCACGGCGCGGCCCCGGACCAGGATGGCGTCGGCCCGCTCGGGCAGCATCTCGGCCAGCACCAGGGCCACGGCCCAGCCCCAGGCGGAATGGCCTGACGGATAGTCGGCAAAGTCCTCACTGGCTGGCAGGGCGCCGCAGGTCTCGCCCGGATCGACCTTGTAGGGCCGCGCGCGGGCCGAGGCCGCCTTGGGCGCGTCCACGGCGCGGCTGATGTCCGGCGCCATCTGCAGGATCAGCTTCATCGTTGCCGGCGTGGTCGCCGGATCGATCCGGACCCCGATGGCGCAGCTCATGTTGCCGACCACCGCCCGCGGGTTGAAGTCGGCCTGGGCCATGGTCCAGCGGGGCGTGCCCTTCAGGGCGCGGGTGGCGCGGAAGATCGCCCGGTCGGCCTCGGCCCGGGGCGAGCCCGGCGCCGGCGCGGGGCCGAGCAGGTCGATGGTCAGGGACGCCGCCTCGCCGAGATAGCCGGAGCGCGGAATGACCTGCGCCACGGCAAGACCGCCAACGGCCGTTCCCGCGACTACCGCCGCCAACACGGCGGCGCGACCCCGCCCGACCTTGAACCCGTATGCCACCAGGACCTCCCCGACCCTTGCTGTTATGGGGTCAGTGTCGCGCAGGGGGTTGGCGGAGAACAAGCCAAATCCGCCGGCCGGTGGCTGGCGATGACCGCCCTCGCCACCGCCCGCATCAGTTCCTGTCGCGCCTCGAACGGCGCCCGGGACTGGCCGATCATCACCGCCACGGCATAGACCCGCCCGTCCGGAGCAGTGAGCAGGCCGACATCGTTGTGGCCGGTGGCCAGGCGCCCCATCACCTGACCCGTGCCGGTCTTGTGCCGCAGCGTCCAGCCGGGGGCCAGGCCCGCGCGCAACCGGCCGGCGCCGGTGGCCGTGCCACTCATCAGCTTGAGCAGATAGGCCGTCGAGTCCGGCGACAGCAGCTCGCCCCGCTGCAGCCGGCCCAGAGTGTCGACGATGTCCAGCGGACTGGCGGCGTCCGGCGGATTGGCCAGATAGGCCTCCAGCGCCGCGCGGCGCTCCGCCGCCGGCAGCCTGTCGCGATCCTCCCAGAAGGCGCGGCCGAAGCTGTATTCCGGCTTCCAGGTCAGGCCGGCGGCGCGGCTCTGCATCTCCTTCTCGCCGGGGCCGAAATGGATCTCGCCAAGCGATTTGCCGACAATGGCCACCTGCACCGCCCAGGGCCCGCCGACCTTG
>JACRBD010000083.1 GCA_016234625.1 Caulobacterales bacterium | reverse complement strand
TTGTAGCGGGCGATCGCGTAAGCCCAGGGCGTGAAGAGGCCCGAGCGGTCAAACGTTTCCCGCCGCACATGCACCGCGATCAGACAATCCTGCACCAAGTCCTCAACGTCTCCATCATCGCGGCCGAGCCGGCGCGCGAAGAAATGCTTCAAGAGCGCCGACAGGTCGGAAAGCAGGCGGCCGTGGGCGACGGCGTCGCCGTCCAGACCCATCAGCATCAGCGCCTTCAGCTTCCGCTCCGTCTCTCGCACTCTTTGATCCTGACTGTGAGTTCGCTGAGTCCGCGCGAATGGTTACAGGCGCCCGGCGTTTTCGTCATCGGCCGACTTTTCGTGTGTCAGGTGTAACCGACCTGAGTGGTCCTGCGAACTGGCCTTTGTGATCCGCTCGGCGACCCACCCCTGTTGCAAGCAGATCATCGCGGGACCGGGGGCCCTCCCGGTCCCGCACTCATCTTCTCAACACAAGGACGCTCTTCATGAACAAGACCCAGATCGCCATCGCCGCGCTCGCCTTCGCGGCGCTGACCGCCAGCGGCTCCGCTATCGCCGCCGACAAGCCGGCCCAGGAAAAGTGCTACGGCGTCGCGCTGGCCGGCCAGAACGATTGCGCCGCCGGACCGGGCACCACCTGCGCCGGCACCTCGACCGTCGACTACCAGGGCAACGCCTGGAAGTTGGTCGCCAAGGGCACCTGCACCTCCATCGAGACGCCCAATGGCAACGGCTCGCTGAAGCCCAAGGCCTGATCCGGCCGCTCCCGGAGAGACCCCATGCCACCGACCGTCGGGCTTGGCTTCAAGCCCCAGCATTTCGAGGACGCCGCCAACTGCCCGGCGGTCGGCCATTGGTATGAGGTGCACCCGGAGAACTACATGGTTCCGGGCGGGCCAAGATTGGCCATGCTCACCACTCTGCGGGATCGGTACCCGCTGTCGCTGCACGGCGTGGGTCTCTCCCTGGCGGGAGACGCCCCGCCGTCGGTGGACCATCTGGGTCGCCTGAAGGCCCTGGTCGACCGGTTCGACCCGTTCGTCGTCTCCGAGCACCTGGCCTGGTCGGTCTCGGACGAAGCCTACTTCCCGGACCTGCTGCCCTTTCCCCGGACCCGGCAGGCGCTAACCCGCATCGCCGACAACATCGATCGCACCCAGAACGCGTTGGGTCGGACCATCCTGATCGAGAATCCGTCGCTGTACCTTCGCCTGGACGGGCACGAACTCTCCGAGACCGCCTTCCTCACCGAACTGACCCGGTCGACCGGCTGCGGCCTGCTGGTCGATGTGAACAATGTCTACGTCAGCGCCCGCAACATGGGCTTCGACGCCGAGACCTGGCTCGACGCCATCCCTGGCGACGCGGTCGGCGAGATCCATCTGGCGGGGCACGTCGCCGACGCCCGGATGGGCGAGCGGCTGCTCATCGACACCCACGGGGCCGAGATCGCCGAGCCGGTGTGGCGGCTCTATGAGCGGCTCGTCAGCCGTATCGGACCTCGCCCGACCCTGATCGAGCGGGACGAAAACATCCCGTCGTTCAAGGCCCTGATGCAGGAGCGGACCCGGGCGGCTCACGTTCTTGCGTGCGTCACCTCAAACCAGCGGAAGGCTGTTGTCGATGCGTGACCTCGCGTCGTTCCAGGGCGAGTTGGCCCGCGCCATCCGCGACCCGGACTACAATCCGGCCGGCTTCGGCGCGGCGGGCCTGTCGGTCTACCGCAACACCGTCGCCAAGGGCCTGGTCGATGTCCTGCGCGCGAACATCCCTTCGGTGGAGCGGATCGTGGGAGAGGATTGGTTCTCCGCCTGCGCCCAACTCTTCATTCGCGATCATGAGCCCGAATGCCCGGTGCTGGCTGCCTACGGAGCGGCGTTTCCAGACTTCCTTCGGACCTTCGAGCCCGCGACGCAGGTTCCGTATCTGGCCGATGTCGCCCAGGTGGACAGCCTCTGGACCCAGTCCCATTTCGCGCCCGACGAGCCGCCAATGGATCCTGCCCCACTGCGGGCGATGGACCAGGACCGATTGCTGGGCTTGTCACTCCCGCTTCACGCCAGCACGCGGATCGCCTGGTTCGACGCGCCCGTGGCGACGCTCTGGCGGCTGAACCGCCCGCCGGCGCCGCTGCCGGGGCGAGGCGGCTTTTCCATCGACTGGCGGCCGGAGGGGATCGCGCTTTGCCGGCCGCATGGCGAAGTCGTGGCGATCCCGCTGTCCGCCTCGCAGTTCGCCTTCCTTGACGCCTGCCGCGCCGGTCGATGCTTCGGCGAGGCCGTGAGCGCGGGTCCGGAAGGCGACACCGACGGCATCGGTCCCGAGACGCTTGGCGAACTCTTCGCCGCCAGCCTGTTCGCCGTGCCGCCTCCAACCCTGTCGGGGAGACCAGTCCAATGACCGACGCCGGCACGCCGAAGAGCCCATCCATCCTCGCCCAGCCGGCGCGGCTGGCAGAGCGCTACCTGCCGCCGGCGTTGCCGCTGCTGCTCGCCCGCTTCGCCATCGCGGCCGTGTTCTTCCAGTCAGGCCGCACAAAGGTCGATGGCCTGCTGACGATCAAGGACTCCACCTATTTCCTCTTCTCGGAGGAGTATCAGCTGCCGTTCATCCCGTCGGACATGGCCGCCCACATGGCGACTTGGGCCGAACACCTGTTCCCGGTCCTTCTGGTCCTCGGCTTCATGACGAGGCCGTCCGCCTTGGCGCTGCTGGGCATGACGGCGGTCATCCAGATTTTCGTCTATCCGGAGGCCTGGCCGACCCATCTCACCTGGTCGGCCCTGCTGATCACCCTGATCACGTTCGGACCGGGCCGGTGGTCACTGGATCGCCTGCTGAAGGCCGAACCGGCCGTGTGAGACCGGCCTGTTTGCCATCCACGGCGCCCGAAAGACGTCAGCGGCGCGATGGAATCGTTCGGGTTTGGCCTCCCTACGGCAGGACGGGGGCGTTCGCCTCGGGCAGGCTGAACAGATGCGCGGCGAAGAAGATGACCGCCTCACGACCTTCGCCTTCGGCGACCGGGGCCGTGATGAAGGTTCCGTCGCGTTCATAGTTGCCGGCGAAGTTAATGA
This sequence comes from Caulobacterales bacterium, assembly GCA_016234625.1. GTDB lineage: Bacteria > Pseudomonadota > Alphaproteobacteria > Caulobacterales > Caulobacteraceae > Caulobacter. The sequence continues at coordinate 141 of JACRBD010000083.1, read as the reverse complement.
TCGTGCCCTTGTAGTCGGGGAAATCGATGCGCCCGACCAACTGGCCCTCCCGCGAGATCGTGTAGCCATCGGCGACGCGTTGCTGACTGGCCTCGCGCTCCGGGTGGAACCCCGTGGGGATGGCTTCGTAGACGACGCCCT
>JACRBD010000076.1 GCA_016234625.1 Caulobacterales bacterium | reverse complement strand
CGGCTCGATTAGGGGACACGTACCGAAGGCGGTACATGTCCCCGCGCGGAGATCGTCGGGGATGAAGAATAGGTCATGACCAGGCTTTAACTGGGGGTCGGGCGCAGGGATGCGTAGCTTCGGCGCATGTCCCCTGCCGCCGAACATGAAGCTCAGACAACAACGGTCGCCCAGAGTCGTTCAGGTAGCCGCGCGCAAGGTTCGTCTCAAGGAAGGAGACGCGCCGTGAAACACTTCGATCACATGACCCTGGCGGCCCCGGGCCTGATGGCCGGAACGACGGCCATGGCGCTCTCCGCCCCGCCGGCGCCCGCCTTCGCGCCGTCGGCGGCGCTGGACTCGCCCGTTCTGGACGGCGGCGAAGCCGTCCGGCGGCTGCCCGGCGACATCGGCTACCTCAATCCGGAGACCCTGTGCGCCTCCGGCCTCATCGAGGCCCTGATGGACCTGGCGGACAGCCGGGCGCTGATCCTCGACCTGCGGACTCATGAGGGCGGCGCGACCGACGCCGTACTTCTCGGCCACCTGGCCTGGAGGCCGATGCCGATGGCGACGATCCGCCGAAGCCGGGACGGCGTCGCCCTGACCTGCTGGACCGGCCGGGCGACCGTCCCGGACGGCGGTCCGCACTATCCCGAAGCGCCCCTGTTCGTGTTGACGGCGCCGGACGCGCCGCTGGCGGCCCGGGCGCTGGCCTATGACCTGCGGATGGCCGGCCGGGCGGTCATCGTCGGTGGCGAGGACGCCCTGCTGCTGGCCTATCGGCGGGCGCTGTCGGGGCGGCGGCTGGTCTGAGCGGGGACATGTACCGAAGGTACGTGTCCCCTAATCGAACCATTGCTGAATCTGGATTGGGGGACACGTACCTAAGACGGTACATGTCCCCTCCGGCCTAGACCTTCACCCGCATCAGGCATTCCTGGGCCACGGAGGCGGCGAGGACGCCGTCGGCCGTGTACATCTCGCCGCGGATGAAGCCCCGGCCCTGCGAGGTGCTCGGGCAGTCCTGGTCGAACAGGTGCCAGTCGTTGAAGTTGGTCGGGCGGTGGAACCACATGGCGTGGTCGAGGCTGGCTGACTGCAGGCCGGGCGTCCGCCAGGTCAGGCCATGGACCCGCAGGGCGGTTTCCATGAAAGCCATGTCCGAAGCATAGGCCAGCGCCGCCTGCTGCAGCTTGATCGAGTCGCCGATGGGGGCCTTGGCGCGCAGCCAGACCTGTTTGCGCGGCGGCTTGGGCACCGGCTTGAACATGTTCTGCGGGTCGGGCCAGCGCACCTCCACCGGGCGGCGCTTCATATGCTCGATCATCGCCGGGGGCATGTCCTTGTTGTCGGCCAGAGCCTGTTCCATCTCCGTGGCCACCGACTCCGCCGTCGGGTGCGCGGGCATCGGCGACTGGTAGTCCATGCCGTCCTCGGCCACCTGGAAGGAGGCGGCGAGGTTGAAGATCTGCTTGCCGTTCTGGATCGCGATCACCCGGCGGGTGGTGAAGGTGCCGCCGTCGCGCGAGCGGTCGACCTCGTAGATCACCGGAATGGTCACGTCGCCCGGGCGGATGAAATAGGCGTGGATGCTGTGGCAGACCCGGTCCTCGACCGTTTCGTAGGCCGCCAGCAGGGCCTGGGCGATGACGAAGCCGCCGAAGATCCTCGGGAAGCCGTCGTTGGGCGACACCCCCCGGAACAGGTTCATCTCGAGCCGCTCGAGCGTCAGGGTTTCGATCAGGTTCTCGGTCTCTTGCATGAGGACGAGATAGGCCCGGCAGGGAATGCGGGCAAGTCGCCTTGCCCACGCCACATCCGGCAAGGCAGTCTGCGGTTCCTGTCGGAGACCTGAGCCTTGTTCCTGATCCTCGCCGCCTCGTCGGTGCTGATGGCCCCGCCGCCCCCGCCGGCGGCGGGCCTCGCCTACGCCGAAGCCTTCGCGCGGGCCCAGCGCTACGAGGAGACCGACAACGGGGCGATGCTGTACCGGACCAGGGTGCTCTATCCTTGGCTCATGCCCAACCTGCCGCGGATCCTGGACGCCTGCCTGCCCTCGCCCAAGCCCGCCGACTTGCCGCTGTTCACCCTGGTGCTCAGCTTCCAGAAGGGCAGGTTCGAGGCCCTGCTGTCCGACAGCGACCACCCGGTCGCCCAGTGCCTCGTCAAGCAGATGACCCCGATGCTCTGGCCCGCTCCGCCCTTCGACGACTTCGCCGAGGAGATGCGTTTCGACCTGAAGGACGAGGGGGAGTAGGCGGCCCGCCAGCGGCACCAACCCACCGACGGTCCATGCCGCCAGACCGGGTGCTGATACGCCCTGAAGGCCTTGATGGAATGGTCCGCTCCGGACGGCGACCTTGGTCAAGGACGACCCCTTCGGGGTCGCCGCTCCGCGGCCGCGAAGCGGTCCTTGAGCAAGGTCCCGCCGGAGCAAGAATGCTCATCAAGACATCAGGTCGAATTCCGCCGCGAGAGCCCTGACCGCGCTCTGACCAGTCCCGGATTCGACGAAACCGCCCTCCAGCGGCTAAGACGCCGCCCATGCCGTTCACCGCCACTGTCCTGACCATGTTTCCGGAGGCCTTTCCCGGGCCGCTCGGCGTGTCGCTGATCGGCACGGCCTGGCGCGAGCAGGACCTGTGGCGGCTTGAAACAGTGGACATTCGCGCCTTTTCCAAGGATAAGCGCGGCTTCCTCGACGACACCCCCGCGGGTGGCGGTCCTGGACAGGTGTTGAAGGCGGACGTGATCGCGGCGGCGCTAGACAGCGTGAACGTTGCGGGACGGCCGCTTTTGTACATGAGCGCCCGGGGTCGGCCCCTGACCCAGGCGCGGGTGAAACAGTGGGCCGAGGCGCCGGGGATCATCGTCCTCTGCGGCCGGTTCGAGGGGGTGGACCAGCGGGTGCTCGACGCCCGGGGGTTCGAGGAGGTCTCCGTCGGAGACGCGGTGCTCGCCGGTGGCGAGGCGGCGGCGATGGTGGCGATCGAGGCGTGCGTCCGACTGGTTCCGGGAGTGCTCGGGCAGGCGGAGTCACTGAGTGAAGAAAGCTTCGAGGACGGTCTCCTCGAGCATCCGCAGTACACACGGCCGCGGACGTTCGAAGGGCTGGATATTCCCGAGGTTCTGCTGGGCGGCGACCACAAGAAGGTCGCGGCGTGGCGGCAGGAAATGCGTGAGACGACGACCCGCGAGCAACGGCCCGATCTTTGGGACCGCTACCTCGCCAACCGACAACCAAAGGGCGCCCCCGGCAAGTAGGGGACAAGCCCAACGAAAAAAGGACTGAACCGATGGCCGCGAACATCATCAAGGAACTGGAGAAGGCCGAGAGCGAACGCCTCGCCGCCCTCCGCACCACCCCCGATTTCCAGCCGGGCGACACCGTCCGGGTGAACGTGAAGATCAAGGAAGGCGAGCGCGAGCGCGTCCAGGCCTACGAAGGCGTCTGCATCGCCCGTCAGGGCGCCGGCCTGCACGAGAGCTTCACCGTCCGCAAGATCAGCTTCGGCGAAGGCGTTGAGCGGGTGTTCCCGATCATGTCGCCGATGATCGAGAGCATCGAGGTCAAGCGCCGCGGCGTCGTCCGTCGCGCCAAGCTCTATTACCTGCGCGACCGTCGCGGCAAGTCGGCCCGCATCGCCGAACGCCAGACCGCCCGCAAGGAACCCGGCGCCGCCGAGGAGTAGGACTCCTCCGGCAGTCGCTGAACGGAATGAGCCCCTGATCGCAAGGTCCGGGGCTTTTTCGTGGGTGCGCGGGGACATGTACCAAAGGTACGTGTCCCCAAAGCCCGGGCCCTCGATTGGGGGACACGTACCGAAGACGGTACATGTCCCCTTCGGCTACCGGCCCTGGGACACCACCGCGATCCACGCCTCCACCTGCTCGCCCAGCACATCGAGCGGCAACGCCCCGTCGCGCAGGACGGCGTCGTGGAACTCGCGGATGTCGAACCTGTCACCCAGCGCCGCCTTCGCCTTCGTCCGTAGGGCCATGATCTTCAGCTCCCCGGTCTTGTAGCTGGTCGCCTGGCCGGGGTTGCAGAGGTAGCGCTCGACCTCCTTCACGATGTCCCGTTCGCTGAGCAGGGAGTTCTCGCGGAAGAAGGCGATGGCCTGTTCGCGGGTCCATTTCTTGTGGTGCAGGCCGGTGTCGGTGACCAGCCGCACCGCCCGCCAGGCCTCGGTCGAGAGCCGGCCGAAGTCGGAATAGGGGTCCTGGTAGAAGCCCATCTCCTTGCCCAGTCGCTCGGCGTAGAGGCCCCAGCCTTCCGAATAGGCGCCGTAGCCGCCGAACCGGCGGAACTTCGGCAGGCCGGGCGTCTCCATCGCCAGGGCGATCTGGAAGTGATGGCCCGGCGCGCCTTCGTGATAGCTGATGCCCTCGATCTGGGGCTTCAGCACCTGGGTCATGTCCGACAGGTTCACAGAGTAGATGCCCGGCCGTTTCCCGTCTGGCGAGGGCCGGTTGTAGAAGGCGATCGAGGCGGTCGCCTCGCGCCAGGACTCCACGGCGCGAACCTCCAGCGCCGCTTTGGGCAGGCGCAGGAACCACCTGGGCGCCGCGTCCATCACCTGGGCGATGAAGCCGGTGGCGTCCTTCAGGTAGGCCGCCTTGCCCTCCGGCGTGTTGGGGTACTGGAACTTCGGATTGGTCTTCAGCTCGGCGAAGAACGCCTGTAGCGAGCCGCTGAAACCGACGGCGGCCATGATCTGGCGCATCTCGCCCTGGATGCGGGCCAGCTCGTCCAGGCCGATCTGGTGGATCTCGTCGGCGGTCAGGCTGGTGGTGGTCTGCACCTTCAGCCGGTTGGCGTAGTAGGCGCCGCCGTCCGGCAGCGCCCAGGCGCCATTGTTGCGGGTCGCCTCGGCGCCGATGAGCTTCTGAGTGGCAAGAAATTGCTCATAGCCTCCGCGGAACTGCCAAGTCAGCGCGACCCTGGCTTGCTTTAGCAGCGCGGCCTTTTCGGTCTCGGAAGCGGTGAGCTTTTCGACCTTGGACTTGAAATCGGCCCATAGCGCGCTGTCGGGGCCATCGTCGAACGGCGCGCCGGAGATTACCTTGCGGGTGTCGGTGTCGACCGGAGCGAAGGTAAATTGCGGCGCGCGGATACCAGCGTTGTGCCTCGCGAGCAGGGCCTCGCTGACTTCGCCCATGACCCGCTCCACCTCGACCAGCCGGGCGATGTAGGCGCGGGCGTCCTCCACGCTGTCCACCCGGTGCTGGTTGATCAGGAACACCGGGATCGACCCGGCCGGGCTGCCGTTGACGCTGGCGATGTAGCCGTGCAGCCGCCAGCGGTAGTTCTCCCGCTGCTGCTCCACCTGCCGCTCGAACTGCCTGTAGGACAGCTGGCCCGGTGGGCTGAGGTCGGCGAGGCGGAAGCGGGCCTTCAATTGGGCCAGCTGCCGTTCGGCCATGGCCAGCCGCTTCTGGGTGGCGGCGTCGGTGTAGTCGTCGAGCCTGTCGTAGTCGGTCTTGATCCCCAGGCCGGTCATCGACTGCGGGCTGAGGGCCGTGGCCTCGTCAAAGGCCGCGTCGAGGAAGGCGGTCAGGGCCGCGTCCTGGGCGCCGTCCGCCGCGAAGACGGTCGAGGCGGCGATGGCCGAGCCCGGCAGGGCGAGCGCCAGGGCGCTGACAAAGGTTCTGCGTCTCACGGCGGCGACTCCCTCACGACGACGGGCGGCAGCACCGCATGAAATGATGCGGCTGTCACGGTGGTCCTTGGCCGGCCGGACGCCCCTATCAAACCGATCCAGCCCGTCATCCTGGGCCTTGTGCCCAGGACCCCTCTCAACGTGTTCCGAACGTGCGTCCTTCGACACGCGCTCTTCGAGCGCTGCTCAGGATGACGAATACAAATGCCCGTCATCCTGAGCAGCAGCCGCAGGCTGCGTGTCGAAGGACGCGCCTGCGGCGGAACGAGGGGTCCTCGGGACAAGCCCGAGGATGACGAGCGGGGAGGCGGGATAGCAAGATCATGCCCGGCGGTCGGCCGCCGGACTGGACGAAGGGGCATGAGAGCCCCTACATGCCGCCCATGGCCGCAAAGACGCTCTACGACAAGATCTGGGACGCTCACCTGGTGGCCGAGGACGCCGGGGAGGCGATCCTCTACATCGACCTGCACCTGATCCATGAGGTGACCACGCCGCAGGCCTTCGCCGGCCTGCGCGCCGAGGGCCGCAAGGTGCGCCGGCCCGACCGCACCCTGGCCGTGGCCGACCACAATGTGCCCACCGAGGGCCAGGCCCTGGGCGTGGGCGCCGTGGCCGACGAGGAGGCCCGGCTGCAGCTGCAGACCCTGGCCCGCAACGTCGCCGACAACGGCATCGAATTCTTCCCCATGGGCGACATCCGCAACGGCATCGTCCATGTGGTCGGGCCCGAGCAGGGCCGCACCCAGCCGGGCATGACCATCGTCTGCGGCGACAGCCACACCTCGACCCATGGCGCCTTCGGGGCCCTGGCCCAGGGCATCGGCACCAGCGAGGTCGAACACGTCCTGGCCAGCCAGACCCTGCGCCAGAAGAAGTCGCGGAACATGCGGGTGACGGTCAACGGCAAGCTCAGCGCCGGCGTCACCGCCAAGGACATGGCCCTGGCCATCATCGGCGTCATCGGCACGGCCGGCGGCACCGGCCAGGTCATCGAGTTCGCCGGCGAGGCGGTGCGCGACCTGTCCATGGAGGGCCGCATGACCCTCTGCAACCTGACCATCGAGGGCGGCGCCCGCGCCGGGCTGGTGGCCCCGGACGAGAAGACCTTCGCCTATCTGATGGGCCGGCCGTCCTCACCGAAGGGCGCGGCCTGGGACATGGCGGTCGGCTATTGGAAGACCCTGTTCACCGATCCGGACGCCCATTTCGACCGGGAGGTGGTGCTGGACGGACCGTCGATCGCCCCGACCGTGACCTGGGGCACCAGCCCCGAGGACGTGTTGCCGATCACCGGCCATGTGCCCTCGCCGGATGCCTACGACACGCCCGACAAGAAGGCCGCCGTCGAGCGGGCGCTGGACTATATGGGCCTGACCGCCGGCCAGCCGATTACCGAGGCCCGTATCGACCGGGTGTTCATCGGCAGCTGCACCAACAGCCGCATCGAAGACCTGCGCGCCGCCGCCGCCGTGGCGCTGCAGGCGTTCCTCGAGGGCCGGCTGGTCGCCGACCATGTCAGGGCGATGGTCGTGCCGGGCTCGGGCCTGGTCAAGGAACAGGCCGAGGCCGAGGGGCTGGACGCCATCTTCAAGGCCGTCGGCTTCGACTGGCGCGAGCCGGGCTGCTCGATGTGCCTGGGCATGAACCCCGACCGCCTGGCGCCAGGCGAGCGCTGCGCCTCGACCAGCAACCGCAACTTCGAGGGCCGCCAGGGCCGCGGCGGCCGCACCCACCTGATGAGCCCGGCCATGGCGGCGGCGGCGGCGATCGCGGGTCATATCGTTGATGTGAGGGACTTCCTGTAACTTGACCAACTTGGTCAAGGGGCGGACAATGGAGCCATGAAGCAGGTCAATCTGTACGAGGCCAAGACCAATCTCTCCGCGCTGGTGGACGCCGCCGCGGCGGGCGAGGACGTGGTCATCGCCAAGAACGGCAAGCCCCGGGCGGTGATCGTCTCGCTCGAACGGGCGCCCGCCCAGCCGCGCAGGGTTCCGCAAATCGGCATCTACGATGCCGAGGGCTACCATTTGCCGAAGAACTTCAACGACCCCGATCCCGAGATCGAGGCTCTCTTCTATGGCGATGTTGAGCCGGTCGCGTGAGCATCTACCTGTTGGATACGGACGTCGTGCTGGCCGCCATCTTTGACTCGGTCAGTTTGACGGCCCGGGCTCGAAACGCGCTCGCCGACCCGAATAACGAGCGCCGGGTCAGTGTCGTCAGCGCCTTTGAGATTGCGGTGAAGCATACATTGGGGAAGTTGCCGTTACCGGTCGCCTTCGACCAGGATTTTTCCGCGGCCTTTGAAGACGTGCTTGTGCAACTGGCGGCAACATCGCTTGAAGTGCGCCTTCCCCACGCTTTTCGGGTTCGTCGACTCCCGCTCCATCATCGCGATCCCTTCGACCGGCTCCTGATCGCGCAAGCCCTCGAAGAGAACCTGACCATGGTGAGTGGTGATCGGCAGTTCGCCGCCTATGACGGCCTGAGGTTGATGCCCGCATGATCAACGGCCTCGATCATATCGCCCTGGTGGTCAGCGATCTCGACGCCGCCGAGGCCGGCTACCGCCGGCTGCTGGGCCGCACACCCAACTGGCGCGGGACCATGCACGGGGCCAGCCACGTCTGGTTCCAGCTGGGCACCATGGCGCTGGACGTCAGCGCCCCGACCGGCGAGGGCCCGGTCGGCGACACAATCCGTGGACGGCTCGACGAGGCGGGCGAAGGCATCTGGGGGATTGGCTTTTCGGTTTCGGATCTGGGCAAGGCCCAGCACCGGCTCGAACGGGTGGGGATTCCCGCCTACGCCCGCGACGAGGTCTCGACCAACCCCGAGACCGGCGCCACGCGGGAATGGGTGACCGCCGGCCTGCGCTCGAAGTCGACCCACGGCGCCAGCCTGTTCCTCGTCGAGAACAGGCCGGACGCGATACCTTGGCCGGAGGCCGAGGCGGTCGAGGCCACCATCACCGGCCTCGACCATGTGGTGGTCAACACCCCCGAGCCCGAACGCGCCGCCGCCCTCTACGGCGCGCGGCTGGGGCTGGACATGAAGCTGGACCGTTCCAATCCCGACTGGGGCACGCGGCTGATGTTCTTCCGCTGCGGCGACCTGGTCGTCGAGGTGGCGCATGACCGAAACGCCGGCGTTTCCGACGGCCCTGACTCCCTCTGGGGCCTGTCCTGGCGGGTCGCCGATCTCGCCGCCGCCCACGCCCGCCTGACCGCCGCCGGCGCTGCGGTCTCGGAGGTCCGCACCGGCCGCAAGCCGGGCACCGCCGTCTTCACCGTCAAGGACGCCCCCGGCGGCGTGCCGACCCTCGTCATCGGACCGCAAGCATGAAACCCTTCACCCGCCTCGACGCCCGGGCCGCGCCGCTGGGCCTGGCCAATGTCGATACCGACCAGATCATCCCCAAGCAGTTCCTCAAGACGGTCGACCGCGAGGGGCTGGCCAAGGGGCTGTTCTACGACTTCCGCTTCGACGAACAGGGCCGCGAGAAGAGCGGCTTCGTGCTCAACGACCCGGCCTACAAGGGCGCCCAGATCCTCATCGCCGGCGACAACTTTGGCTGCGGCAGCTCGCGGGAGCACGCCCCCTGGGCGCTGCAGGACTTCGGCATCCAGTGCGTTATCTCCACCAGCTTCGCCGACATCTTCCGCGGCAACTGCCTCAACAACGGCCTGCTGACCGTCGAGCTGAAACCCGAGGAGGTGCAGGCGCTGATGGAGGAGGCCAAGGGCGGCAACCACCTGTTCACGGTGGATCTGGAGACCCAGACCGTCACCGCACCGTCCGGCGCCAAATTCGCCTTCGAGATCGACAAGGACCGCAAGCACAAGCTGCTCAAGGGCCTGGACGCCATCGGCGAGACCCTGCAGCACGGCGTCTCGATCGACGTGTTTGAATCGAAGGCGGCGCTGAGCCGACCCTGGCTGGAGCGGGCATGATCCTGGTCATCGGCACGGTCCGGCTGCCGCCGGAAAACATCACCAGAGCCCGCCCGGCCATGGCGGCCATGGTCGCCGCCAGCCGGGCCGAGGACGGTTGCCTCGAATACGCCTATTCCGAGGATCTTCTGGTTCCCGGCCTGGTCCGGGTGACCGAGGTCTGGCGCGACCGCAAGGCGCTGAAGGCTCATTTCCTTACCGCGCACATGGCCGTCTGGCGCGCCACTTTCCCCGCGCTGAACATCAGCGACCGCAACCTGTCTCTCTACGAGGCAGGCGAGCCCGAACCGATCTGAGTTCCCATGTCCCAGACCCTGCTCCTGCTGCCCGGCGACGGGATCGGCCCTGAAGTGATCGGTGAGGTGCGCCGCGTGGCGGCCGCCATCACCCCCGACCTGACCCTCGACGAACGCGACTTCGGCGGCGTCAGCTACGACCGCCACGGCGCCCCGATCACCGAGGAGGCCATCGCCACGGCCCTGGCCAGCGACGCGGTGCTGATGGGCGCGGTGGGCGGTCCGAAGTGGGCCGGCGTGGAGCGGAGCAAGCGGCCGGAGATGGGCCTGCTCGGCCTGCGCAAAGCCATGGACGTGTTCGCCAACCTGCGCCCCGCCCTCTGCTTCGACGCCCTGGCCGACGCCTCGAGCCTGAAGCGGGAGCTGGTTGCCGGGCTCGATATCCTGTTCGTCCGTGAACTGACGGGCGGGGTCTATTTCGGGCAGCCACGCGGGATCGAGACCCTGGCCGACGGCCAGCGGCGCGGGTTCGACACCCAGGTCTACACGACCAGCGAGATCGAGCGGGTCAGCCGGGTGGCCTTCGAACTGGCCCGCGGCCGCCGCAACAAGGTCCATTCGCTCGAGAAGTCGAACGTCATGGAGAGCGGCCTGCTCTGGCGCGAGGTCGTGACCGGCCTGCACCGGCGCGACTACGCCGACGTCCAGCTTGAGCACATGCTGGCCGACAACGCCGCCATGCAGCTGGTCCGCCAGCCGACCCAGTTCGACGTGCTGCTGACCGACAACCTGTTCGGCGACGTGCTGTCGGACGCGGCGGCGCAGCTGACCGGCTCCCTGGGCATGTTGCCCTCCGCCGCCCTCGGCGCGGCCGGCAAGCCGGGCCTGTATGAGCCGATCCACGGTTCGGCGCCGGATATCGCCGGCCAGGGCGTGGCCAATCCGCTGGCGGCGATCCTGTCGTTCGAGATGGCCCTGCGCTGGTCGCTGGGGCGGCCGGCGGAAGCCGACCGGCTGTTCGCGGCGGTCGAGGCCGCCCTGGCCGCCGGCGCCCGGACGAGGGACATCGGCGGAGGACTGTCGACGGCGCAGATGGGCGACGCGGTGTTGAAGGCGCTCTGAGCCTTCGTGGCGGACTTCGTCATGATGTCTTGATGAGCAGTCTTGCTCCGGCGAACGCGCCACTCCTCTCCCGTGAGGGAGAGGGGGACCGCCCGGAGGGTGGTGGAGAGGGAGACGCGGGCGTCGGCAGGGATTTCCGGCTCATCGGCAGGGATTTCCGGCTCGGTCGCGCTCAACCTTCAGCCGGCGGCGCATCCCTCTCCACCATGCTCCGCATGGTCCCCCTCTCCCTCACGGGAGAGG
>JACRBD010000075.1 GCA_016234625.1 Caulobacterales bacterium | reverse complement strand
CTTGGCGGCGGCGGCGGCGGGCGTGGCGGCCGGCGGAGTCGCCGCGGCGGTCTGCCTAGGCGGCGGCGCGAACGCGGTGCGGGCGGCGGCCAGGCTGGTGCTGGCCTCGAACCGCTTGGCGAGGCTCTCGGTCATCTTCTTGGCTTCGGCGGGCGCCATCTGCGCGAGGATGGCGGCCAGGGCCCGCTCCTTCATCTTCGCGGCGATCGGCAGGCGCACGGAGTCGTCCAGAATCGCCATGCGGGCGGCGGCGTCCTTGGGCTTCATGGCGGAGAACACCGCGACCATGCGGGTTGTTTCGGCCTGCTGCTGGGCGTCGGCCTGGCCCAGCAGGCCCTGGATGTCGCCCTTCAGGCCGCTTAGCGCCTTGACCCGGGCGTCCAGCTTGGCCTCGGCGGCGGCCAGCAGTTGCAGCTGCAGATCGACGTCGTCCTCGCGCCTGTCCAGCTCGCCCCGGCGAATGCCGAGGCTCTGCAGGTACTGCAGTTCCGCCGGCGAGAGGTTGGCTTCGCGGGCCAGTTCGGCGGCGGTGGGCGCGCAGACGGCCGCGGCGGGCTTGGCCGCGGGTGCGACCGGCTCGGCGGGGCTGGTTGAGCCAGGCTTGCCGCCGGCCAGCTCCTCGGCGAACGCGCGGGCGCCGGTGAACATCTCCGGAATGGTCTTCGCTCCGGACATCAGGTTGACCGCCAGGACGCCGACCACGGCGATGCCCGCCAGGGGCAGGATGCGGGGCATGTTCTTCATCGACGGCCTCCTGAAATCGCACGCAGCCGGCCCGCATCCGTGGCCGGCTCAAACAGATCGTCGTCCACCCTGGCGCGGGACCTGGGCGTGACGGCGGGTTCGGCCCGAACGAACTCAGCCCGCTCGCGGACGATCTCGTTCGGACGCGCGTCAGTCTGCGCCATCGGGGTTGAGGAAGCGGAAACGCCGCGCTCGAGCCGGACCGAAAGCGCCCGGGCCGTCTCGATGCGGTCAGACAGGGTCTCGGCGGCCTCGTCGGTGGCCGCGCGCAGGTCGGCCAGACCCTGCTCGGCCCGGGCCGCGGCGGTGTCGAGGTCGGCGACCGCCCTGGCGAAGCTGTCGTGGCTGTCCTTGAGGGTCTTGAGCCGCCGCTCCAGCCGCCAGCCGAAGGCAAGAGCCGCCAGCAGCAGGGTCGATAGAAACAGGTTCATGATCAGGGCGACGGCGCTCATGTGAGTCTCTTCTGCACGGCCTGTTTGGCGGACGGGGTCAGCGGCGCCTCGCAGCGAACGGCGATATGGTGGTTGCGCCGCCCCATCCGGCCACGGGTCAGCGGAATGGTTCCGGCGCGCAGCTCGATCAGGCTGTCGGCCGTGGCGTTGAGCATGATGGTGTCGCCGACCTTCAGGTCGAGCACCTTGGAGAGGCCGACCTGCTGCTCGTCGAGCACGGCGCGAACCTCCATCTGGGTGGTCCACAGCTCGGTGGCCAGGTGGCCTTCCCAGATGTTGTCGCGGCCGAACTTCTCGCCCATGAACTGCTGCAACAGCATCTTCCGGATGGGCTCGAGGGTGGCGTAGGGCAACAAAAGCTCGATGCGGCCGCCGCGGTCTTCCATATCGATGCGCAGCTTGACCAGGATCGCGGCGTTGGCCGGCCGGGCGATGGCGGCGAAGCGCGGGTTGGTCTCCAGCCGGTCGAGCACGAAGTTGACCGGGGTCAGGGGCTCGAAGGCGGCCTTGGCGTCGGCCAGCACCACCTCGACCATCCTCTGCACCAGCACCCGCTCGATGGTGGTGTACGGCCGCCCCTCGATCCGCATGGCGGCCGTGCCGCGGCGACCGCCGAGCAGCACGTCGACGATCGAATAGATCAGGTTGGAGTCGACCGTCAGCAGGCCGTAGTTGTCCAGCTCCTCGGCCCGGAACACCGACAGGATGGCCGGCAGCGGGATCGAATTGAGATAGTCGCCGAAGCGGATCGACGAAATGTTGTCGAGGCTGACCTCGACGTTGTCGGAGGTGAAGTTGCGCAGGGAGGTGGTCATCAGCCGGACCAGCCGGTCGAAGACGATCTCGAGCATCGGCAGGCGTTCGTAGGACACCAGCGCCGAGTTGATTATCGCCCGGATACCGGTGCGCTCGGCGGCGTCGTCGTCGCTGAGGTCGAAGCCCAGCAGGCTGTCGATTTCGTCCTGGTTGAGGATCCGCTCCGAGCCGACCAGGCCGTCGTCGACCCCGCCGGCCGCGTCCCAGTCGCCGCCGGCCGGCGGCTCGGCGCCCGGCGCCGGCGCGTTCTCCTGGGCCCACTGGGCCATCGCGGCCTGATCTTCGGTGTCTTCAGCCATGCGTTACGCGCCAACCAGGCAAAGGCCTAGTTGATCAGCATCTCCTCGATCAGGACGGCGTTGACCTTGGTCGGAGCGACCACGAGGTTCACCCGGCGAAGAATTTCCATGCGCAGCTGGTAGCTGCCCTGGCTGCCCTGCAGGTCTTCCGGGCGCAGCTCGCGCAGGAAGGTCTGGAACATGTCCTGGAGCCTGGGCATGTTCGGGTTGAGCACCTCGACCGCCTCTTCGTCCGGCAGCTCGAAGGTCAGTTTCAGCTTCAGGAAGGTCGGCTTTCCGTCGGCCGTCTGCATGTTCACCACGATATCGGGCAGGGTGTAGAACACCACGCCGTCAGGACCGTCCTTGACCGTCGGCGCGCCGGCCTCGGGCTTTCCGCCGCCGCCGTGGTCTCCGCCCTTGGGCTTCTTCGGCTTCTTGGCCGGCTTGCCGTGCTCGCCGTGTTCGCCCGCCGCCGCTTCCGGCTTGGGTTTGAGGAAGATGAAGGCGCCCGCCCCGCCGCCGCCGAGCACCAGCACGGCGGCGGCGCCGGCGATGATCAGCATCTTCATCGGCAGCTTTTTCTTGCCCGGCGCCGCGCCGTCCTCGCCTTCGGCCGCGCCCTCGCCTTCGGGGGGGGCTTCGGCTTCCTTGTCCTTGTGCTTGGCCACGCGCGCGGCTCCTTGGAATACTTGCCCTCCCTTCATGGGTTCACGTTGGTTAAGGATCGGTTTTAACGGCCGGTCGAATACGCCCGGCAAGAACCGCCGGGCGCCGGCCGTTAACCATTCTCTTCGCTGAAATCATTGAACTTTTGGACTGGCCCGAAGGTTGCAGGGCCGGAGACGTCGCGAGCTGCGTCGAATTCGCCAAGGGAGACCCGTCATGGACAACGCGATGTACGTCGCCCTTTCGCGCCAGATGACCTTGCGCCGCGAGCTGGATATCGTCGCCAACAACATCGCCAACGTCGATACGACCGGGTTCAAGGTTGAGGGCACGATGGTCAAGACCGACCCCTCCACCGGGGCCAGCATGGTCGACGGCCCAGCCAGCCTGAAGTTCGTCATCGACGACGGCGTGACCCGTGACTTCGGCCAGGGCGCCCTGCGCCAGACCGGCGGGCCGCTGGACCTGGCCATCGAGGGCCAGGGCTTCTTCAAGGTCCAGACCGACGCCGGCGAGCGCTACACCCGCGACGGCCGGTTCACCCTCAGCCCCGAGGGCAAGCTGACCACCCAGGGCGGCGACGCCGTGCAGGGCGAGGGCGGCGACATCGTCATCGATCCGACGCTGGGCCCGCTGACCATCTCCGCCGACGGCGTGGTCAGCCAGGGAACCACCAAGGTCGGCAAGATCGCCGTGGTCGCCTTCGACGACCTCTCCGGCCTGTCCAAGGCCGGCGACAATCTGTTCAGCAACACCTCCAACCTGCAGCCCCAGCCGAGCACGGCGGCGCAGCTGCGTCAGGGCATGCTGGAGAGCAGCAACGTCAATTCGATCCTGCAGGTCACCCGCCTGATCGAAATCAGCCGCGCCTACGAGAGCATGGCGCGGACCATCGAAAATACCGCCGAACTGTCCCGCCGCTCGATCGAGCGACTGGGGCGGGTCGCTTGAGGGAGTAACGCCTGATGCAGGCTCTTCGCACCGCGGCCACCGGCATGGCCGCCCAGCAGCTGAACGTCGAGGTCATCTCGAACAACATCGCCAACATGAACACCGTCGGCTTCAAGCGCCAACGGGCCGAGTTCCAGGACCTGCTCTACCAGTCGATCGAACGGGCCGGCGCCCAGTCGTCGGACCAGGGCACGGTGGTCCCGACCGGCGTGCAGATCGGCGGCGGCGTCAAGGCCGGCAGCGTCTACCGCATCACCGGCCAGGGCGTGATGACCAGCACCGGCAACGACTACGACCTGGCCATCCAGGGCCGCGGCTACCTGCAGGTGCTGATGCCCACCGGCGAAACCGCCTACACCCGGGCCGGCAACCTGTCGCTCAACGACCAGGGCCAGCTGGTGACCGAGGACGGCTACCAGATCCAGCCGTCGATCACGATCCCGTCCGACGCGGTCGATGTCACCATCTCCAAGTCCGGACAGGTCCAGGTGACCAAGGCCGGGACGGCGGCGCCGGAAATCGCCGGCCAGATCGAACTGGCCACCTTCGTCAACGAGGCCGGTCTCGAAGCCATGGGCGACAACCTCTACATGGAAAGCGGCGCCTCGGGCCCGGCGGTCACCGGCGCGCCCGGCACCACCGGCTTCGGCCAGCTGCTGCAGGGCTATACCGAAGCCTCGAACGTCGACGCGGTGAGCGAAATCACCGCCCTGATCGTGGCCCAGCGGGCCTACGAGATGAACTCCAAGGTCATCACCACCGCCGACGAGATGCTCCAGGCGGCCAATTCGGTGAAGTCGTAACATGCGCCGCGCCCTCCTGATCCTGCTCTGCGGGGCGCTGGCCGCCTCGCCGGCGTTGGCCGGAACGGTCAGCCTGAAGGCCGACGTCGCCGACGCCGACGGCAAGGTCACCCTGGGCGACCTGTTCGACGGCGCCGGCGGCGCCTCCGGCGTGCTGGTGGCCAACCGCGTCGGCCCCTCGGTGGTGCTCGACGCCGCCGCCGTGCAGGGCCTGGCCCGCCGCGCCGGCCTCGACTGGAGCAACCCCCAGGGCCTGCGCCGCATCGTGGTGCGCGGCGGCGCGGTTGAGTCTGCCTCGGCGCCTGCCCAGCGCGGTAACGTCGAGGTCCTGACCTGGACCCGCAGCCTGAGCACGGGCGAGGTCATCCAGCCGCAGGACATGGCCTGGACCAAGGTCGCCGGCGCGCCCGCCGACGCCCCGCGCGACGCCGACATGGTCATCGGCATGGCCGCCAAGCGGCCCCTGCGCGAAGGCGCGGTGGTCTCCCAGCGCGACGTCATGGCCCAGCAGGTGATCAAGCCCGGCGACATGATCCAGGTCACCTGGTCCGACGGCGGCATCAGCCTGACCCTGCAGGCCAAGGCCCTCGGCCCCGCCGCCGTCGGCCAGAGCTTCAACGTCCAGAATCCCGCCTCGAAGAAAATCATCGAGGCGGTCGCGACCGCGCCCGGCCAGGCCGTCACCGGCCCCGAGGCGCAGCGGCTGAAGGCCGCCGGCCTGTCCCAGTACGCCGCCCGCTAGAGGATCAGTTTCATGCGTATCGCCACTCTCGCCGTGCTCGCCTTCGTTCCCCTCGCCGCCTGCTCAACCGTCAAGGAGGCCGTCTCCGGCCCCCAACTGGCCCCGATCGGCTATCCCTCGGCCCTGGTGCCGCAGGACCAGGTGGTCCTGGCCCCTCCGGGCATGACACCGCAGCCGGCCAGCGCCAATTCCCTGTGGCGCGCGGGCGCCCGGGCCTTCTTTGTCGACCAGCGCGCCTCGCGGGTCGGCGACATCCTGACGGTGCAGATCGATATCGACGATTCCGCCCGCACCCAGAACAACACCGAGACCTCGCGGACGGCCAACCAGACCATGGGTTTCCCGCACCTGTTCGGCCTCGAAAGCTCGCTGGGGAAAATTCTGCCGGGCGGCTTCGATCCGTCGGCGGCCATCGAGACGGGCTCGACCAGCACCAAGGCCGGGGCCGGGGCGGTCACCCGCTCGGAGAAGATCAGCCTGACTGTCGCGGCCGTGGTCACCGGCGTGCTGCCCAACGGCAACCTGGTCATCCAGGGCACCCAGGAGGTGATGACCAACGGCGAGCTGCGCCGCCTGACCGTCTCGGGCATCGTGCGACCGGAAGACATTTCCGCCGCCAACACCATCCGCCACATCCAGATCGCCGAGGCCCGCATCGCCTACGGCGGCCGGGGCGACATCAGCCGCGTGCAGCGGACTCCGGCCGGCCAGGCGGTGGTGGAGCGCTTCACGCCGTTCTGACGATGCGGACCCCGCCGGCGTTCACAAAGATGAACCGGCGGGGCATCCACGCGTTCCTTCCTCGGGAAGGAGCGTCTCATGTCCCGGACACTCGCGATCATTGCCCTGGCGGTCTGCGGCGGCCTCGGCAGCTGCGTGGCCATGCCGACCGCCTCCGGTTTCGCCTGGAGCTTCCAGCACAATGAGGGCGAAGGCCCCAAGCTGGCGTACGGCACGCCCGCCTCCGACAACGTCGTGCTGATGATGACCTGCGAGCCTGGCTCGCAAAGGGTGGATGTCTCCCTGATGGGTGGCTCGCCGAAAGCCGGCCTGACGCTGGTCTCGGGCGACGCCCGCCAGACTCTCAAGGCCGACCTCGTCGCCTCGCCCGGCATGGGCCAGATGATCCAGGCCGTCGCCCACCCCGCCTCCGCGCCCCTGGCCGGGTTCGCCCGCACCGGCGACCTGTCGCTGATCGATCGCGGCCGGACGGTGAAGATCGACGCCACGCTGTCGGAACGGCCGGGCGTGGCGCGGTTTTTCAGGGCCTGTCGGGCTTAGGTCAGGTCATAGTAGGTCGTTGCGACAACGTCGTTGCACGCATTGGAGCTGAGCTGGCGCATGGCTGGCAAAGCAGACGCTCCCCACTCCGGCTTTGGGTGGTGAGCGGACCCGACGTCGCGCTCCTGCCTACGCTTGACCCCGTTTCCCCGGCGAAGGCCGGGGTCCAGTTCGGAGGGCTCAATGCTTGAGATTGGCGCCTTGATCCGAATAGCCGGCCAGAACCGTAGCTAAATCTGGGCCCCGGCCTTCGCCGGGGAAACGGGGTAAGGTTAGGCCACAACCGGCCCTGATCTCATGGCGAGAGGATCGCCGGTCTATCCAGCCTGCTCAAGGGCGCTTCGCGTCGCGGAGCGATGGCCCGCAGGGCCTGCCCTTGACCAGGCTGGATAGACCGGCACGCTGGCCTGCAAGAGATCGACGGCGGGGTGTCGAGTAAGGGTGGGTTGCGGATGTCCGCCGATGACACCACCATAGGCCGATGACGACCTTTCAAGAGTTCGAATACAGCTTTCCAGATGAGGCAAAGGCGCGGGGCTTGATCGGAATGCCCGTGTCGGCTTTCGACCATTGGCTTTCTGAGGATGAGGTTACCAACTCGACACGGTTTCTTTCCTACCAGGAGGCGCGAGAAAAGGGCTTCGAGCAGGAATATCTACAAACTGAATTACGCTTCTCGGAGCTTCTAAATGCGCTGTCAGGCGGTGGCGTTTCGCTGATACGGTTTCCCGATCAACTCCACTTCATAAATTCAGCAACATCTCGCTGGAGGAACGTAGTGAAGCGGGGGTTGCGTTATAAGTTTTCCGACGAGCTATATTTTCATAATCAGGATGCTCGTTTCGTCTTCAATTGGGACCTAACTCATTGGTTTTTCTTCCGCAGAATAGAAAACGCG
>JACRBD010000077.1 GCA_016234625.1 Caulobacterales bacterium | reverse complement strand
CAGCGGCCAGATGAAGGCTCCGCCGATCTGGGCGACCACGGCGACCAGACCCTGGGCGATGGCCATCGCCACCATCGCGCGGGCCAGGCCGGCGGCCCGGAACCGGGCGATCAGGGCGCCGAGCAGACCGACCGCGAGCACCCCGAAGAACATCTGGTTGGCCGGGTTGTCCTGGTTGCCGATGATGCCGACCGCGAGGTTCATCCAGACCATCAGAAAGCCGGCGACCAGCGCGATCCCCGCCGCGACGCGATAGCCGTTGTTGCGCGACAGCCTGACCGCCAGCTCGACGCCGCCGCAGAGCACCGCCAGCATCACACCGAAGGCCACGAAGTCCGAGCCCGTCCAGACCACCTCGCTGGTGAACCGCATGGCGATCAGCGGCGCGAGCAGCAGCAGACCGGCCCCGCCCCAGAGCATGACCCGCCAGCGGTACCCACCACCCTTGATCCCGTCGCCCGTCATCGCCTGGCCTCCCAACCTTTTGAAGGATCATCCTGCACCGCGCGCCCCGCGATGCGGATGAGCAGGATGTCGTTTTTCGATGCAGAGGCCTATCAGACCCCCAGCCACCGGAAGGTGCGGCGAATGAACGCCTGTCCCTGGGCCTCGACCGGCGGGGCGTGAGCCATCAGCACCGCCTCGGCCGGCCAGGCGAGGATGCGCCTGACGGCCTCGCGGGCGGCCCGTTGGTTTACGAAGGCGTTGCGGAACTTGCGCGGAACCTCCGGCTGGGGCTCGGTCATCAGGTCCAGCCGAGCGATGATCGCCCGCCAGCCGGCGAACCAGGTCGGGCTGAAGTGCTGGATCAAATCTGTGAAGATCGCCGTGCGGCTCTGGCGGTGGAACAATACCACCTCGGTGGTGATCAGGTTGCCGCGCACCAGCACATGGTCGATCTCGCCCGACCAATCGGGGACCGGAGCGTCGCCCAGGTCGCCGTCAAAGGCGATGTCGGGCCGCCGCTTTCGCAGCCCGGGCGGGGCCGGCATCGCGGCATCGGGATACGCGGCGCGCCAGGCGGCCAGGTGCAGGTCGTGCAGCGAATTGGGGGCCACGATCCAGCGCACCGGGCCAAGGGCTTCGACCGCCGCCTTCAAATCGTCCGTCAGCGCCACCGGCGACCAGACAAACAACCCGCCACCGGCCAGCCGGATCACCGCCATCCGCGTCGGATAGTGAAAGCCGGCCACGTCCGCGACGGGGCCGTCCGCGATCCAGATCTCCTCGCCGAAGGGCTGCAGCGGGGACGCGGGCATCAGAGGTGGATCGAATAGCTGACCGTCAGGATGGTCCTGCCGGCCTCCGGGGTGATGTCGACCCGCCGGGTGATATCGCCCTCAAGGTCGCCGTCGAGACCCGTGGCCTCGAGGTCCCGGCCGGCGCCGGGGTCCTGCCCACGGGTCGCCAGAATGTACGCCAATGCCGGCAAAGGGACCATCCAGTCCAGGTTCGCGTGAGCGACTTCCCGCAGGAGGTCAACGGCTTTCAGGAGCCAGCCGGCGCCGTCCGGGGGCGCCAGCGGGCCGTCCGGAACCGAAAACACGTGGGAATTTGTGTAGGTCTCGCAGCCGCCAAGACGCACGCGCAGCTGGACGCCATCGCGCAGGTCGGCCGTCTCCTCGCCGTGACGGAGGGTCAAGTCGAACTCCTGTCCGGCGGCGTCGCGCGTCCAGCCGATGGTCTCGGTGACCATCGCGAACCGGGCGCTGGGCAGGACCCGGACGTCGAGGGTCGGCTTGTCCCGCTCGGCGGCGTCGCAATCGGCCGGCTTCGAGGCGGCGAGCGAGGGAGATGAGGCCCCCAACAGAATCGCGAACAGACCGGGCGCGACGAACGCGCTCCATCGTCCGCGCGTGTTCATCTGGGCAGGTCCCCCGCTGAGCGCCATGCCCGAGCCTACCCCAGTCGGCGCCATCTCGACCATCTTCAGGTTGACACTATGATTTGGTCCCATATCATTAGCTCACTGACCATTGTGAAAAACGAACGCGAACCATGACCAGCGACATCCCCTTGCGCGACACTCCGGCGCTGGCGGTCCTCAGCCGGCGGAGCGCCGCCCTCGGAGACATCGATCCTGCCGCGCTCGCGGCGGCGCAGGACTTCCTGCGCGTGGCCAAGCGCATGCTCGGCGCCTTCCGCCAAGCCTTCGACGCCCACGGCCTGTCGCCCGGACGCTATTCGGCGCTGATGGCCCTGGACGTCGAGCGCCCGTCCCTGGCGCCCTCCGAGATCGCCGACCGCCTGGGCGTGACCCGCGCGACCGTCACCGGCCTGATCGACGGACTCTTGCGCGATGGCCTGGTGGCCTACGCCGCCGAGGGGGCCGACCGCCGTCGGAAAGCGATCACCCTGACCGCCAGGGGCGAGGCGTTGATCGAGGTGGTGGTGCCGGTGATTTTCAGGCGCATGGCCGACATGATGGCCCCGCTGTCCCCGGACGAGCGCCAGACGGCCGTCCGCCTGCTGGGCAAGGTCGAGGCCGGGCTGCTCCCGGCGCGCGCCATTCGGGCCAGAGAGGAAGCCGACACATGACCTTCGCAGCCCAGGTTCGCGCGCGTCCGAAATGCGCCTGGCTCGCCGCCGGCCTGATCCTGCTGGCCTACGCGGCGCTGGGGAACTGGTTGGTGCTGCCCGGTTATCGCCGCTTTCTGGCGCACGGGCCGTCCAGCGCCGGCGACAGCGGGCCGGACCTGGCGCTGGTCTGGGGGGCCAGCAGGACCATTCTCTGGATGCTGTCCTTCCATCTCGGCGCCTTCTGCATGGCCTGGGCGGCGCTCCAGGCGACCGGTGATCGGGCGCGGACCTTCCGGCGAGGATTCGCGATCGGCGCGCTGGTCTGGATAGGGCTGTGGACCATTCCCGTCCTGCCCGGCCCCTATGCCGCCATGTTCGCCGGACTCGGCGTGGTCATCCTGTTGATGATCGCCACGGTCTTCGGTCGCGCCGCCCTGACCGGCGAGGCGTTCGGCGACGCGAGTCGGGGGCCGTGGCGGATCGCCAGCGCCTTCTTCTTCGCCCTGGCGACCTGGGACATGTGCGGCCTGGGCAGCGTGGGCGGCATTCTCCACCCCGACGCCGCGGCCCGGGTGACCAGCCAGTCTCTGGTGGTCGCCCAGACCAGTAAGCTGATCGTCGAACTGGCCATGGCCTGGGCGTTGCTGGCGCTCGCCGCCCTCCCCGCCCGGCCCGCGCGTCCAGGCTGGGCCGGGCGGTAAGGCCGATCGAAAAAGGGCGCGGATCGCTCCGCGCCCTTTCCCTATTCAAACCGGTGGAGCGGCCTACGCGCTCGCGCCGCCCGCCTTCTTCTCGGCGTAGATGACCAGCGGCTGGGCGCGGCCTTCGACGACCTCGGCGTTGACCACCACTTCCTCGACGCCCTCGTAGCTGGGCAGTTCGAACATGGTCTCCAGCAGGATGCCTTCCATGATCGAGCGCAGGCCCCGCGCGCCGGTGCGGCGCAGGATGGCCTTGCGGGCCACCGCCGCCAACGCGTCGTCGGTGAACTTCAGGCCGACGTTCTCCATCTCGAACAGTCGGGCGTACTGCTTGATCAGGGCGTTCTTCGGCTCGGTGAGGATCTTGACCAGGGCTTCCTCGTCGAGGTCCTCCAGGGTCGCGATGACCGGCAGGCGGCCGATGAATTCCGGGATCAGGCCGAAGCGGAGCATGTCCTCCGGCTCGACCTGGCGCAGGATCTCGCCGGTGCGGCGCTCGTCAGGGTCGCTGACCTTGGCGCCGAAGCCGATCGAGGTGCCCTGGCCGCGGCCGGAGATGATCTTCTCCAGGCCGGCGAAGGCGCCGCCGACAATGAACAGGATGTTGGTCGTGTCGACCTGCAGGAATTCCTGCTGGGGATGCTTGCGCCCGCCCTGCGGCGGCACGGAGGCGACGGTGCCTTCCATGATCTTCAGCAGCGCCTGCTGCACGCCCTCGCCCGACACGTCGCGGGTGATCGAGGGGTTGTCCGACTTGCGGCTGATCTTGTCGATTTCGTCGATGTAGACGATGCCGCGCTGGGCGCGTTCGACGTTGTAATCCGCCGCCTGGAGCAGTTTCAGGACGATATTCTCGACGTCCTCGCCCACATAACCGGCTTCGGTCAGGGTCGTGGCGTCGGCCATCGTGAACGGCACGTCGATGATTCGGGCCAGGGTCTGGGCCAGCAGCGTCTTGCCCGAGCCCGTCGGGCCCACCAGCATGATGTTGGATTTGGACAGTTCGACGTCGTTGTTCTTCTGCGCGTGGTTCAACCGCTTGTAGTGGTTGTGCACGGCGACGGAGAGGACTTTCTTGGCGTGGCTCTGGCCGATGACGTAATCGTCGAGCACCTCCCGGATTTCCTTCGGGGTCGGAACGCCGTCCTTGGACTTCACGAAGGCGATCTTGTGCTCTTCGCGAATGATATCCATGCAGAGTTCTACGCATTCATCGCAGATGAACACGGTCGGACCCGCAATGAGCTTGCGCACCTCATGCTGGCTCTTTCCGCAGAAAGAACAGTAGAGAGTGCTTTTCGAGTCGCCGCTGGCGGCCTTTGTCATTGCTCTTCTCACGCTCGGACGACGCGGGACCTCAGTCCAGGGCCGCCACCCCTCTATAGGCTCTTCCTGCCTCGAACATGCAGGATACGCGCCGCGGGTTTTCCAATCCTTGACAATCCCCGATCCGGACAGCCGGGACAAGCGTCCAGACGCCACAGGGGCGTCGAAACGGTCCGCATCCGGCACGGCGATTGCGTGTTTCTTGACCGCACAGATGGGAATTGCCCCGCTGTGGGACAAGCGATGCCGGACCTCGCGCTGATTGGCCGCTGCTTCGAAAGCGGCATACCCGTGTGACATGTCCCGGAATCGTGATCGAAACGGCGCTCAAGAAGGCCGGGGTTAGGGACGTATGGGACGCAGATCGCTACTGGCGCAGGGGCTTTCAGCCTCGCGGCCGGTCATGCCTGACCCGTTTGAAGCGCCGGCCCTGGTGGCTTTCGACTTCGACGGCACCCTGACGGTCGAGGATAGCTTCACCGCCTTCCTGAAATGGCGCGCCGGGCCGCTGCGCTGGGCGTTCGGCTGTTTCCGGCTGATTCCGGCCAGCATCGGCTACCTGTTTCACCGCAATCGGGGCCGCATCAAATCGGCGGCCGTGCGCGAGTTCCTGCGCGGCGTGAAGCGCGAGACTCTCGAGGCCGAGGCCCGCGCCTTCGCCGAGGCCTTCGCCCCGCGCCTGTTCCGGCCCGACGCCCTGATGACCTGGCGCCGCTGGCGGGCCGGCGGGGCCAAGACGATCATCGTCAGCGCCTCGCCCGACTTCGTCGTCGCGCCGTTCGCCCGGGGCATCGGCTGCGACCGGCTGATCGCCAGCGCCCTGGCCTTCGACAAGGACGACCGGGCCATCGGCATCCTCGCCGGCCCCAACTGCCGGGGCCCGGAAAAGGTCCGGCGACTGAAAGAGGCCTATGGCGAGGACGTCCGCCTGACCGCCGCCTATGGTGACACGGCCGGGGACCGCGAGATGCTACGGATCGCCGATGAAAAGGGCTACCGGGTGTTCAAGGGACGTCCGTAGGGGACATGTACCGTCTTCGGTACGTGTCCCCGATATCCGCCAGCGCCTGACGGGGACACGCACCTGCGGTACATGTCCCCTATGAAACACGCCGGTCCCTCCGCCCTCGACCAGCTCGAACCGCTGGTCGCCCGGGTGCGCGCCCTGCCCGGCCTGAAGGAGAAGAGCCGGGGTGTGTTCTATCGCGGCGGCAAGGCCTTCCTGCATTTCCACGAGGACCCCGCCGGGCTGTTCGCCGATGTCCGGCTGGCTGGGCAGGACTTTGAGCGGTTCCGGGTGGAGACCGAGGAAGAGCGGGAGGGTTTCCTCGCCCTCGCTTCCAAGAGCTTTTCCAACTAAATCCGCTCATCCTCGCGACAGCGAGGACCCAGGTGTTTTTGACACAGCGGCTCACCTTTCGGGTTGAGCCATGTTTTGCCTGAACCGTGAGCCGAAGCTCCGAAAAAGCCTGGGTCCTCGCTGTCGCGAGGATGAGCGGAATAGAAAAAGGGTCCGGCGTGAACCAGACCCTTGATCGTTCAGGACTGGACTGAAACCCCTACGCCTTCTCGCTCGCCGCCGCCTCGGCGGCTTCGCGGCTTTCGTAGACGTGGTCGACGATGCCCCAGGCCTTGGCGTCCTCGGCGCTCATGAAGTGGTCGCGGTCGAGGGTGGTTTCGACCTCCTCGTAGGTTCGGCCGGTGTGCTTCACATAGATCTCGTTGAGCCGCTTCTTGGTCGCCAGGATGTCCTCGGCGTGGCGCATGATGTCGGACGCCTGGCCGCGGAAACCGCCGGAGGGCTGGTGGACCATGATGCGAGCGTTGGGCAGGGCGATGCGCTGGCCGGCCGCGCCCGCGCATAGCAACAACGAGCCCATCGAGGCGGCCATGCCCATGCAGACCGTCGACACCGGGCTCTTGATGTATTGCATGGTGTCGTAGATCGCCAGACCGCTGGTCACCACCCCGCCCGGCGAGTTGATGTACATGCTGATCTCTTTCTTGGGGTTCTCGGACTCCAGGAAGAGCAGCTGGCTGCAGATCAGGGCGCTCATGCCGTCCTCGACCGGGCCGGTGAGGAAGATGATCCGCTCCTTGAGCAGGCGGGAGAAGATATCGAACGCGCGCTCGCCGCGGCTGGTCTGCTCGACCACCATGGGCACGAGGTTCATGGCCGTCTGGACAGGGTCCGACATCGAGGTGGTCCGGTAGTAATCGCTCATTGGCAGCCCTTTTCCATGCACTGGCCCGTCGCGAATCATGCCGCGCCATCGCCTCGGCCTTGGATATCGGGCGGAGGTTAAAAGGATGCAAGTGGGACCTAGGGTCCGGGGCGGCCCCCGGATTGCGCCCGGCGCTACTCCGCCTCGTCCGACGCTGTGTCCGACGGCGCGACACCGAGGCGTTCGGCCATGCCCTTGACGATCTGGCGCTCCTGCCGGCTGCCGCGAATGACCGCGGAATCGGTGGTGTAGAGGCTCTGCAGATAGGCCACGTCCCAGGACGTCAGCCCTGGCGGCGGGGTCGCGCCGCTGTCACGGGCGGCGAACAGGTTGAGCACCGT
>JACRBD010000074.1 GCA_016234625.1 Caulobacterales bacterium | reverse complement strand
GCAGGGCCGGCCCCGACCGCGCGCGCGACGGCGACCGCGCCGTCGGTCGGCGGCGGCGCCAGCGACGTGACCTCGGCCCAGCGGGCGCTGTCGACCCTCGGCTACTACCGCGGGCCGCAGGACGGCGTCCCGTCGCAGGGCCTGAAGGGCGCCATCGCCGCCTTCCAGCGCGACCAGAACATTCCCCCGACCGGCAATCTCGACGCCCAGACCCTCGCGAAGCTGTCGATCTACGCCCGCTGATGTCCGGGTCCGCGCGAGGCGTGGATTTCCGGTTTCGCCTGGGCGGGCGGGGGACATAGTCGCGCCATGGATCTCTACCTCCCCATCGCCGAGATGTCGGTCAATGCGCCCCTGCTGATCGCGTTGGGCGCGGCGGTCGGCTTCATCTCCGGCCTGTTCGGCATCGGCGGCGGCTTCCTGATGACGCCGGTGCTCGTGTTCATGGGCATTCCGCCGGCCGTGGCCGTGGCCAGCCTGTCCAACCACGTCGCCGCCTCGTCCTTTTCCAGCGTCACCGCCTACAGCCGTCGGCGGATGGTCGACTTCCGGATGGGCGGGGTGCTGGCGGCCGGCGGGGTCGTCGGGGCCATCCTCGGGGTCGAGGCGTTCCGCCTGCTGCGCCTGCTGGGCCAGGCGGACCTGGTGGTGGCGGTGTCCTACCTGCTGTTCCTGGGGGTCATCGGCGCCCTGATGCTGTGGGAGTCCCTCGGCGCCATCCTGCGCAGCCGCCGGGGCGAGGCCGCCCCGCCACGGCGCGACCGGCGGCCGATCCTGCTCTACGCCCTGCCGTGGAAGATGCGCTTTCCCAAGTCGCGGCTCTACATCAGCGTGGTTCCGCCGATCCTGCTGGGTCTGTTCGTCGGCGTCCTGTCGGCCATCATGGGGGTTGGCGGCGGCTTCATCCTCGTGCCGGCGATGGTTTATCTGCTGCGCATGCCGGCCAATGTGGTCGTCGGCACCAGCCTGTTCCAGATCGTCATCACCGCGGGCCTGACCAGCGTGCTGCAGGCCGGCCGCAACCAGACCGTCGATATCGTGCTGGCCACCCTGCTGCTGATCGGCGGGGTGCTGGGCGCCCAGCTGGGGGCCAAGGCCTCGGCGCGGTTCCGGGCCGAGGAGTTGCGCGCCCTGCTGGCCCTGATCGTCCTTCTGGTCGGCCTGCGCATGGGCCTGGGTCTGTTCATCCAGCCGGACGATCCTTTCGTCCTCGTGGCGGGGGTGGGCTAATGCTTCTCGCCGCCGCCCCGCCGCCCCAGCCGCCGGCCGCTGTCTCGGCGACCCTCACCGAGACCGACGTGCGCGTCACCTCCGGCTTCAGGGGGGCCAGGATCAGCCTCTATGGCGCGGTGTTCGATCGCTCGGGTCGGCCCAGCGACGTGGTGGTGGTGGTCAGGGGCCCGGTCCAGACGGTGCGCATCGCCCGCAAGATGCGCGTCGCCGGCATCTGGCTGAACAGCCGCCCCGTGGTGTTTGAGGGCGCGCCGGGGTTCTACCGCGCAGCCTCGACCCGCCCGCTGCAGGACATCGCCCGCTTCGGCCAACTGCGGAAGCTGGGCCTGGGCCTCGATCACCTGGCCATCGCCGCCCCGGCCGAGCGTCGCGTTGAGACTCGCTACGGCGTCAGGGATATGGTGGTCAGCGCCCTGGGCGAGGACTACTACGCCTGGCGCGGGGCCGTGGTGCGGCTGAAACAGACCGCCGGCCTCTACAGCGCCGACGCCGACGGGGTGACCTTTGTCGACAAGGGCCTGTTCCTCGCCCGGGTCGACCTGCCGGCGGCGGCGCCGATCGGTCAGTATACGGCGCGGGTGCTTCTGTTTCAGGATGGCCGGATGATCTCCGACCGCACCCTGCCGCTGAAGGTCGAGAAGGTCGGCCTGGAGCGGGCTGTTTACCTGCTCGCACATCGGCGCCCGTGGCTCTATGGTCTGGTTTCGGCGCTCATTGCTCTGGGCGCGGGCTGGGCGGCCTCGCGGGCGTTTCGCAGGAGTTGAGGGGGATGAGGCAGTCGAGCGCGCGGGTTCCCGCGTCGGCCTGGACGCTTGGGGTCATCAGCCTTGCGCCGTTCTACGTGACCTCGGCGGTCTACTGCTACGGGCCGCACCGGTTCGGAGATGTAGCCCTGCTGGCGATGGGCGCATGGTCGACCGCCATGCTGGCCTATCTGGGCGGCATCCGCGCGGGGCTGGAACTGGGCAGCGACCACCCGCCGCGCTGGACCAGCATGTCGCTGTCGATGCTGACGCCGTTGGCCGGGTTCGGCCTGTTGTACGGCGCCCTGGCCCACCGGTTCGATGCGGTGTGGGAGGTGTCCGGTTTTCTGGTGGCCTTCCTGCTGGTCTGGCTGTGGGACGTCCGCGACATCGAGGGTCCCGCCTGGCGGCCCCGCTACCGCACCCTGATCACCGCCGGCGCCGCCATCGCCCTGGCGTTCGCGCTCGAGCAGGCGCTGAGCCTGTAATCGTTTTCCCGCTCATCCCGGCGAATGCCGGGAACCAGATCAAAGGGCAGCGTGGCCAACCGGCTGAAATCGAGCTCTGTCATCTGGGTCCCGGCATTCGCCGGGATGAGCGGCTTTTTGAGTCAATCCCCCACCAGTGACGCCCAGCCGATGGCGTGCACCTTGTCCCGGCCGAGCGTCGCCGCGAGAGGTCGGGCCGCGAACATCCCGGCGAAGGCCTCGTCCTTCACGTTCAGCCCGCCGGCGTAGGCCCCGAAGGCCGGCAGAACGACCCGGCCGCCATCGGTGACGAAGCAGCGCCGCCGCACCCGTCCGCCGCGCGCCGCGACCTTCGCCGCCGGGTGCAGGTGGCCGGACACCTCGCCGGGCTGAAGCCCCGCCTGGGGCTCATGCCGCAACAACAGCGCGCCCAGGGTCATTTCGTCGATGATCTCGCCGGGCAGGCGGCGCGGGCCGTCGGCGTCGTGGTTGCCAACCACCCAGATCAGCCGCCGTCCGTCCGCCAGGGCCGCCAGCCGCAGGGCGTCGGCGCGGTCGAGACGATCCTCCGCCGCGCCGTCATGGAAGCTGTCGCCGAGG
>JACRBD010000072.1 GCA_016234625.1 Caulobacterales bacterium | reverse complement strand
TTGGTGGCGCCCTGCCCCACGTCCTCCGGCTTCATGATCTCGTAGGTCTCGGCGTTCTTGAGCATGCCGTCCTGGTGGATGCCGCTCTCGTGGGCGAAGGCGTTCTTGCCGACGATCGCCTTGTTGAACTGCACCGGAAAGCCGGTGATCGCCGAGACGTAGCGGCTGGCGCGGGTGATGTGGATCGGGTCGACGTCGCTGTCGAAGCCCATGGTCTCGCCGCGGACCTTCATGGCCATGACGATCTCTTCCAGGGCCGCGTTGCCGGCCCGCTCGCCGATGCCGTTGACGGCGCATTCGATCTGCCGCGCCCCGCCCTGCACGGCGGCCAGGGAGTTGGCCACGGCCAGGCCCAGGTCGTTGTGGCAGTGGGCCGAGAAGATCGCCTTGTCCGAATTGGGGACGTTGGCGATCACGTCGCGGAACATCCGGGCGTATTCCTCGGGGAAGCTGTAGCCCACCGTGTCCGGCAGATTGATCGTCCGGGCCCCGGCGCTGATCGCCGCCTCGACGCAGCGATAGAGGAAGTCCGGCTCGGTGCGGGTGGCGTCCTGGGCCGACCACTCCACGTCGCCGCACAGGTTGCGGGCTCTCGTGACCGACTGGACCACCGCCTCCAGCACCTCGTCCTGCGACAGCTTCAGGATGAAGTCGCGGTGCTGCGGGCTGGTGGAGATGAAGGTGTGGATGCGGCCCTGCTTCGCCGGCTTGATCGCCTCGGCGCAGCGGTCGATGTCCACGGCAGCGGCGCGGGCCAGGCCGCAGACAGTGCTCTCGGTGACGATCCGCGAGATGGCGCGGACGGCCTCGAAGTCGCCGTTGGAGGCGATCGGGAAACCGGCCTCGATGACGTCGACCCCCATCTCCTCGAGGATCTTGGCCAGTTCGAGCTTCTCGTCGTGGCTCATGGAGGCGCCGGGCGATTGCTCGCCATCGCGCATGGTGGTGTCGAAGATGATGACGCGGTCGCGCTTGGCGGCGGATACGGGGGCGGTCATGGAAGTCAGCTTTCGTCGCGAATGTCGGGGTCAGGCGGTGCGGTTGGCCCCTGAGCGCCCGGCCGCGACAGCGCGCGGCTAGACGGTCGCCCAGGGGCGGCTAAGCCCCAGCGCAAGTAGCATCAGTTCGGCGCGATCGCGTGACATGTCCTCTGGATACCGAATCCGCCCAAATCACGCAAGAGTCTTGCGCCAGAGCGGCTCGACGGCCCCCTCGGCGGCAAGAACTTTCCGGACCGCGGGTCGCTCTGCCATCCGCTTGCGGTGCGCCTCGACGTTTGGGAACCGCGCGGGATCGACGCTGTCGCCCTCCAGCCAGCGCGCGATGGCGAACAGGTAGGGGTCGCAGATGCTGTAGGTCTCGCCCATCACCCAGGGGCCGACCAGCCAGTCGTTCTCGATCAGCTCAAAGCCGCTCGCCACGTTCGCCGGCATCTTCGCCTTCATGGCCTCGATGGCCGCTGGATCGTCGGCCCAGCGGGAACCCCGCACGCCATGGGAGTGGTAAGGGTGCACCGTGCTGGCGAGGAAGACGTTGAACGCCTGCACCCGGGCGAAGGCCAGCGGATCGTCGATCGGCGCCAGGCCCGCCCGCGGAAATCGCTGGGCGATAAAGGCCAGGATGGCGGCGTTCTCGGTCAGCACCGCGCCGTCGACGGCCAGCGCCGGCACGCGGCCCAGCGGGTTCAGGGCCAGGTACGCCGCCTGCCGCTGGTCGCCGGCCCCAAGGTCCATGCGCACAGTCTCGTAGTCCGCGCCCGCCTCTTCGAGGGCGATGTGGCTGGCCAGCGAGCAGGAGCCGGGGGCGTAGTAGAGGTGCATCATGCTCGCTGACCTACGTCGGCTCTTGCTGAAGCGCCTGCTCGACCGCCTCCGGGTTGGCGGCGATCACGGTCAAAAGGACCCTATCCGAAGCGCCCAGTTTTCGCCCCTGCTCCCATCCCTCCACGGTCCGCGCGGGTATGCCAAATCGCTGTGCGAATTCCCGGGTGGATCGCGCCACGGACTTGCGGATCTCCTTCACACGGGCGGCGGGCATGGCCACGACGTGGCGGGTCTCGAGAGCAAGCCTGCCCCTGCGATGAGCGATGGCCTCACGGAGGCCCGCTTCGATCTCCAGGCCAAGCCCGGTGCGTTTATCGGTCATCGATCAGCTCCTCGATCAAGCCCTTGAACAGCTTGATCTCATTGGGGTGGAGGTCGTCCTTGTCCACCTTGGCGTAGGCCGTAATCAGATAGAGAACCTCGTCCTCGGTCACGACGTAGTAGATCGTCCGGCCGCCACCACGCTTACCCGCCTGGCCAAAGCCGAACCGAGCCTTGCGCATCCCGCCGGAGCCTTTGATTGCCTCGCCGACCCGCGGGTTGGCGGCGATCTCGTTTTCCATCGCGATGATGTCCGCATCCGTCGCGCCGAGCTTGGTCAGGCGCTTCAGATTGCGCGCGTAGGTCTTGGTGCGAACGATCTCCACGGCGGAGAAACTACGCCAATAGCGTATCTTTGGGAAGGGAAATTACGCCAATGGCGTAGTTTTTCCTCCTTCTGAGGCGCAGCCTACTCCGGTCGCGTGACGATCGGAAAGGCGCCGGCGGGCTTGTCGAACCAGCCGACCAGCTTCTGCAGGGCGAAGGGGCTGCCCTCGACCTTCGCCTCGCCCGACATCACCTTGGGCGCCAGCGGCGCGCCGGTGAACATCGACTGCAGCAGCAGGGCTCTGGGCAGGGTCAGGGTGGCGTCGGCCTTGACGCCGGCCTCCGCCGGCTCGGCGATCAGCACCCCGTGCCGCACCTGAACCAGATAGCGCTCGTTGCGCTCGGGGAAGACGAACAGGATGCGCAGCTCGGCGTCACGGGCCTTGGCCGGGTCCAGCCGCACGGCCATCAGGTCGAAGATCATCGCCGTGGGCAGGTTGGCGACCATGTCGCTCGACCCGGCCGACGGCCCGGCCGTGACCCCGCCGCGCAGCTCGGCGGCGCCTGTCATATACATGTTGCGCCAAAGGGAGCTCTCGGCCCGGTAGCCCATCTGGTCGTAGACTCCGGCCAGCGCCGCCTTCGCCTCGGCGTTGTCCGGCTGGGAGAGCACGACATTGTTGAGCAGGATGGCCGCCCAGAGGTCGTCGCCCTTGTCGTGGGCCATCTTCGCCAGCGCCATGACCTTGGCCGCGCCGCCCATGGCCTCGACATAGCGGCCCGCCTCGTCGGCCGGCGGCAGCACCGCCAGGTGCACCGGGTTGGCGTCATACCAGCCCATGTAGCGCTGATAGACCGCCCGGCTGTTGAAGCTCATCGTGCCGTAGTAGCCGCGGTTGAACCACTGGCGGGCCAGCACCGGCGGCAGGGCGATGCGGCCCGCGATCTCGTCGCCGACGTAGCCCTGGTTCATCATCCGCACGGTCTGGTCGTGCAGGTATTTGTAGGCGTCGCGGTGGTCGGCCAGATAGCCGCGCACCACCTCGCCGCCGAAGCGCGGCCAGCCGTGGCTGGTGAACATCACGTCCGTGCGGCCGCCATAGAGTCTGATGGATTCGGTCAGGTAGCCGGCCCAGGCCCTGGCGTCGCGCACCAGCGCTCCGCGGGGGGTCAGCACGTTGTGCATGGTGGCGTTGGCGTTCTCGGCCATGCACAGGATGCGCAGGTCCGGGAAGTACAGGTTCATCTCGGCCGGGGCCTCGGTCCCGGGCGTGACCTGGAACTCGATCTTCACCCCGTCTATCGTGAGGGTCTCGCCGGTCTTGTGGATGCTCGCGGTGGGGGCGATCAGGGTGATCGTGCCCTTCGAAATCCCCTTGCCGATGCCGGAACTGACCTGGCCATCGACGCCGGGCGCGAGACCCGTGCCGAACTGGTAGGTCGCCCGCCGGCTCATGGCCACGCCGGCGATGACGTTCTCGCTGACCGCCTCCTCGAGGAAGCCGTCGGGGGCGATGACCTGGACCTTGCCGGCATCGACATCGGCCTGGCTGATAACGCCCTTCACCCCGCCGAAGTGGTCGGTGTGGCTGTGGGTGTAGATCACCGCCACGATCGGCCGCGCGCCCAGCTTCTCGGTCACCAGGGCGTAGGCCGCCTTCGCCACCTCCGCCGTGGTCAGGGGATCGATGACGATCCAGCCGGTCTGGCCCTTGATGAAGGTGATGTTGGAGACGTCGAAGCCGCGAACCTGCCAGATGGTCTCGCTGACCTGGAACAGCCCGCTCTTCGACAGCAGCTGCGCCTGGCGCCACAGGCTGGGGTTCACGGTGTCGGGCGCCTCGCCGGCGAGAAAGTCGTAGTCGGTCAGGTCCCAGGCGACCCCGCCGTCGGCGCGGCGGATGACCGGATCGGTCAGGGAGCCGAGATAACCGCGCATGGCGAAGTCGAAGTCCTGGCGATCCTCGAACGGCAGGGTCTTCTTCAGCTCGGCCTGGGCCTTGATGGTGGCGGCGGAGGGCGCCTCGGCGGCGAGAACCGGAGCGGCCAGGGCCAACGAGACCGACAGGGCGGTGAGAAGTCGGCGCATGGAGTCCTCCGGAGCTATCTCGCGCTTGGTACACCCTCGCGCTTAGCCGTAATGTCACCTGAGGGACAATTCACAGTGAGCCAATCCCCTCAAGGAACTCCGCTCATCCTCGCGAACGCCGCCTCCACACACGGCATCACCAGCCAGTCGATCCGCTCGCCCACGGCGGCAAGCTCCCGGGCGGTGCTCGACGAGACATGGAGGAACTGGGCTTCGCAGATGAAGTGAACCACCAGGATCGACGGGTCGATGCGGCCGGCGACCCCGTGCAGGGTGAACTCGTCGTTGAAATCGCTGGCCTCGCGAAGGCCTCGCACGATGTGGGTCGCGCCGATCTTGCGGGCGTAGGAAATGAGGCTCTGGCTGACGAACTCGCCGACCTCCAGCGCGCCGCCGAACAAGCGGTCCGTCCCGGCCTGCTCGGGCCAGTGCTCGCGGATCGATCGGGTGATCAGCCGCTGGCTCTGCTCGACGTCGAAGGTGCGCACCTTCCGGACGTTTGAGCCGACGGCCACATGCACCGTGTCAAAGGTCCGCAGGGCCTTGCCGATGATGTCCAGATGTCCGCGCGTCACCGGGTCGAACGAGCCGGCATAGAGGGCCTTGGTCGCGGTCTGACGCATCTGAACCCCTGCCGGTGCAGCCTGTTGCCGATAACGACACCAGATGGCCGCCTCCGACAAGCGGCCAAACAAAAAGGGCCGCGAGATGCGGCCCTTGTCAGGTCGGTCCCGCCGTCCGCCCCGGGGGGATCGGGGGGACGAAACGGGATCGAATGGTCTGGCCGGCCGTTAGCCGCCCAGCAGGACGATCGCGCCGGTCGAGGCGGCGCCGAGAACCAGGAAGAAGACGACGGCCGAACGGTCGAAAAAGCGCTCGAAGTTGATGAGCCTGGAGATGGTCATGACACACAGTCCTTAAGTTTGGGCCCCGTTTTGATCTGGAGCCCCCCAATTTGACCCCCGGGGGAGCGGGGGCTGTTCGATCTGAACGATGCTTAAATAACACCGATCTGAACGACGTCAAGATGATCTTTACAGCGTTCGGATAGAGATTTAACGTGAGCGCCATGAGAGAAGCTGCAACCGCCGAAATCCGGCCCTATCACCACGGTGATCTGCGGCGCGCCCTTGTGGACGCGGCGCGCCGTATTCTGGAGAACGAGGGGCCCAGCGCCCTGTCGCTCCGCGCGGTTGCGCGCGAGGCCGGGGTCAGCCCGGCCGCGCCCTATCATCACTTCAAGGACAAGGGCGAGCTGCTCGACGCCGTGGCCCATGTGGGCTGGGACATGCTCGGCGAATCGATGACGGGGGCCAAGGCGCGGGCCGCCAGTCTGGGCGCCCTGATGACCGAGATCGGCGTGTCCTATGTGCAGTTCTCGCAACAGCATCCCGCGCTCTATCGCGTGATGTACGACTGCTCGCGCGACAAGGACATGCTGCCCGAGGGCATGCAGGACAACGAGGACAGCGCCTACTGCCTGGTCCGCGAGACCTTCCGCAAGGTGGCCGGACCCGACGTGCAGGAGGTCGATATCGAGCTGGCGACGGTCGCCGCCTGGTGCGCCGCCCACGGCCTGGCGGAGATGGGCGGCTTCAAGCAGTTCGATCCGCTGAAGGAAGGCCTTGGCGGCGAGGAAGCCTTCCTGCGCGCCGTGCTCGGCCATCTGGGCATGTTCCAGCCGAGTCGCCCCGCGTAGAACGCTTCGCCGTTCTGGCCGCTTGACTGACACCCGTTCAAACAGGTCCGTCATGGCCCGACTTGTTCGGGCCACCCATGAACACGTTCTGTGACGGTAAGTCGCCGACGTCAGGCGGACCGAACCCCAACGTCAACGTGCCTGGGTGGCCCGAACAATTCGGGCCATGACGCCGAAATATGGATGGCTTTGGGTTCGCCCTGGATAGCCGAAGGGGGAACGGCGCCGCCTCCAGGTCGTTAGGCCTGCTGAACCCCAGCCGCCGAAAGTAGCCCCCATGCTGATTTCCGACGTGATGACCGCCAACCCGCAGGTCGCCAAACCCTCCGACACAGTCACCGACGTGGCCCGCCGGATGACCCATCTCGACGCCGGCTCCATCCCCATCGTCGAGAATGGCCGCATCCTCGGGATCATCACCGACCGCGACATCGTCCTGCGCGTGGTTGGCGAACGGCGCAGCTTCGACACCGGGGTCGACGAGGTGATGAGCACCGACGTCCAGACCTGCCGCGAGGACGCCCCGATCACCGACGTCCTCTTCCAGATGACCGACAAGCAGGTCCGGCGCATCCTGATTGTCGACGCCGCTGACAGACTGACCGGCATCGTCTCGCTGGGCGACGTGGCCCAGGAGGCCTCGGCCAGCAAGGCCGGCGCGGTGCTGGAAGACATTTCCGAGGCTCCGGCCAACAACTGACGATGCGAAATGGCGCGCGCCGGTCTACAGACGGCCGGTGAGCGCCTCCTTCGTCACCCGTTTCGCCCCCTCCCCGACCGGCCGGCTGCACCGCGGCCACGCCTATTCGGCCGTGAAGGGCTTCGCCGCCGCCCGGAAGCAGGGCGGCCGGTTCCTGCTGCGCATCGAGGACATCGACGCCACCCGCTGCCGGCCCGAGCACGAGGCGGCGATCCTCGATGACCTGGCCTGGCTGGGCCTGACCTGGGAGCAGCCGGTTCGCCGGCAGTCCGAGCACCTGGCCGATTATGACGCCGCGCTGGAAAGCCTGCGCACCCGGGGCCTGATCTATCGCTGCTTTCGCACCCGCAAGGACCTTGCCCAGGCCGCACTTAGCGCGCCGCACGGCCATGAGGAGGTCTTCCGCGGCGGCCCGATCCATCCCAACGAGGAGGACCGCTGGCTCGACGAGGGCAAGCCGTTCGCCTGGCGGCTGTCGCTGGATGCCGCCCATGAGGCCCTGCGCGGCTTCCACAAGCTGCGCTTCGATGAGAAGGGCGAAGGTCCCGGCGGCGAACACGGCCGCATCCAGGCCAGGCCGGAGCTGGCCGGCGACGTGGTGCTGGCGCGCAAGGACGTCGGCGTCGCCTATCACCTGGCCTGCGTGGTCGATGACGCCCTGCAGGCGGTCACGGACGTGGTCCGGGGCGCCGACCTGTTCGAGGCCTGCCATATCCAGCGCCTGCTGCAGGCGCTGCTGGACCTGCCGACCCCGACCTACCGCCACCACCGCCTGATCATCGACCCCGCGACTGGCGAACGGTTCGCCAAGCGCAAGGGCGGCGAGACGCTGGGCACGCTGCGGGACGCCGGGATGACCGGCGAGCAGCTGCGTGCCGAGCTGGGCTTCGACTGGTGACGGAGGCGACTCTGCCCCAGCCGGTGAAGGCGCCGGTTTCGGCCCTCGCGGCGCTGGTGTTCGGGGCCTGCGCCATCGGCTTCGCGCCGATCTTCGTGCGGATGACCGAGACCGGCCCGGCCGCCGCCGGCTTCTGGCGGCTGCTGCTGGCCCTGCCGGTCCTGGCGCTGTTCGCCCTGCGCGACAGCGGCGGCGTGAAGACCCTGCCGTCGAAGGCCATGCTGCTGGCCGGGCTGTTCTTCGCCATGGACCTGTCGTTCTGGCACTACGGGGTCAAGCTGACCTCGGTGGCCAACGCCACGGTGCTGACCAACCTGTCGCCGGTGGTGGTCACGGCCGTGGCCTGGTTCGCCTTCCGCGAACGGCCCGGCCGGATCTTCCTGGCGGGCCTGGCCCTGGCCATCACCGGGGCCTGGACCATGGCGGCCGGCGCCGACAAGAGCCAGGCCATCGCCCCGCTGCTCGGCGACCTGCTCTCCCTGGCCACGGCGGTCTGGTATGCCCTCTATTTCATCGCCATGCGCCAGGCGCGGCAGGGCGCGGGCGCGTCGCGGGCGATGTTCTGGTCGACCCTGGTCTCGACGCCGATCCTGCTGGTCGCGGCCCTGGGCATGAGGGAGGACATCATCCCCGTCTCCGGCGCCGGCTGGCTGGCCTGTGTGGGACTGGCGGTGGTGCATGTGGCCGGACAGGGTTCGATCGCCTGGGCGCTGGGCCGCCTGCCCGCCTCGATCGCCTCGGTGGTGGTGCTGGCCCAGCCGGTGGTCGCCGCCGTGGCCGGCTGGATCCTGTTCCACGAAAGCCTGACGCCATTGCAGATGGCCGGCGGCGTCCTGACCCTGGTCGGGGTGGTGATCGCCCAACGCGCGCCTGTCTACCGGCCCCAATAGCGGTAGCGATAGACCTCGCCGAAGCCGGACTTCTCGTAGAGGGCCACGGCGTTGAAGTTGTAGGCCTCGACCTGCAGGTAGCTGCGCGTCGCGCCGGCCTTTTCCACCGCGCCGAGCAACGCCGAGACGATCCGCCCTGCCAGGCCCTGCCGCCGATGCTTCGGCGAGGTGCGCATCACCGAGATCCCGCCCCAGCCGCTGTCCACCGCGCAGGCGCCGATGGCCGCCGGTTCGCCATCGACATCGATGCGGGCGAAAAACATCGGCTGGGGAATGCGGCGCAGAGTGGCCAGCCGCTCGTCGGCGTCGGCCTGGTCGCGATAGAGGGCTTCGAACATCACCGCCTGGAACCTGGCGTCGGGCTCGGTCAGCACGGTAACCCCGGCGTTGGCGCCACCCACCGGCCCGGTCATCACCAGGGTCTCTGAATGGGTCCAAAAACACCTCGCGCTCAGAAAAGCGGGCAGATAGACCTGTTGCGTGGCCCAGTCGACGGTATAGAACTTCGTCGGCAGGCCCAGGCCGGCGAACCAGGCCTCGACGGCCTCGAGGGC
>JACRBD010000073.1 GCA_016234625.1 Caulobacterales bacterium | reverse complement strand
CGCCCGCACGCCGCCGGCGTCGGCGTCGAGGTTCGTCAGATTCAACCCGCCCTCGGCGAGGCTGAAGTTGGTCTGGGCCCGCGCGGGGCCGTACTGGCTGCCGGCGGTGATCGCCACCGCCCCGTCCGTGCCGCCGGGCCCGCGCAGGAAGCTCAGCACCGCATGGGCGCCGGTGAGGGTCAGGCGGGGCAGCTCGACGGTGGCGAAGTCGGCGATCAGGTCGGCGCGCGGCGCGCCGACCGTGCCGGTGATGGCGCCGGTCCCCCTGGCCTCGCCGCTGATCTCGACCGGACCGGCGTGGAATGGCCCCTTCGCGTTCCAGTCAAGCGACAGCTTGAGCGCCCCGGCCGGGCCGATGACGCCCGCGCCCCTGGCCGATGCCAGGGTCCCGTCCAGCTGGGCGCTCTGCAGCGAGAACTTGCCGGCCTGGTAATCGGCCTTGCCCTTCAGTCGCGGCGCGGCGCCCAGCAGCCGGTCGAGTTCGGCATAGCCGGTGGCGAAGCCGGCGCCCTTGCCGTCAACGGTGACCGTCCAGGGCTTGCCGAGGCCGCCCTGGGACGCGGTCCAGGCGCCGCTGGCCCGACCTTTCGAACCCATGCGGGCGGCGGCGAGGTTGGCCAGTTCGGCCTTGCCCTTGAACGACAGCCCACCCAGCAGGGTGCGCTCACCTGTGGCGTCCAGCTTCAGGCCCGCGCCATTGGCCCGGACTCGACGGATCAGCTGCCGGCCGTCGGCCAGGCGGGCGAACAGAACGTCGGCGGTCGGCCGGGCGCCCAGCAGGGCCGCGACATAGCCCTTTCCGGCGCCGCCCTCGCCCTTCAGCGCCGACTCGATGGTCAGCTCGCCCTTGCGACGGGCGACCTTCACCGGTCCGGAAACACGCGCGACGCTGTAGCCGAAGGCCTTGAAATTGCTGGCGGAGAAAGCCCCCGAATAGGTCCAGGCGGCGCTGCTTCCGGTCAGCAGACCCTGAGAACGGGCCGAGCCGTCGATGAAGCTGACCGCCAGCCGGTCGAGGGCGTTGGTGGAGGCGGTGACCGCCAATCCCCTCGGGCCGGCGGCGCGTTTGGCCACGTCGGCCTCGCCCTTGACGGTCACCGACAGAGTCTGGCCGTCGGCTCGGCCGTCGATGGCGTAGAGGCCGCTCTTCAGCCGCGCGCCCTTGCCGGAGAACCGCACCTCGTCGCCGAACCGGCGCGCCAGCTTCGCGGTCAGGGTCGAGGCCGCCAGGGATATCCGCCCGCTGGCCGAGCCGCCGGCCTTGGTCCAGGAGCCGACGGCCTGGGCGGGAATGCTGTTGCCGGACCTGGCCAGCAGGGAAAACCGCGCCGCGCCAGGGGGGCCGCCCGCGCGGACCTTCAGGGTGAACGGACGGTCCGCCGGCAGGCCAAGGGAGCCGGCGATTGCGCCGCCCCTCGCCTCGTTTGCGTCGGCGACGATCACCAGCGGCTTGCCCTTGCCGGTGTCGATGGCCAGGCCGACCACGTCGCCGGCATGCAGCCGGCTGGCGACGCCCAGGCGGACATGGGCCGGTCCCTTGCGGATGACGTCGAGCGAGCCGACCACATCGAACAGGCCCCGGCTGTAGCTGAAGGCCGGCAAGGTCTCGACCACCAGCCGCGCCTTCTCGATATTCACCGACACCGGCAGGCCCCTCGAGACCGTCTTGGGCGTCAGGGTTGGTCGGCGCAGCACCCGGACCCGCCCGGCCCCCAGCTCGTCGGCGTGGAACCGACGGACGAACAGTTCCTGGTAGCGCCATTTGACCACAACATTGTCGGCGTCGAGCCAGACGCCCTTCTCGTCGCTGATGGTCAGGTGACGGACAGTGAAGTTGCGCCACAGGTCTCCACGCAGGCCCTCGATCTTCAGCTTGCCATAGCGTCCCAGCTTCAGGCCGTTGGCCCGGGCCTCGACGAACAGCAGGCCCGGCGCGGTATTGACGCCGAACCGGGTGACCAGGCCCACGCCGCCAACCAGCAGCACCGCCAGCAGCGACACGAGCATGACCCAGCCGGGCCCGGTCGTCGGCAGACGCCGGCGGCGGACGGGAGGTTGCGGCTGAGGCTCGGTTTCGCTCAAAACGCCTGCCCGATGCTGATGTAGATCTGAAACT
This sequence comes from Caulobacterales bacterium, assembly GCA_016234625.1. GTDB lineage: Bacteria > Pseudomonadota > Alphaproteobacteria > Caulobacterales > Caulobacteraceae > Caulobacter. The sequence continues at coordinate 4,130 of JACRBD010000073.1, read as the reverse complement.
CGGGGTCACCCTCGCGCTTGTCCAGCGGCACGGCGAAGTCGGCGCGGATCGGCCCGAAACCCAAGTCGTAGCGCACGCCGACGCCGGCGCCGACGCTGAAGTCGTCGCCCTGGGGATAGGTGTCGGCGCCGATGGCTCCGGCATCGACAAAGGCCACCACGCCCCAGCGTTTGGTCAGTTTGCGGCGCGCCTCGAACGAGGCCTCAAATACCGACAGGCCGCCCTGGGGCGTATTGTCCGGCAGGCGTGGGCCGATGGCCTGCCAGGCGTAGCCGCGCACCGATCCGCCGCCGCCGGCGTAGAACCGGCGGGCGGCGGCGACGTCATCGACGGTCGCGCCGAAGATCGAGCCCAGCTTGACCCGTCCGGCAAGCACCGTGTTGGCGTCCTCGTCCAACGAAAGATAGACCGAGCCTTGGCCCTGGACGCGGAAATAGAGCGCCCGCAGGTCGCCGATGGCGGCGGTCGGCTCGATGCGCGCTTCGAGGCGCCAGCCTCGGGCGGGGTCCAGCGGATCGTCCGAGCGGTCGAGGGCGAAGGCCCCAAGCAGCGAGCCGGTCAGGATGTCCCGGTCGGCGCCCCTGACGGTGGTGTTGTTGACCTTGGTCTTCTCGGCGCTCTGACTGGCGTCCAGCGCCACGCCGGCGGTGATGAAGGAGGTCTTGCCGTACCGCCGGGTGATGTCGCCCGTGGCGACGACACCCATCGCGTCATAGGCGTCGGTCAGTTCGTTGTAGACGCCGGTGACCACCGTCAGGGTCTGCTGCGGCCGGCGCCAGTGCGGCAGGGCCAGCTTGGCCTCAAACCGTTGCTCCAGCTCGGCCAGCCGCAGGGTGTAGGTGATCGTGTCCGCCCGCCCGAGGCGGTTGTAGCGGGTGCGGCGCACATCCAGGCCGGCGCCCTCGCTGGTGGAGTAGCCGGCGCTGAGTTCGAGGGTGCGCGGCGGTCGGTCCACCAGGCCCACCAGCACCGGACGGTGGCCCTGGTCATTGGCCTTGTCGGCCGGCTGCAGCGAGACCGCGACCGAGTCGTAGACGCCGGTGTCGAGCAGCCGTCGCTCCAGCTCGGCGACATCCTCCGGGTCGTAGACGTCGCCTTCCTTCCACGGCGCCAGTCCCTTGACCCAGGCGGGATCGGTGCGGCCCGCCGGATCAAGGGTCACGCCGTCCAGCCGGACCAGGGGCCCGGCGATGATGCGGAAGGTCGGGCGGACCGTGTCGTCGGCGTGGTCGACGATGACCTGGCGGGTTCCGGGCGCGGCGTCGGCATAGCCGCGCTTCTGGATGGCGGCGACGATCCGGCCCTCGGCGGCCAGCACGTCGGTGGCCTTGCCGGCGGCGCCGCGGCGCAGCGCCATGGCCTGTTCGGCGGCGATGCCGACCTCGGGCAGCGGTTCGTCGCCGACCCACTCAATGCCCGCCCCGGCGAAACGGAAGCGGGGCCCGGTCTTGATGATCAGCACCGCCTGGGGCGGCTCGCCACTGTCATCGTCGTCCCGGTCGATGACGTCGGGCTGCACCTCGTAGCCGTAGTAGCCCTGGGTGCGCAGGGCGGCGATGGCGTCCTCGGCGGCCTCGCGGGCGCGACGGCGGGCTTCGAAGCGGGTTTCGGGCGTGGACCTGGAGTCGCCGACGGCGCGTTCGATCTGCTCGCGCAGTTCAGCGTCGGCCACGCCCTGCACCGCCGCCTTGGGCGTTTGGGCAGCCGCCTGGCCGGCCAGCGCGGTGAGCGCGGCGGCAGCCGTTGCGGCGAGGACGATGCGCGCAGGCGCCAAACTGTCTTCCTCTGTCTGCGCCCCCGACCCCGTTTAGTCGCGGCCGGTGCGGCTGTCACGCCATCCAGCCCTTTGCATGGGCTGTGAAAGTTGCACAAATGACGGGCAGTCGGGCCTTCGGACGGCGACTCAGTCCGAAACGCGCCCGGCGTCATGGGAAGAGCGTTAGGAATGAACCGTGAAGAGGTCGTTCAGGCCGACAAAGAAACGGATTCTCGCTTGACCCTCGCAAGCCTGACCAGTGACGAACCGCCACCGGGAATGCCGATGACCGAAGCCGCCTATCTGCCCGGCCAGGCGTTCGACGAGATGTACGCCGCCGGCGGGGAGGTGCGGGACCACTACGGCGCGGTGCACACCCGCCTGACCACGCTGTCGCCCGAAGCCCTGGCCGACCGCCAGAAGACCCTGGAGCGGTCGTTCCTGCTGCAGGGCATCACCTTCACCGTCTATGGCGCCGAGACCACCACCGAGCGGATCATCCCAACCGATCTGGTGCCCAGGATCATCCCCGCCGCCGAGTGGAACCACATCGAGTCCGGCCTGATCCAGCGCCTGCGGGCGCTGAACATGTTTCTCGACGACATCTACGGCGAGCAGAAGATCCTGATGGACGGGGTCGTGCCGCGCGAACTGGTGCTGGGCGCGCCCTCCTACCGCCGCGAGATGCAGCACCTCTATGTGCCGCACAAGGCCTACGCCAACGTCTGCGGCAGCGACCTGATCCGGGGGCAGGACGGGCAGTTCGGAGTACTGGAAGACAATCTTCGGGTGCCGTCGGGCGTCTCCTACATGCTGGCCAATCGCGACGCGGCCAAGCGGACCTTTCCCGGCACCTTCCGCGCCGCCAACGTGCGGCCGGTCGAGCGCTATCCCGACCTGCTGCTGGCGACGCTCAAGAGCATGGCCCCTGATTGGCGGCCCGATCCGCAGGTCGTGGTTCTGACCCCCGGGGTCTACAACAGCGCATACTACGAGCACGCCTACCTCGCCCGACTGATGGGCGCGCCGCTGGTCGAGGGCCGCGACCTCGTGGTGCACGAGAACATGGTCTACATGCGCACCACCACGGGCCTGCGCCGGGTGGACGTGATCTACCGCCGGGTCGACGACGACTTCATCGACCCCCTCACCTTCCGGCGGGACTCGGGGCTGGGCGTGGCCGGGCTGTTCAACGCCTATCGCGCCGGCAACGTGGTCATGTGCAACGCGCCGGGCACCGGCGTCGCCGACGACAAGGCCGTCTACGCCTATGTTCCGGACATCATCAAATATTACCTGGGCGAGGACGCCATCCTGCCCAACATCGAGACCTTCCTCTGCCGCGAACCGGCGCAGCTGGCCCATGTGCTGGGCAATCTGGACAAGCTGGTGGTCAAGGCGGTCGGCGCTTCCGGCGGCTACGGCATGCTGGTCGGGCCCCATGCCAGCCGCAAGGAGCGCGAGGCCTTCGCCGAGGCCCTGAAGGCCGATCCGGCCAACTACATCGCCCAGCCGACCATTCAGCTATCGACCGCCCCCTGCCTGATCGACGGCCGGATCGAGCCGCGCCATGTGGACCTGCGGCCGTTCATCCTTTCCGGCGAGAAGATCGTCGTGACGCCAGGCGCCCTGACCCGGGTGGCCCTGCGGCGCGGTTCGCTGGTGGTCAATTCCAGCCAGGGCGGAGGATCGAAGGACACCTGGATCCTCGCCGACGATGACGTGCAGGAGCCCCAGCCATGATGCTCGCGCGGGTGGCGGACAGCCTCTACTGGATCGGCCGCTATCTGGAGCGGGCCGAGCATTTCTCGCGTCTAGCCGACGTGATGCTCAACGCCACGCTCGATCGGTCCGACGCCGCGGCCCAGACCGCCTACATCGCCCTGTCGGCGGTGGGCGACCCCGACATGGCCCGGGCCGCCCGCACCTTCGAGGCGGCCAAGTCGCTGGTGTTCGACCGGGAAGACCCCAACTCGGTGGTCATCTCCCTGTCCCTGGCCCGCGAGAACGCCCGCCAGGTGCGCGACCAGATCACTACCGAGACCTGGGAGCGGCTGAACCTGCTCTATCTGCGGGTCACCGGCGACGGGGCGGCGGCGGCCTTCGAGAGCGGCTCCTCGGCCTATCTGCACGACATCATCGCCGATCTGCACCAGTTCAAGGGCGCCGCCGACGCCACCATGAGCCATGGCGAGGGCTGGCGGTTCCTGATGCTGGGGGCCTATCTCGAGCGGGCCCAGCTGATCGCCCGCCTGCTGGAGGTGTGCTTTGGCGACGGCCGAGGCGGCCATGTCACCGATCGCATCGCCCTGATGAGCCTGCTGCGGATGGGCTGCGCGCTGGAGCCCTACCTGCGTCGCTACACCGCCGAGAT
>JACRBD010000071.1 GCA_016234625.1 Caulobacterales bacterium | reverse complement strand
GGCAGCGGTCTGTCGCCGGAAGAGCTAGCCTTGGCGGTCGAGCGGCACGCTACCTCCAAGCTGTCGCCGGACGCCGACGGGACCTGGGACCTGCTGCGCATCTCCACCCTCGGCTTCCGCGGCGAGGCCCTGCCGTCGATCGGTTCGGTGGCGCGCCTGAGCATCTCCAGCCGGGCGCGCGGCGCGTCGGACGCCCACGCCATCCTCGTCGAGGGCGGCGCCACCGGCGACGTCGGCCCGGCCGCCTTCGCCGGCGCCCACGGGGCGCGGGTCGAGGTGCGCGACCTGTTCTACGCCACCCCCGCCCGACTGAAGTTCATGAAGTCGGCCCGCGCCGAGCAGATGGCCATCGCCGAGGAACTCAAGCGCCAGGCCATGGCCCATGAGGCCGTGGCCTTCATCCTCGACCTCGACGGCCGCCGCGCCCTGCGGCTCAGCGCCGAGCATCCGGGGCCGGACGGCCGCCTCGCCCGCCTCGCGGCCGTGCTCGGTCACGAATTCCAGGACAACGCTCTGGCCATCGATTCCGAGCGTGAGGGCATCTGCCTGACCGGCTTCGCCGGCCTGCCGACCTATTCGCGGGGCAACGCCGCGCACCAGTATTTGTTCGTCAACGGCCGGCCGGTGCGCGACCGCCTGCTGCAGGGCGCCCTGCGCGGGGCCTATGCCGACTACCTGGCCCGCGACCGTCATCCGACGGCGGCCCTGTACATCGAGCTCGACCCGACCTTCGTTGACGTCAACGTCCACCCGGCCAAGGCCGAGGTGCGCTTCCGCGATCCCGCCATGGTGCGCGGCCTGATCATCGGCGCGCTGCGGCATGCGCTGGCCGGGGCGGGGCATCGGGCCTCGACCACGGTGGCCTCGGCGGCCCTCGCCGGGTTCCGGCCCCAATCCTACCCGGGAGGGGGCTATCAGCCCGGACCGTCGCCCGCCGGCTTTTCGGCCTGGCAACAGGGCGGCTGGACGCCTCGCGCGCCGGCGCCCAGCTTGCCCGGCATGGCCGAGGCCACCGCCCGAGTCGAACCCATGGGCGACTGGTCCGCGCCGCCGCTGGAAGGCTATGGCGAGTCCGCCGCCGTCATCGATCCGGTGGACTACCCGCTCGGCGCGGCCCGGGCCCAGGTGCACGAGACCTATGTCGTGGCCCAGACCCGCGACGGCATCGTCATCGTCGACCAGCACGCCGCCCATGAGCGGCTGGTCTACGAGCGCATGAAGCATGAGATGGAGGCCGGCGGCGTGGTCCGCCAGACCCTGCTGCTGCCGGAGGTGGTCGACCTCGATCCGGCCGAGGCCGACCGGGTTCTGGCCAGGGCCGACGAGCTGGCGGCGCTCGGCCTGATCATCGAGGCCTTCGGCCCGGGCGCGGTGCTGGTGCGCGAGACCCCGGCCCTGCTGGGCGATACCGACGCCGCCGGCCTGGTGCGCGACATCGCCGACGACCTGGCCGAGAACGGCCAGGCCCTGGCCCTGAAGGAACGGCTGGAGGAGGTCTGTTCGACCATGGCCTGCCACGGTTCGGTCCGCGCCGGCCGCCGCCTCACCGCCGCCGAGATGAACGCCCTGCTGCGCGAGATGGAGGCCACGCCCCACTCAGGCCAGTGCAACCATGGCCGGCCGACCTATGTGGAGCTGAAGCTGGCCGACATCGAGCGGCTGTTCGGGCGGCGGTGACGCGCGGGGACACGTACCTTCGGTACATGTCCCCCACTGCTAGAACAGGGCGATGAAGGTCGCCACGACGAAGCCCACCAGCATCAGGATGCTGCCGGCCGCCAGGGTGATCATCAGGATCTGCTTGACCGCCGGGTGCAGCAGGTCGGGCTCGGCCGGAATGTAATCGGGAACGCGGACGCTGGTCGCCTTGGCCATGGGGCCTCCTCGGGTCGTTTCCTCGCGGGGTGCGTTAATCCACACCTTCAGTAGGGGGATCGTTCGCCTCCAATTGACGCAAGTCAATCCATGAGGCCGTCAATTCTGCCGGACCATGGTTGGGGGACACGTACCGAAGACGGTAGTTGCCCCTTGCTTGAATGGTTGTTCCCGCGCCGCTACCCTGCCACCGTTCAACTTGAGGCGACCATGTCACCCCTTGCCATCGAGGCGCGGGCCTGACGACCGGAACAGGTCCGTCGACGGCCCGCTGATCCGCCCGCTCCGGCCCCTGGCCGAAGCGCGACGCCTCACGCCTCGACACGGACACTCCAGTGAACATTTCCAAACCGCAGCAGCGCACGCTGCACGCGCTCGCCCAGGGCGGCGCGATCACCCTCGTGCGCGACGACCACGGCGGCCTCGTCGCCGCGCGATGCCACAACCGCGACGGCTGGCTGCTGAGCGACTGCGACCTCGCGGTCTTCAAGGCCCTGAAGAAGCGCCGCTTCATCGCCAGCAAGGGCGGCGGCCCCTACCGCATCACGCGGGAAGGGCTGGTCAACCTGCGCAGCCAGCTGGACAACCGGGTGACCATGAAGGGGTGGTGAGGTGAGGGGACATGTACCCGCTTGGGTACGTGTCCCCTAATCGAGTAGCCGCGGGTTTGGGGGACACGTACCTGCGGTACATGTCCCCTACAGGAACCGCAGGAACTGCACCCGCGCGGCGCCGTAGTCCCTCGCGTCGAGAGTCTCGAAGCCGGCCGGCGACACATCCGGCTCGTCCGAGGCCCGCTCGACCATCACGATGGCGCCGGGCTTCAGCCAGCCACCGCTGGCCAGGCCCTCCAGCGCTTTCTCGCCCAGGCCCTTGCGGTAGGGCGGGTCGAGGAAGGCCAGGTCGAACTGGTCGCCCGCGCTGGAGGGCTTGAGGCCCAGGTCGGTGGCGTCGCGGCGGTGGATGCGGGTGGCGCCGAACAGGCCCAGGGCGTCGATGTTCTCGCGGATCGCGCCCCGTGCGGCCTCGTCGGTCTCGACGAACAGGCAGAAGGCCGCCCCGCGCGAGATCGCCTCGAATCCCAGGGCGCCGGAGCCAGCGAACAGGTCGATGACCCGCGCGCCGCGCAGCTCGGCCGCCCAGGGCGCGTGCTCGAGGATGTTGAACACCGCCTGCCGCGCCCGGTCGCTGGTCGGGCGGGTGGCGTCTCCGGGCGGGGTTTTGAGGGTGCGGCCGCGATGGGCGCCAGAGACAATGCGCAAGCTATTCGCCCGCCTTCCTGCCCAGCCGCCGGCGGATGCCGATGATCACGAACGAGAAAGCGGCGGCCAGCAGCATGATCCACCAGTTACGCGGGTCGTGGGCCATCATCCCGGCGCCGCCCATCACGGTCGGCACCACCAGCAGGATCAGCAGGATGACCAGCCGCAGCCCGAACGGCATCCTCGGGTCGACGATGCTGGTGAAGAACGCCGCCCAGCCCCAGAGCAGGGCGTTGGCGGCGCCGATGGCGGTGATCAGGCCCAGATACAGCAGATAGGGCTCGCCCGTCGGCCCGCCCTCGGCGATCAGCTTGCTGCCGAAGGGCAGCAGGGTGATCAGCCCCAGGATCAGGAAGTTGATCGCCGTCAGCCCGCCGTCCGATCGCCGGAAGCGGCTGAAGGTCCGGCGGTGGCTGGCCCAGTAGACGGCGATGACCAGGAACGAAATGATGTAGGCGAAGAACTCCCGCCACATGGCGTTGACCAGGCCGACCGCGGTCCTGTCCCAATGCTCCGGCAGGTGCAGCTCGATCGCCAGCAGGGTGATTGCGATGGCGAAGACGCCGTCCGACAGCATGATCAGCCGCTCGAGGCCGTAGTCCTTCACGCCCCCGGCCTTGTCTTCCAGCATGTCCATCGACATCGCCGTGTCTCCCCAGCGTCCCCGTCCCTGTGTGCCGCGCCGGGCCGCCTAGGTCCAGCGCAGCGGCGGGGCCTCGGCCTTCAGCTTGAGCAGCGCCGCGCGCAGTTGATCCATGAATTGCGCGCGTTTGCCCTCCCAGTGGACCGGCTCGCCGATCAGCACCGCGCAGTTCAGCGGCACGGGAATGGCTTCGCCCTTGGGCAGCACCCGGCCGGCGCCCTGGATCCACACCGGTGTCACCGGCGCATCCGGGAAGGCCTCGGCCAGGCGGGCGACGCCGCTCTTGAGGGCCGCCATCTCGTCGGAGGCGTCGCCGCGGGTGCCTTCCGGAAAGACGACGATGATGTCGCCCCTGGCCAGGGCTTCGCGGGCCGGCGCCAGCACGTCCTCGCCGCTGCCAGCCTTGCCCCGGGCGATCGGCACGATGCCGACCAGGTTGCGCGAGAACCAGCCGATCACCGGGTCGCGCAGGAAGTAGTCCGAGGCCGCCGCCGGCCGCACGCGCATCACCGCCCGGCTGGGGAAGATCGACAGCAACAGCAGGGTGTCCATGTGGCTGTTGTGGTTGGCCGCCACGATGGCCGGACCCTTCAGCGGCAGGTGCTCGCGGCCGGTGACGTCCGCCCCGGTGAGGAACCGGGCGATCGGCCGGACGATCAGCAGCAGCAGGAGCCAGCGGATCCAGACCATCAGAATTTATCCAGGGCGAACCAGGCCAGCAGGTGGAAATAGATCGGCGCGGTGAAGGTCAGGCTGTCGATGCGGTCGAGGATGCCGCCGTGGCCGGGGATCAGGTGCGAGGTGTCCTTGACCCCGATGTCGCGCTTGATGGCGCTCATGGTCACGTCGCCGGCGAACCCGGCCACCGGCAGGATCACGGCCACGGTCGCCAGGCCCAGGCCGTGCAGCGGGGTGAACAGCGGCCCGACGAACCAGATCAGCGCCGCCGTCGAGGCCCAGCCGCCGAGGAAGCCCTCCCAGGTCTTGTTGGGGCTGACCTTCGGAATGATCTTGTTGCGGCCGAACAGCTTGCCCCAGACATACTGGGCCACGTCGTTGAACTCGGTGGCGACCAGCAGGAAGAACACCAGTCCCGCCGCGTGGGCCGGCGCCTCCCACGGCGGCGCGCGCATCAGGAAGGCCGCGTAGCCGATGTTGTAGACGCAGGTCATCAGCCCCCAGTGGAACAGGGCGACGCTGGAGAGGTACCCCCTGGTCTGGCCGATCACCGCCATCAGCCAGGGCAGGATCAGGAAGGCGTAGACCGGGATGATCACCAGATAGATGCCGTAGATGTCGGCGGCGATGAAGGCGTAGCTGACCGGGATGGCGAGGTAGCAGGCCAGGATGATCAGCCGGTCCTCGCGCCGGGTCGGGGCCAGGGACAGGAATTCGCGCAGGGCGATGAAGCTGATCACGGCGAACAGCCCCAGCGTCGCCTGCCAGCCCAGCAGCAGGGCGGCGGCCAGCAGGCCGATCATCACCCACCAGCTCGACATCCGCTGGCGCAACTCGCGGTAGTCCTGCTTCGGCCGGGCGATGGTCAGGACGGCGGCGACCACGCTGCCCAGCACCAGCAGGCCGCCGATACCGGCCAGACCCCAGAGCAGGGCGGCGGGCTGCGCGGCGAGGAAGGCTTGGGTCCTTGCGATGAATTCCATTCACGGGTCCCGATCGGCCGAGTTCAACGCTGGAAGTACGCCCTGCATAGCATCCCTGCGTGGTTCGACACGCGCCTACGGCGCTGCTCACCATGACGCCCACAGTGCCCGTCATCCTGAGCAGCCGCGTAGCGGCGTGTCGAAGGACGCACCACGCGCCACCCGTGGACCTTGCCGAGCGCGGCGATCCGGTCAAGGCTCCCGCGCATGCAGAGGTTGTTGAAGTCGAGCCTGGTCCACGTCGCCGTCGGCTTCCTGCTGATGGGCGGCTGGGCCTTCTTCGCCAACCGGGCCCATGGATGGCAGGGAGCGTGGCTTCCGGCTGTGGTGCAGGGGACCATTTCCGGAGCGCTGACCGGGGCCCTGAAGAAAACGCTGGAAGCGCTCGATGGCCGCCTGTCCGGCGCCCTGGCCTACCTCGTTCCGCCGGCGGTGACAGCGGGCTCCATCCTGGTGCTCCTGGTGCTGGCGCACAGCCTGATCGGCACGCCGGAGCTGGCGGCCACCATCGCCTTCCCGTGGACCGTCTCAACCCTCTACGCCGTTGTCTACAACGCCGGGCTGGTCCGGGCTCGCCGGAGCGTCGCATGAGCGAGACCCCCGAGAACCGCCGTCCGTTGAAGACCCGTTCGAAGGCCTGGGCCGGGGCGCTGGCCGCCGAACTCGGCCGGCAGCGGGTCAGCCCGGACGTCATCTCGATGACCTCGGTGGCCTTCGCCGCGCTGGGCGCGGCTCTGCTGCTGACAGCCGGGCTGGAGGACCAGCCCGTGCTGCGCGGCCTGATGCTGGTGATGGCGGCGGTCTGCGTGCAGCTGCGCCTGCTGGCCAACATGCTCGACGGCATGGTGGCGGTCGAGCACGGCCTGGGCTCCAGCGCCGGGCCGATCTGGAACGAGCTGCCCGACCGCATCGCCGACGCCCTGGTCCTCGTCGGCGCCGGCTACGCCGCCTGGGGCATGGGGATGACCGCCGGATCCTGGCTGGGCTTGCTGGCGGCCCTGCTGGCGGTGCTGACCGCCTATGTCCGCGAGCTGGGCCGGGGCCTGGACTTCCCCGCCGACTTCTCCGGCCCCATGGCCAAACCGCACCGCATGTTCGCCCTGACGGTGACCTGTGTGCTCAGCGCGCTGGAACCGCTGTGGCGGGGCGAGGGTCAGGTGCTGATGCTGGGCCTGGGCGTGATCGCGGCGGGGACGGCCTGGACGGTGGTTCGGCGGACGGGGACGCTGGCCAAGCGGTTGGCGGAACGAGACCAGAACCCTTCCAAATAGCTTTGCTCGCACCGGGGACATGCACTTCAGTGCGTGTCCCCCGCCGCTTCGAAGCCGATGGGGACACGCACTGAAGTGCATGTCCCCGTGCGCGGGCGTTACCGCCGCTTCGCCGGACCACCACTGCGCGGTCCTTTTGGGCCGGTCGTGGGACGGGCGCCGCGAGAACTTGAAGGCTTCGGCGTTCCGGAAGGCTTGGCGAAGGTTTTGGGCTTCGCGTCGCCCGCCGGCCTCCCGCCCTTCGGCGTCTCCGCCCGGTGTCTCTTCACCTTGGCGCCGGCGGGCGCGGCCTTCTTCGGAGTCCGCAGGCCGCCGGGCTTCTTTGGCTTGGCCTTGGCCCAGCCGGGCTTCTTCGCCTGGCGCTCGCCCTTCAGTTCGCCGCTCTCCTGGCCGGGGCGCAGGGAGGTCCGGTGCGGCTTGGCCGCCGGGGCTGCGCCGCCGACGCCGTCTTCCGCGCCGCTGCGACGGCCGGCGGACAGGAAGGCCCTGAACTGCACCGCGGGGCCCGTCGGCATGTAGGCGGCGGGAACAAAATCGGCCAGCAGTTCGCGGATCACGCGGGGGCCGACCTCCTCGACCTCGCCGGCGCCGAGCGTGCCCAGCGAGAACGGCCCGTAGCTCAGGCGCAGCAGGCGGTTCACCTTCAGCCCGATGGCCTCGAGCACGCGGCGCACCTCGCGGTTCTTGCCTTCGGTCAGGGTGACGGTGATCCAGACGTTGCGCGCGCCGTCGCGCTCGCCGGTGGCCTTGTCCAGATGGGCGTCGATCGCGCCGTAACGCACGCCCTCGACGGTGATCCCGTCCTTCAGCCTGTCGAGCTTCTCCTGGGTCGTGTAGCCGAAGGCCCGGGCGCGATAGCGGCGCACCCAGCCGCTCGACGGCAGCTCCAGGGCCCGCGACAGCTCGCCGTCGTTGGTCAGCAGCAGCAGGCCCTCGGAATTGATGTCCAGCCGGCCGATGGAGATCACGCGGGGCAGGCCGTCGGGCAGGGCGTCGAACACCGTGGCGCGGCCCGCCGGGTCGTTGTGGCTGGTCAGCAGCCCGACCGGCTTGTGATAGCGGAACACCCGGGTGGCTTCGGCCCCGCCGACCACCTCGCCGTCGACGGTGAGGATGTCGCCCGGGGCGACCTTCACCGCCGGGGTGGTCAGGGTCTGGCCATTGATGGCCACACGGCCTTCCTCGATCAGCCGCTCGACCTCGCGGCGCGAGGCGACCCCGGCCCGGGCCAGGACCTTGGCGACGCGATCATTCTGTTCGGAAGAATCCTGTGCAGTCATGCGACTTGCTCCATTAGAAGGCTGTGTCGCCTCCCGGCGATACCCGCGCCTTTAAGCATGGATCCGGCCCCCTGACGACCTTGAGCGATCACGACGCCATGCAGCTGGCCCTCGCGCAGGCGCGGGAGGCGGCCGCGCGCGGTGAGACACCGGTCGGGGCGGTGATCCTCGATCCGGCGACGGGCGAAGTGCTGGCCAGCGCCGGCAACGGCCCGATCGGCGCCCACGACCCCACCGCCCACGCCGAGATCGCGGCCATGCGGATCGCGGCGACGAAGCTCGGCAACTACCGCCTGACCGGCCTGACCCTGGTGGTGACCCTTGAGCCCTGCGCCATGTGCGCCGGGGCCATCAGCCACGCGCGCATCGGCCGGGTGGTGTTTGGGGCGCAGGACCCGAAGGGCGGGGCGGTGCTGCACGGCCCGCGCTTCTTCGACCAGCCGACCTGCCACTGGCGGCCGGAGGTGACCGGCGGGGTGCTGGCGGACGAGAGCGCCGACCTGCTGCGCGGCTTCTTCAAGGCGCGGCGCGGGAAGTGACCGCCGGTCCCGGCTGGGGCAGACTGGCGGGACCTTGAGAGGCCCCGCCATGAAACGTCTCGCGTTCACCCTGTTGCTGCTCGCCCCAACCTCCGCCCTGGCCGGCGAGACCGCCCAGGTCGCCGACCTGGCCTGGATGGCCGGCAGCTGGTCGCAGGACACGGCCAACGGGACGGTCCGGGAGACCTGGCTGCCGCCGTTGAGGGAGGCCATGGCCGGGATGACCCAGACCCACCGGCCGGGCAAGCCGCCGGTCACCGAGTTCAGCACCATCACCCGCGAGCCGGCCGGGGTGACCTTCACCGCCTATGTCGGCGGCCAGCCGCCGACGGCCTTCGTGCTCAAGCCGGGCAGGCCGGGCGAGGCGGTGTTCGAGAACCTGGCCCACGATTTCCCGCAGCGGGTCATCTATCGCCAGTGCGAGGCCAACCTCTGCGCGCGGATCGAGGGAACCGTTCAAGGCCAGGTCCAGGGCATGGACTGGCGCTACCGCCGGCTTCCCTGAGGATCAGCTGGCGACCGCCTGTTGCTGGGCCATGGTGGCCACCGTGGTTTCGCGCAGGGGCATCCTGGCGACGGCGTACTTCACCGGCTCGGCGGGGGCCACGAGATGATCGGACACCGCCTTGCCACTCAGGAAGGGCGTCCGCAGCCTGACGCAGAAATCCAGTTCGCGTCGAGTGCGGACGTTGGTGATGGCGCACCAGATGCGGCGGCGCTGGTAGGCGTCACGGTTGGCCATGAAGCGGGTCGCGGCCGCCATCCGACTGCCTTCATCGACGTCGGGAAGGGAGAGGGTGACGCTGTTCACCGCTTCCATCATCAGCGCTTCGATCTGAAAGCCGGGGTCGGTGACCTGCAGGTCTACAAAGCCGAAATAGGGGTTGAGGAAGGCCTTGAGCTGGTTGATGGCGGCGAAGGTCGGGGCCCGCGGAACGTCATAGACCGCCGCGGCGAGTCTTGGCCGGTCGTGCTGCGGCAGGAACTCCAGGACCTCGGCATAGGCCTCGCGGGCGGACTTCTGAACCGTGGACGAGAAACTGATCGGCAGGAACAGCAGACCCTGGGAGCCGACGAGCGCGCGTGGCGCCGCCTTGATGCAGGTAACATCGAAGTCGGCGGCATGGTCGGCGTGGGGTCTTTCGGCGGGGCCGTCGATGATGCTGTAGAAGCCGCGCGCGCCCCGCTGGCGCGCGACCAGGCCGCTGCCGACGAAGGAGTCCTTCAGGGTGCACCAGACCGCGCGAAAGCTCGCTTCGATTCCGTCGTCGGGCGGCGGCCGCGTGCGACGGGCCATGGGCGACACCGCCGAAGGCGTTCTGGCCGCGGTCTGGGCGGCCTCAGCGACGGTCTTCATCGGCCCGGCCTGGTCCGGCGGCGACACGACCCGTGCGCCCTGGGGCGTGATTTCGGTCATCCGGCCGGTCACCCCCTCGATGGTTCCGCCGTCCTTGAGGACGCGGCGCAGTTCCACCGGATCAATGGCGGCGAAGCGCGTGACCATCTCCTGCTCGCCCTCGAGCATGGCCATGCAGATGGCGCCCGCCTCGCTGGAGCCGAACAGTTTCAACTGCAACTCGTCGGACAGGCCCGAAAGTTCCAGGGCGTCCAGCTCGGTCGCGCGGGGGTCGGCCAGCAGGAAGGCATAGGCCGCGATCGGGCCATGCCGGCGCGGCCAGCGCCAGCGCGACTCCAGGAACGCATCCGCGACCTTGCTGACCAGGGCGGCGAGTGTTTCGCCGCCCGCGGCGGCGCGGTCGGGATCGATCAGGATGCGGAGGCAGGCGAGAGCGGTCATGTCCACACCCTCGTCCGTGGATGTTACCGAACACCATCAACCGCGCGTGACGCGTTGTCGCACAAGGGTGGATTGCGTTGTTATGTCGCAAGTCGACACAGGCGACGATCCGGGGGGCGTCAGAGCGAGATCGTCGCCTGCTGGGCCATTGTCTGCGCGCCGGTCTCGCGCAGGGGCAGGCGCGCGGCCACATAGCGGACCGGATCGGCGGGGGCCACCAGGTGGTCGCAAACGGCCTTCCCGCTCAGGAACGGGACCCGCAGCTTGATGCACAGATCCAGCTCGCGGCGCGTGCGGACATTGGTGACCGCCGGCCAGATCCGCCGCCGATGATAGGTGTCGCGATTGGTCATGAAGCGCGTGGCCGCCGCCATCCGTCCGCCTTCGTCGGTGTCCGGGAGGGCCAAGGTGACGCTGTTGACCGCCTCCATCATCAGCGCGTCGATCTGGAAGTCTGGGTCGGAGACCTGTAGGTCGACGAAGCTGAAATAGGGCGCCAGGAACGTCCTGAGCTGGCGGATGGCGGCGAAGGTGGGCGCGCGCGGCACATCGTAAACGGCCGCCGCCAGCCGGGACCGTCCTTCCTGGGGCAGGTCTTCGAGGACCTTGATATAGGCCTCCCGTGTGGGCCGTTGGATCGTCGAGGAGAAGCTGATCGGCAGGAACAGCAGGCCCTCGGTGCCGACCAGCGCGCGGGGCGCGGCCTTGATGCACAGCATGTCGAACTCGGCGCCCCCTTCCGGATGCGGCATCTCGGCGCGGCCATCCACCGTGCTGAAGAAGTGGCGCGCCCCGCGGTGGCGGGCGACCAGGCCGCTGCCGACAAAGGTCTCCTTCAGACTGTACCAGACCGCCCGGTAGCTCGCCTCGATACCGTCGTCGGCCGCCGGCGCGGCGCGGCGACGTGGTGGCGCCGAGCGCATCGGCCCGGCCTCGGCCGGCGGCGACACGACCCGCGCGCCCTTCGGCGTGATCTCGGTCAGGCGACCCGTCACGCCCGCGATGGTTCCGCCTTCCGCCAGCACCCTTCGCAGCTCGGTCGAATCGATCGTGGCGAACTTGGTGATCATGTCCTGCTCGCCCTCGAGCATGGCCATGCAGATGGCGCCCGCCTCGCTGACGCCGAAGAGCTTCGTCTGCAGCTCCTCCGACAACGCGGTCAGTTCGAAGGGGTCCAGTTGGGTCGCGCGGGGATCGGCCAGCAGGAAGGCGTAGGCGGCGATCTCGCCATGACGACGCGGCCACAACCAGCGGGTCTCCAGAAAGGCCCCGGCGACCTTGTTGACCAGAGCCCCAAGGGCGTCGCCACCGGCGGCGGCGCGCGCGGGGTCGATCAGGACGCGAAAGCAGGCCATGGCGGTCATGGTCGCCACTGTACGCCCCACATATTACACAGGGGGTTACCCATTCCGGGTCAAATTGACGCAAACCCGGTATTTCACACCCGCCGATCCGGGAGGTCGGGCCCCTCTAGGCGAAGGTTTCCTGCAGGCGGAAGTCCAGACGGTCGCGGACGGCCGGCCAGTCGAAGTCGCAGATCGACAGCACCGCCGTGTCACGGACATGGCCGGTCCATGTGATCTTGTGGTTACGCAGGGTGCCCTCCTTGGTCGCCCCCAGTTTCAGCACGGCCGCCTCGCTGCGGGCGTTGCGCTCGTCGATCATGAACTCGACGCGAATAGCGCCGGCGTCGAAGGCCTGGGCCAGCATCAGCCGCTTGGATTCGGGGTTCACCGGTCCGGACCGCACGTCGGGATGCAGGAAGGTCGCGCCGATCTCCACGCCCTTGTGGGCGCGGCGGATGTTCAGAAAGCTCGAGGTGCCGACCACCCGCCTGTCCGACAGGCGGCGGATGGCGTAGCCGATCCGCTCGCCGCGCCCGGTCTCGCCCTGCAGGGCGCCCCACCAGTCGGCGAAGCCCTCGCCGAAGCCGTTGACCGACATGATCTCCCAGGCCCCGGGATCACAGTCGACGGCGCCACGCAGCTCCTCCCTGAGCTCGGCGGTGATCGGTTCGAGCCGCACGTGGCGGCCTTTGAGGAGCTTGGCCTTAAGGTTCATGGCCCGAGCTTCGCAAAGCCGGCCGCTGTTGAAAACAACCCATTGCAAAACGTCAAAAACTTTATCTATAATATAAAAATAACGTCCTCTTGCATAAAGGATCCCTTCCATGGGGCTTTCCCACGCAATCGATTCGAAGCTGGTCAGCCAGGCCAGGACCTTTGAAGTTATCGCCTGGGTGGCGACGGTCATCCTCGCCGTCCATCTGCTGATCCTGCTCAAGCTGCTCGGCCTGATCGGCCCGGCGGCCGACGCGTTCTCGCATGGGGACTGGATGGGACTGAGGCTCGCCGCCGAGCCGGTGCTGCTGCGGCTGGTCGAGTTTCTGCCGGTCGTGATCTACCTTGGCGGCCTCATGGCCGCCGCGAGAATCTTCGGCCGGGTCGCCGACGGTGAGCTGTTCTCGAAGGCCAATTCCAACGGCCTGGCCGAGGTGGGCTCTTCCCTGCTCTGGGGCGCGGCGGCCAGCGCGGTCATTGTCCCGTGGATTCAGAGCTGGATCGACGGCGAATACGGCTTTTCAGGCATTCATCTGGAGGTCGAGACCTGGGTCATCGCGGTGATCGGCGGGGCCATCCTGGTGCTCGGCCGGATGATGGTCCAGGCCGGCCGGATGCAGTCCGAACTCGACCAGATCCTCTGAACCGTGCCCGTCATCGTCACCCTCGACATCATGCTGGCCCGCCGCAAGATGAAGGCGCGCGACCTGGCCCAGCGCATCGGCCTGTCGGAGACCCAGCTCAGCCTGCTGCGGACCGGCAAGGTGCGGGGGATGCGGTTCGACACCCTGTCCAAGCTCTGCGCCGTGCTGGAATGCACGCCGGGGGACCTGCTGGATTACCGGTATGACGAGGCGGATTTGGCGGCGGCGGCGGTCGAAGAGGTCTGAGGGTTACGACGGTGGGCGACCCGTCGCGTAGATGACCTTCACGCCCGAAACTTCCGGCTCGGATCTGAAAATCCTGGCGCCGGCGGCATGCCTGACGAGCAGATGATCATCCGAGAGCCAACGGATGTCCGCCCAGACGCCGCCGCCCGCCCCTTCGACGGCCAGGCCGTGGTCAGAGTCAGCGACAAATGCGTTGCCGGGCCCCTTTGGTGTTTCACCCGGATCCACGATCGAGACCTGGGCGCTAAAGCCGGTTGTCGCACCGCAGCTTCGTTCGAAGAGAACCGCCCGACGGCGGCCCTCCGGCGACAGAGCGGATGCGATCTCCGTGTTGGCGCAGGGGTCGCCACAGCCCGCCAAGGCCAGTGATGCGACAAGCATCGGGAGGGCGATTCTGAACATGGGATCAGCCTCGATCGGTCCGTGTCGTCTGTCGAATGGACTTTGCGTGCAGGCGGCGTGAGGTTCCAGCTTGCCCCTAGCGTCAACCGCCGCTAACCTGCCTTCAAACAACCGTTTGAAACCGAAAAAGGGCAGGGCCGACCCATGGACTTCGATATCTCCCCCAAGCAGCGCCAGTTCCTCGACCGCGTGGTCGCGTTCATGGACGAGCACATCGCCCCGGCGGTCCCCCGCTACAACGAGGAAATGAACGTCATCGGCGACGCCCGCTGGAAGGTCGTTCAGGTCGTCGAGGAGCTGAAGGCCAAGGCCAAGGCCGCCGGCCTGTGGAACTTCTTCATGCCGCCGCACAGCGGCCAGACCCATGTGGATGACACCTTCCAGTTCGAAGGCATCCAGTTGACCAACCTGGAATACAGCCTGATCGCCGAACAGCTGGGCCGCATCGGCTTCGCCTCGGAGGTGTTCAACTGCTCGGCGCCGGACACGGGCAACATGGAAGTGCTGATGCGCTACGGCACGCTGGAGCAGAAGCACCGCTGGCTGAAGCCGCTGATGAACGGCGAGATTCGCTCCGCCTTCCTGATGACCGAGCCGGCGGTGGCCAGCTCCGACGCCACCAACATCGAGACGCGCATCGAGCGCGACGGCGACGACTATGTGATCAACGGCCGCAAGTGGTGGTCCTCGGGCGTGGGCGATCCCCGCTGCAAGGTGGCCATCGTCATGGGCAAGACCGACCCGACCAACGCCAGCCGCCACGCCCAGCAGAGCCAGATCCTCGTGCCGATGGACGCGCCGGGCATCGAGATCGTCCGCATGCTGCCGGTGTTCGGCTATGACGACGCTCCGCACGGCCACGCCGAGGTCCTGCTCAAGGACGTACGGGTGCCGATCGTCGACGGTCTGCTGCTCGGCGAGGGCCGCGGCTTCGAGATCGCCCAGGGGCGGCTTGGCCCGGGCCGCATCCATCACTGCATGCGCACCATCGGCACGGCGGAAGTCGCGCTCGAAAAGATGTGCAAGCGCCTGATGAGCCGCAAGGCGTTCGGCAAGTACCTCTCCGACCACTCGGTGTGGGAACAGCGGGTCGCCGAGGCCCGCATCGACATCGAGATGTGCCGCCTGCTCTGCCTCAAGGCCGCCGACATGATGGACAAGGCCGGCAACAAGTCCGCCCGTCTGGAGATCGCCATGATCAAGGTGGCGGCGCCGCGCATCGCCCTGAAGATCATCGACGACGCCATCCAGGCGCACGGCGGCGCCGGCGTGACCACCGATTTCGGTCTCGCCTCCGCCTACGCCCACCAGCGCACCCTGCGCCTGGCGGACGGCCCGGACGAAGTCCACTGCCGCACCATCGCCCGCGATGAATTCGGCAAGTACGGCGACCTGAAGATGCAGCAGAAGCACGAACGCGACAAAGCCCTCGAGGTCGCCGGCATCCGCTAGGGTTCAAGGGGACATGTACCGCCTTCGGTACGTGTCCCCTGCCAACCGGGGACACGCACTGAAGTGCATGTCCCCCTTCGAACCAACCCCGCCGGTGGAAACGCCGGCGGGGTTTTTCGTCGCAGTGCTTGCGTGAGCGCCCCGATCAACCCAGGATTTGGGCGGCGGTCGAGGTATCACGATGACGAAGGCGCTGTTCGCGGCTCTGCTGGCGGTATTGCTGCTCTGGAGCGGCTGCAATCCGACGGGCCCGACATCCTACGAGCAAGGCCTGCTCCAACGGGGAGAGGCTGACTTCGACAGCGACATCCGCGTGCCGCCGGGCATGAAGGTCACGGACCGTCAGCGCCTGCTGTTTCCGGAGGCTGTTGCTGTCGACCTTGTCGTTGAACCGGACGGCGTCAAAAGGCCGCCGACGATTGCCGGCCCTGCCCGGCCCGTGGCGGACGGTCTGAACCCGGCATTGCCCTCCGGCGCACTGATCCATCGCCTGACGCCCGCCGAACGCAACAGGCTCAATGAGCTGTTCTATCGGCGAGAGGTCGTCAAATGGCCGAAAGACTACGAGGCGTCAGCGGCGGCCTGCTGCGTCCCGCACCACGAGTTTAGGTATTATGATCGGACCGGCCGCGAGGTTGGGCGGGTCGCCATCTGCTTCTGCTGCGCGTGCATGAACATCGCGAGCGCAGGCGGCGCGATGGAACAATCGGTGGCCATGACTTGGGAGAGCGGCGAAACGCGCTTCCGCTACAACGCGATGAAAACCTTCATCCGGGGCATGGGCTATCGGACGGACTACTACTGTCCCGAACGCGCGCGCGAACCCTGATCCGTTCGGTCCCGTGCGTAATCGGGGACACGTACCGAAGGCGGTAAATCTCCCCTTTGTCCTGAGGATCGAACGGCGTTCGCCCGCGTTGTGTGCCGAAGGGGCCAAGTCCCCTGAGGAGACGAACATGAAGACCGCCATCATGGTGATCGCCGCGCTGTCGCTGGCTATCCCCGCTACGGCCCTGGCCGATCCTGGCAAGGGCAAGAAGGGTCCGCACGGCGGCCCCCCGGCCGCGGCGGGGCCAAACTGGACGCCGCCGGGACTGGCTCGCAAGCCTTACGGCATGCCGCCGGGTCAGGCGAAGAAGATGTGGGGCAAGGGCGAGCGCCTGCCGCAGATCTACGTGACCCAGCCGCGCTACTATGTGGACCAGCCCTCACGCCACGGCCTTGGCCCCACGCCCTACGGCTATCGCTGGGTGCGGGTCGGCGACAGTTACTACCTGGCCCAGACCCAGACGGGGGCCATCGCCCAGATCATCTCGGCCCTGATCCAGTAGCCGCCATGGCGGCCGGTTCAGTCTTTTGTCTTGGCGCGCTCTTGTTCCGAAAACCGGTTCCCGCCTTTCGGAACGCGCTCTAGCGGCTGGCCGCCGTGACGCACTGCCCCGGTTCGATCATCGCGTGGACGGCGACGCAGAAGACGCCCTCGTACTGCGGACCGGCCGCGGCCAGGCACTGGTGGTAGTTCATCTTGGCCATGCGCAGG
The DNA here is from genome assembly GCA_016234625.1 of Caulobacterales bacterium. Taxonomy (GTDB): domain Bacteria; phylum Pseudomonadota; class Alphaproteobacteria; order Caulobacterales; family Caulobacteraceae; genus Caulobacter. Next base: position 2,550 of record JACRBD010000071.1, on the reverse strand, counting down.
CATTGGCCGGTTCGACCATCGCTCAGCAGAGGCCGGGCCAGGTCCCCGTCCGGGGCCTCGCCCAGGGTCATCAGCGCCGCCAGGGCCAGGGCCCGGTCCACTGTGCCGCTGGTCGCCACCCAAGGGCTGGCGCCGTAGCCCATCGGCGAGGACGAGGCCGGGATGTAGCGGGCCTGACCCGCGTCCGGCCGGCCCGATCCGAGCGCCTTGACCTCCGCCAGCGTGGCGGCGGCGTTGGGCATGAAGACCGTCGACCAGGGTTGGCGCTGGATGTCGTAGGCCGCCTGTTTGATGCTCCTGCCCGCCGCGATCAGCGCCTCGCCTTCGCGGGTCAGGGCGGCCGAGGCGCGGCCGGCCGCCCGGTCGGCGCCGGGCAGGCGGGCGGCCAGGGTTGGATTGGTGGTCAGCTCCTCGATCAACGGGTCGCGACCGATGTTATCGGCCCGCGCCCGTACGGCCTCGGTGAACACCGGGTCGCTCAGCGCCGCGAGGGCGGCGTAGAGCGTCATCCCCTCGCTGAAGCTAGGTGGATCGTAAGCCGCGCCGCGGCGGACGGCGGCGGCGACGCCCGCCCCGTCGCGGAACTGGGGCGAAATGCCAGTCGTCTCGCTCATGAACCGCTGGAAACGGCCGACGACGGTCCGGGCCTCGGTGGACAGGCGGCTGGCGGAATCGACCTCCCAGGCCGCCTGGGCGACCGCGCCGCCGGCCGCCAGAACGGCCCCCGCGACTACGGCGACGGCGGCCATCCGGGCCGCGCGGTGATGGACATGCATTGAAATGACTCCCTCCGACGAGAGTCATGAAAACGCGATGTCTGTTGAGGGCGTCCTAACAAGAATTGCTAACGCGCGATTAACCGCGCCCGGGCATGCTTTACGCGGCTAAATGATGAACGGCGGTATACCATCGCGAATATGTATTCCGTCGTCACGTTGCTGGTTTAGCGGGAACCGGGGACTGCTTCCGGCGCAGCCGGTAGCTGTCCCCTTGATTGTCCTGATCCTGGTGCGGAACGGGGACAGCTACGCTTCGCGAAGCCGTCCCCGGTCGTTCAGATGTTGAACACGGGCCCCTCGGCCAGTTGGCGGCTGGCCCAGAAGGGCAGGGCCAGGGTCAGGCCCATCAGCACGTCGAACAGCAGGTTCTGCACGGCGGCGGGATCATTGTGGCCGTCCAGCACGCCCGAGACCAGCCGGCCCAGGGCCGAGCCGGCCCACAGGAGCGACAGGGCCATGGCCATGGCCGCGCCGACGCTGGGGTAATAGCCCAGCAGGCCCGCCGCGCCGGCGTGGGACATCAGCAGCATGGCCCCAAAACCCCGCGCCGCGCCGAGCGCGCCGGGAGTCCCGTCCAGCACGGCGAGTCCCCGCTTCGCCAGCGCTTCCTGGGGCCGGGCCAGCACATAGCCGCCCAGACCGCCCGCCAGGCAGCAGGCCAGAACGGCGAGAACATAGGGGATCAACGGGTCACTCCGGCGCGTGGCAGACGGCTTCGATGTTGAGGCCGTCGGGGTCGAGCACAAAGGCTCCATAGTAGTCGGGATGATAGTGCGGCCTCAGCCCCGGCCCGCCGTTGTCCCGCCCGCCGGCCGCCATGGCCGCCTTGTAGAAGGCGTCGACGACGGCGCGGCCCGGCGCGGTGAAGGCGACGTGCAGCTGTCCGGTCAGGGCGCCGCCGGTTCCGATCCAGAAGAAGGGCTTGCCCTGGGCGCCATAGCCCAGGTGGGCGTGGCCGCCGGTCTGTTCGGCGGTGACCTGCATCATCACCGCGATGCCCAGCGGGGCGAGGGCGGCGTCGTAGAAGGTCCTGGAGCGGGCGATGTCGCTGACGACGGCGCCGACATGGTCGAGCATGGCGTGAGGTCCCGGTGGTCGATCGAGGGCTATCGTCGGGCGCCCTGGGCGTGAGGGCAACCCGTGCCGAGGACCGGCCCGCGCCATCGCTGATCGCGCCCCCATCCCTTGACTCCGTGGGCCCGCGTCCCTAACTCGCGGGCTTCGTTGGCACTCGGGCGAGGTGACTGCTAACAGCGGCCCTTTCGCGAATGCCCGCGGAATCAATTCAACCCGTATTTAGCTACGCACGGAGACGACCCGATGAAGTTTCGTCCTCTTGGCGACCGCGTCCTTGTGAAGCGTGTCGAAGAAGAAGAGAAGACCAAGGGCGGGATCATCATCCCCGATACCGCCAAGGAAAAGCCGCAGGAAGGCGAAGTCATCGCCGTTGGCCCTGGCGCCCGCGATGATGCCGGCAAGATCCACGCCCTCGACGTGAAGGCCGGCGACCGCATCCTGTTCGGCAAATGGTCCGGCACCGAAGTGAAGGTGGACGGCCAGGATCTGCTGATCATGAAGGAAAGCGACGTTCTGGGCGTGGTCGAGAAGTAACCCTTCTCCCTCGTTCGCGCTTCCCCATCCCTTATTAGAAAGAGAGCTCCGAAATGGCCGCCAAAGACGTCTATTTCTCTTCCGACGCGCGCGACCGCATGCTGCGCGGCGTCAACATCCTCGCCAACGCGGTGAAGGTGACCCTCGGCCCCAAGGGCCG
>JACRBD010000066.1 GCA_016234625.1 Caulobacterales bacterium | reverse complement strand
CCCACTCCTTGGGCCAGGTGATGCAGGCGTAGCCGGCGTCGGCCTTCTTGGCCTGCCACGCCTTGGCGGCGGCCATGTGCTCGGGGCTGTTGGGCCGGCGGCCGTTGGCGCTGGCCTGACCCTTGTGCTGGGCGGCGTTGGTTTCGAGCCAGGCGCGGGCCTTTTCGCGATAGGCGGCTTCTTCGGGAGAGTCGTTGAAATCCATGATCTGTTCCTCCCGGCTCTAGGCCGCGTTCCTGCGTTCGAGCTGGCTGACCAGCCGTTCCTTCCAGACCTTCGGCGCGCCGGCGACCAGGCCGAGCTGCCGCGAGCGGCGGTAGTAGAGGTGGCAGTCCACCTCCCAGGTGAAGCCCATGCCGCCGTGGGTCTGGATGTTTTCCTTGCTGCCGAACCAGTAGGCTTCGGACGCGGCGATGCGCGCGGCCGAAGCGGCCACCGGCAGTTCGGAAGCGTTGGTGTTGAGCGCCCAGGCCCCGTAGTAGGCGTTGGAGCGGGCGACCTGGTTCTTGACGTACATGTCGGCCAGCTTGTGCTTCATCGCCTGGTAGCCGGCGATGACGCGGCCGAAGGCGTAGCGCCCCATGGCGTAGTCCTTGGCCATTTCCAGGCATTTGTCGGCGCCGCCGGTCTGTTCGAAGGCCAGCAGCACGGCGGCGCGGTCGAACACCTGCTCCATCAGGGCGAAGCCTTCGCCAGCCTCGCCCAGACGACGGGCCGGAGCGCCGGTGAAGGTCAGGCGGGCGACGTCGCGGGTCGGGTCGAGGCTCTTGAGGGTCTCGCGCTTGACGAAGTCGGGGCTGGTCATGTCGACCAGGAACAGACCGGGCTTGCCGCCCTCGTTGGCCAGCACTACGGCGATCACCGCGTCCGAGCCGTCGGTGACCGGGATTTTGACCCCGCTCAGCTTGCCGTCCTCGACCTTGCAGGTCAGGGAGGCGGCGGTGGTGACGCCGGGGCCCTCGGATGTGGCGAAGCAGCCGATCCATTCACCGGCGGCCAGTTTGGGCAGGACGAAGGCCTTCTGCTCCTGCGAGCCGGCCAGCATCACCGCCTCGGCGACGAAGTAGACGGTCGAGGCGAAGGGGATCGGGGCGGCGACGCGACCCATCTCCTCGGCGATGGCGCAGAGTTCGACATGGCCCAGGCCCAGGCCACCGAATTCCTCCGGGATCGCCGCGCCCAGCCATCCCTGTTCGGCGACGCCCTTCCACAGCTCGGCGTCGTGGGTGACGTCGTCGTTGTCGAGCACCTTGCGCACCGCGGCGCTGGTGCAGCGGGCCTCCAAGAACTTGCGCGCCTCGTTCTTGAGGAACTTCTGGTCGTCGGAATAGTCGAAATTCACAGCTGCCTCCCGCCGCGCGTCTGTTCGCGCGCGTCCATTCGGGCGGCACTCTAGCTGGCTTTACGGGCGGGGAAAGATTGACCTCGCGTCAATGAATTCAGGTTCTTATGCACGGCTGAAATCAGAACGATGGCGTGGACGCATGGCGAAGGCCGTTTTCCAGAAGAACCAGAAGGTGTGGGTCGAGAGCGTGGGCGCCTGGGCGACCATCGACAGGATCGTGCCGATCTGGGCCAAGGGCTTCGACGAGCCGGTGCGGGTGACCTACGACGTGGGTCTGGGCCGCGAGTTCCACGCCCATGAGCTGAAGCCCGAAGACCGGGTCGAGGACGCCGACGGCGAGCTGCCTGGCGAGGGCTGGCGGCTGATGCGGGCCAAGAACAAATGGCAGCAGGAGGGCGACTGCGCCCACCACCCCTGCCCCGGCACCTATCCCGTGGTGGTCACCGACGAGGCTGACTGGGGCGGCTGGCGCACCCCGGGCGCCGAATACGACCGCGACCCGAACAAGATGGAGCGCCAGGCCCGGCTGATCGCCAGCGCCCCTCGACTGCGGGCCATCGCCCGCGAACTGATCGCCATGGTCTCTGAATCGCCGGAAGACGCCCCGCCCGCCGTGGCCGAACTGGCGCGAAGGGCGGCAGTCATCGAGCGCTATGTGGAAGAAATCCCGGCCGCGGCCGCGACGCCGGAGCGGGCGAACGACGCGGCGTGAGGGTGCGTCCTTCGACACGGCCCTTCGGGCCTGCTCAGGATGACGCAGAGGCGTTGGCTCAAGAAAAATCGTCATGCTGAGCAGCACCGAATGCGCGTGTCTATGCACGCACCCGCTTCCCGACCTTATGACTTGAACAGGCGATGGCGCCGGGGCGTTGTGCAGGCGCTCCAGGAGTCGCTCCATGTCCACCCGCCCTCGCTATCAGACCGTTGACCCCGCCACCGGCGCGAACGGTGAGGCCTACGACGGCCACACCCGCGACGAAGCCCTGGCCATCGTCGGCCGGACCCGGACTGCCTTCGACGACTGGCGACGCACGCCCTTCGCTGAGCGCGCGAGGCTGATGAAGGCGGCCGCGGCGGTGCTGCGCACCCGCACGAACGACTTCGCCGCCCTGATGACCGCCGAGATGGGCAAGACCCTGACAGACGGCCTGGCCGAGATCGAGAAATGCGCCGGCGGCTGCGAGTTCTACGCCGAGCATACGGAATCCTTCCTGGCCCCGGAGCCGGCGACCATCGAGGGCGCCAGGGCCTACGCGACCTTCAACCCGCTGGGCGTGGTGCTGGCGGTGATGCCGTGGAACTTCCCGTTCTGGCAGGTCTTCCGCTTCGCCGCCCCGGCGCTGATGGCTGGCAACGGCGCGGTGCTCAAGCACGCCAGCAACGTCCCCGGCTGCGTCCTGGCCATCGAGGGCGTGTTCCGCGAGGCAGGCTTTCCGGCGGACCTGTTCCGCGCCCTGCTGATCCCCAGCGGCGAGGTTCGGTCGCT
>JACRBD010000065.1 GCA_016234625.1 Caulobacterales bacterium | reverse complement strand
GGCCCGGGTCAGATCGACCATGTGGGCGATGCGGTTGGTGTGGAACCGCCCCTGGGCGTACTGCACGACCCGCTTCTTCAGGCTGCGGGCCTTGCCGACGTAGAGAACCTCCCCGTCCTCGCCGATCATCCGGTAGACGCCCGGCGCGTCAGGCAGCCGCCGGGCATGGTCCGCGATCAGGGCGGCGCCGGTGAGAGGGATGTCGGTGGGAGCGGTCACGGGCACAGATATAGGGGAGTCGGGGGCGATTGGCGCGGTGGTGATGGCAGCAGCCTCCGACCTCTCCCACTTGGGAGAGGTAAGAGAGCTTGAATGCCCCCACGGCACGGGTCTTCACTCACCCCATGACCACCCCCACCTCCTACCTCGGCTGGAAGATCAACTTCCGCCAACCGGCCGGCGAGGCGGCCTACGTCCACCCCGGCTCGGTCCAGTGGCGGGTGTTCAAGAACCCCATTGCGCTGGGCATCGGCGGCGTCGCCGCGGTGCTGCTGGAATTCGCGGACGCGCGGATCCGGTCGGGGGTCTGGGACCATTCGACCTACAAGGCCGACCCGATCGGCCGCTCAAAGCGCACCGGCATCGCCGCCATGGTCGGGGTCTACGGACCCGCCAGCGCCGCGCGGCGGGTGATCCAGGGGGTGACCAACATGCACGCCCGGGTTTCGGGCGAAACGCCGGGCGGCGAGGCCTACCGGGCGCTGGACCCGGAGCTGCTGGACTGGGTGGCGGCCACCGCCGGCTACGGCTTCCTCAACGCCTACGACCGCTTCGTCCACCCGCTGTCGGAGGCCGACAAGGCGCGCTTCTACGCCGAGGGGCGGCCGGTGACGAAGCTCTACGGCGTTCAGACGGCGCCGGCCTCCAACGCCGAGTTCATGGCCATGCTGGACAGGCTCGCGCCCCGGTTCGAGCCCCACCCGATCGTCGACGAGTTCCTGGCCATCATCACCTCGGGCGCGGCGGCCCCGGCGGTTCCGAAATTCCTCCACCGGGCGCTGGCGAAGGCCTCGGTGTCGCTGCTGCCGCCGATCGTGCGCGAGCGGCTGCAGCTGGGCCGCGACTGGGACCTGACGGCGACTGAGACCCTGGCGCTGAAACTGGCCGGACGGCTGGCCGAGAAGGTCGCGATCCCCGGCTCCCCGCCCTGCGAGGCCAGCGTCCGCCTCGGCCTGCCGGCCAACTTCCTCTACCGCAGCCGGAAGGATCAGGCCCGGCTGCTGGCGGCGGCCGGGATGGCGGAGGATGGGGTGCTGCTGGCGACGGAGTAGGCGCCGCCGTTGCGCGCGAGCTTCTCCCGAAGGGGGAAGGGACGGGTGTGGGATTGGGAAAGAGTGACCGTCCCCATTTCACATTTCACCGCCCCTTCCACTCAGCCTTCCGCTTATCCCCCCACGCCGCCACGCCCTCGCGGCGGTCGTCGGTGGGGGTGAGCTGGTTGTAGGCTTCCAGTTCGACGGCGATGGCCTCGGCGCCGGTCAGCACGGCGGTCTCGCTGACTACCCGCCGGATGTTGCGCACCGACAGCGGGGCATTGCCGGCGATCTTGCGGGCCGCGGCGACGGCGTCGGCGACCAGCTCGCCCGTCGCGCACACCCGGTTGACCACGCCCCACGCCAGGCCCTCGGCGGCGGTGAAGGGATCGCCGGTCAGCAGGATCTCCCGCGCCCGGCGCTCGCTGGCGGCCGCACTGAGGTTCTGCACCCCGCCCAGGCCTGGCATGATGCCCAGCTTGACCTCCGGCAGGGCGAACCGCGCGGTCCCGGCGGCGTAGATGAAGTCGCAGTTCAGGGCGATCTCGCAGCCGCCCCCGTAGGCCGCGCCGTTGACCGCGCAGATCACCGGGACCGGCAGGGCGACCAGGGCGTCACGCATGGTCTCGAACAGCCGGTGCTGGGCGGCCCAGGCCTCGTCGGTCATGCCGTCCCGCTCTTTCAGGTCGGCGCCGGCGCAGAAGATCTTCTCCCCCGCGCCGGTCAGCACGATCGCCCGGGTGGCGCCGGGCTGGGCCAGGTCGGTCCAGAGGGCGAGCAGCTCCTCCGCCATCCGCGTCGACAGCGAATTGCCAGCGGCGGGTCGGTTGAGGGTGACGACGAGCACGCCGTCGCCGGGGTTGTCGACCAGCAGGGTTTCGAAGGCTTCGTTCATGGGGGGAAGCTAGCGGGCGCGGCGGCGTCCGCAAAGCCGATCCTCTCCCTTGGGAGAGGTGGCCCGGCGAAGCCGGGTCGGAGAGGACTGCGCCGCCGGTTGTCGGAGAGACCTGAATTCCGATGCTTGCCCATCGGACCGGCGCTGCCCCCTCCACCATGCTCCGCATGGTCCCCCTCCCCGGCTTCGCGGGGAGGCGTGAAGTTATCTGGTCCCGTACAGCCGGTCCCCCGCGTCCCCCAGCCCCGGTCGGATGTAGCCGTGGTCGTCGAGGCCGCGGTCGATGCCCGCGGTCCAGATGGGAACGTCCGGGTGCTCGCCACGGACGGCATCGAGGCCTTCCGGCGCGGCAAGGATGCAGACGAAGCGGATGTCGCGGGCGCCCTCCTCCTTCAGCCGCTCGATGGCGGCGCGGGCGCTGCCGCCGGTCGCCAGCATCGGGTCGACGACGATGACCTGACGCTCGGCCAGGGTGTCCGGGGTCTTGAGGTAGTACTCCACCGCCGCTCGAGTGCCGGGATCGCGATAGAGGCCGATGTGGGCCACGCGCGCCGAGGGCACCAGGGTCAACATGCCGTCGAGCATCCCCTCCCCGGCCCGCAGGATCGAGGCGAAGACCAGCTTCTTGCCGGCGATCTCCGGCGCCATGGTGGTCTCGAGCGGGGTGGTGACCTCCCGGCTGGTGAGCACGAGGTCGCGGGTGACCTCGTAGCAGAGCAGGGTCGCGATCTCCCGGACCAGCTCGCGGAAGGTCTTGGTCGAGGTGCCGACATCTCGCAGCCGGGTCAACTTGTGCTGGACCAGCGGGTGGTCGACGACAGTCACGCCTGTGAATCCACGCATCAGAACACCGTCCCGTCGCTGGTGATGGTCAGGGGCGGTCCGCCGCCCTCGCGCCGGTCCCTCGCAAGAACCCGGCCAGCGGCCCAGGTGCCGCCTTCGAGCACACGGGCCAGGGGGAAGTCGGCCTCGGCCACGCCCAGCCGCTCGCGCACCAGCGGGGCGATCCGGTCCAGCAGGGCCACGGTCATCGAGCGCCAGCCGACCACCAGCGGGTCGCTGACCAGGTGGGTCCTGGCCATGTCGTCCGGGTTGCGCAGGATCAGCACGCGGTCGTCGATGAACAGGCCGCCGTTGCGGTATTCGGCCAGGCCCGTCAGGCCGTCGAGGCCGAAGACCTTGATGCCCGCCTCTTCCAGCGGCTCGATCAGGCTGTAGGCCAGCCATTGCGACAGCTTGTGGATCGGAACCAGGCCGTCGGTGGCGTCGTCACGCTTGAGCGCCGGATGCCGCCAGGTATCGCCGAGCGGCACGCCGCCCAGGCTCAGTCGGTTCTCCCAGATGGGGCCGAGGGCCTCCAGCAGCACCTCCAGGATAATCGGCGCCGGCAGGCGGCCGTTGATCGCCCGGGCGGCGATGCGGTCGAACAGGTCGCCGGGCCGGCCCACGGTCTTGCCGAGGCGTCGCAGCAGGGCCGCGCGGCCTTCGAGGCCGACCAGCGGATTTGTCTCCGACACCTGGAAGGCGTCGGCCAGGGTGACCGCGGTCAGCTCGGTCAGGCCGTCGGCCCGCAGGGGGTCCTCGCCGGCCGACAGGGCGCCGGACTGGAACAGCCGCAGGCTGGCGACGCCGAGGCCCTCGGAGCGGGTCGAGGTCAGGCCCGTGGCCGGGTCAGTGAAGCGCCAGGACGGTCCCGATCCGGCGTCAAGCAGCACCGAGGTGATCGCCAGGTCGAACGCCGCTCTGGCCTTCGCCTTCGCATCGGGCCAGTCGGCCTTGGCGGCCATCTCGACCCACAGGTCGCGCCCGCCGACCACGAAGTGGCGCCAGCGGGCGTGGAACGGGACCTGCAGCGTCGGGTACTGCCGGCGGATCACGTCCGCGACGATGTCGGCCGTGGCCGGCAGGCGGTCGAGATCGACCATCCAGTCGCTCAGGCCGCCGCCCAGGGCGATGGCCAGCATCTCATGCGCCCGCTCGCGCACGGCGCCGGCGGAGAGCAGGGAGCGGGCGGCTTCGGCGTCAGTCATGGGCGGGCGCAAAGCCCTTCCCCCTGGAGGGGGGAAGGGTTGGGATGGGGGTGGTGGTGCGACCGCCAGCAAGAACGACGTCATGGTGAGCAGCGCTCGAAGAGCGCGTGTCGAACCACGCAAGCTGTCCGTGCGTCCTTCGACACGCCGCTTCGCGGCCGCTCAGGATGACGTGGAGGCGTGTTGCGGAACGACCTCCACCCCCATCCCCGGCCCTTCCCCCCTCCAGGGGGAAGGGAGATGCTCTAGAACTCCCCAAGGTCCCGCCCCACGGTCTTCTTCAGGTCGTCCGCCGTCGGCGCGCCGTCAGGGGTGAAGTAGCCGGCGGCTTTCTTGGCTTCCATCTCCACGCTGGCGTCGTCGGGGATCAGGTAGTCGGGGATCGGCACCCGCTCGCCGATGGTCAGGCCGCCCTCGACCAGGGCGTCGTGCTTCATGTTCGACATCGAGACGAACCGGTCGATGTGCTTGATCCCCAGCCAGTGCAGCACGTCCGGCATCAGCTGCTGGAAGCGGGCGTCCTGGACCCCGGCGACGCATTCGGTGCGCTCGAAATAGGTCGCCGCCTGGTCGCCGCCGGGCTGGCGCTTGCGGGCGTTGTAGACGAGGAACTTGGTCACCTCGCCCAGCGCCCGGCCTTCCTTGCGATTGTAGACGATGAGACCCGCTCCCCCGGTCTGGGCTTCGCGGACGGCCTCCTCGATGCCGTGGATCAGGTAGGGCCGGCAGGTGCAGATGTCCGAGCCGAACACGTCGCTGCCGTTGCACTCGTCGTGCACGCGGCAGGTCAGGCGGCGGGCCGGGTCGGCGATCGCGGCCGGGTCGCCGAAGATGTACAGGGTAATGCCGCCGATCGGGGGCAGGAACACCTTGATGTCCGGCCGGGTGACCAGTTCGGGGTACATGCCGCCGGTCTGTTCGAACAGGGTGCGGCGCAGGGTGGTCTCGTCGACCTCGAACCGCTCGGCGATGCCGGGCAGATACCAGACCGGATCCAGCGCGGCCTTGGTCACGGCCACGTCGCGGGTCTCGTGCACCACGGTCCCGTCGATGCTCAGCCGGCCGGCGTCGATGGCCTCGCCGATCTCGGGCAGGGTCAGGCGGGCCTTGGTGATGGCGATGGTGGGCCGGATGTCGACGCCCTCGGCCACCTCGGCGGCGAAGTCCTGCTGGACGCGGTGACCCCAGGGATCGAGGGAGACGATCTTGCCCGGATCGGCCCACTGGCCGAACGGGCCGACATCCACCACCGGGGCCGTGTCGGTCAGGTCCGGCCTCACCAGCGGGTTCAGCGCGCCCGAGGCGATGGCCAGGCTGCGGTAGATGGAATAGGCGCCGCCGTGGGCGCCGATGGCGTTGCGGTCGCTGCCGGCGTTGACGGTGGCGACCACGGGACCGCGCTCACGGGCGGTGGCGGCGCCCCAGGTCAGGGGGAAACGGCCGGGCGCGCCGGACCCCGGGTGCGAGGTCAGACGGATATGGCCTTGACGATTCACGGACATTTTCAGCTCGCGCGCGCTCGGCGCCTCCAGACTCGAAAAGGCCCCTCCCGGTTTTCGCCGGCGAGGAGCCTTTGAGCGAGGATAGTGCTCCGGTGATTCCGACTTGGCAAGTCGGTGAACGGGGCGCGCGGAGGCGGCTCAGGATGTCCCCGCGTTCGGCGAGGCGGCGCCGTCGCGGCACAGGCGGAACAGCTCGGTCGCGCCCTCCAGCACGTCTATGGCCAGGTGATGGGGCGTTTCGTCCAGCCGCTGCCTGGCCAGGGCATGGGCCGTGGCCTCGTCCGGCGCGGAGACGAGATGCAGCGTCGGCACGCTGTAGCGCCGGTCATGAATGAAGAACACGAATGTCCGCATCGAGGGCAGCCTCGTTCTGTTTCACCCGGTGCGAAGGAAACGCCGGCCAGGGGCGAAACCATCCCGGCGACAGGAGAATTTCGCGCCGCCCCGCGACCGATCGGGCTGATCCATATTGACCAGCGGCCCCACGCCCCGCGAGATGGCCCCATGACCGATACGCTCGAGACCTTCATCCGCGGCCTGCCCAAGGCCGAACTCCACCTGCACATCGAGGGCAGCCTTGAGCCCGAGCAGATGTTCGAGTTCGGCCGGCGCAACCGCGTCGACATGCCGTTCAACTCGGTGGAGGAGGTGCGCGCCGCCTACGCCTTCTCCAACCTGCAGGACTTCCTCGACATCTATTACCAGGGCGCCGGGGTGCTGCAGACCGAGCAGGACTTCCACGACATGGCCATGGCCTATTTCCGCCGGCTGCACGCCGACGGCGGGGTCCATGCGGAGATATTCTTCGATCCCCAGACGCACACGGACCGGGGCCTGCCTTTTTCGGTAGCCGTCGAGGGCCTGCTGTCGGGGATGAAGGCGGCGGAGGCGGAGCTGGGGATCAGCTCCAGCCTGATCATGTGTTTCCTGCGCCATCTGGACGAGGACTCGGCCATGGCCACGCTCAAGGCCGCCGAGCCCTGGCTGGACCGGATCGTCGGGGTGGGGCTGGATTCGTCCGAAGTCGGCCATCCGCCATCGAAGTTCGCCCGGGTGTTCAAGGCCTCGAAGGAACGCGGCCTGACCCTGTCGGCCCATGCCGGCGAGGAAGGCCCGCCGGAATACGTCTGGGAAGCGCTGGACCTGTTGAAGATCGACCGCATTGACCACGGCAACCGGGCGCTGGAGGACGAGGCGCTGGTCAAGCGGCTGGTCGCCAGCGAGATGACCCTGACCGTCTGCCCCCTGTCGAACCTGAAGCTCTGCGTGGTCCACGACCTGAAGGACCATCCGATGAAGCGGATGCTGGACCTGGGTCTGAAAGCCACCTGCAACTCCGACGACCCGGCCTATTTCGGCGGCTACATCGGCGAGAACTTCATCCAGACGGCGCGGGCGCTGGACCTGTCACGGGAGGAGTTGGTCACCCTGGCGAAGAACAGCTTCACGGGGTCGTTCCTGGATGAGGAACGGGTGGCGCGGCATCTTGCGGCGATTGATGCGTATGCCGGTTAGGGGACATGTACCGCCTTCGGTACGTGTCCCCGGTGACTGCAATCCGAAGAGCAGGCACCACCGCCGATAGGGAGTATTCGCAGCTTGATTGGTCAGTCGCTCTTCTGCGTGTTCGAGATCGGAACCGTCGCCTCGCGGCAAGCGCTGGAGACAATTTCGGCAATGCTAGTGAAGCATGGCCTATCGACGTCCGACTTCTCGCACGACGGGCGACCAGCGCGACTCGGAGTCGTCGCCAAACAACTTGAAGCTAAAGGAAAGCCCCACTTTTCGATTTCGGCGGGTGGCGTGGAGTATCACCTTGCGACGGTTGGCGGCCGCTACCTCCAGTTCATCCAAATTGAGTCGCCCGGCGAACCCGATATTCCGTGGGGCGACTGGGTCGATGCGTTTGCCGACTATCCTGGTTTCCTGATGGCCTGGGTCGTCGACGCCGAGTACAACTACTGGCAGAACGCATCCGATCCGCTCCTGTACAAAGACAGTTCGCGCTCGATGAAGGGACTACCAACACGGCCCAACGGCCTTCCTTATCCATTGGCGGCAATCGAGATCGATACCTCGCGCAACCCCGGCCGCTATGTCCTTCGCGACGGATATATCGAGGCAGTCGGGGCGACCATGTGGGTCGGCCAAGGATACTGGGCAAAGACCAAGATAAGCTCGGGCAAGAGGGGGACAGGCACTCATTTGCGAGCAAATGAGTGCCTGTCCCCCTCTTGCTACAGCTGATCCACCCGCGTCGGCAGGCCCAGTAGCACCCGGCCGGTCTGTTCGAAGATGGCCGGCGAGACCATGGCGTGGTGGGTTATCACATGGGCGTCGCGGAAGCGGCGCTGCAGGTCGTTTTCGAGATAGACCGCCGCGCCGCCCATCATGTCGTAGGCGGTCTTGCTGACCTCGGCGCTCACTTCGGCGGCGTGGGCGCAGGCCAGGCGCAGGCGGTTGCGCGGCTCCAGCCCGCCCTCCCCGCCGGCCTGGACGGCGGCCCAGAGCACCCCGACGGTCTCGAAATAGTGGGCGCGGGCGGCGGACAGCCTGGCCACGGCGCGGGCGAAGTCGACCTGCACCACATTGCGCTCGGCGGTGGTCCGGGCCGAGCCCGGCGCCTTCTTGCTCTGGGCGGCGTTGCCGGCGGCCAGCAGGGCGCCGCGGGCGTTGCCCAGCGCCACGGCCGTCACCCCCAGCGCCAACAGGCAGAAGATCGGGAACCGGGCCAGCGGCGTGTCGACCGTCACCGGGTCCGACTGCAGGGCCACCGACCGCGCCTTGGGCACCCGCAGGTCCTTGACCTGGAAGTCGAGGCTGCCTGTGCCGCAGAGGCCCGCCGTGCGCCAGGTGTCGATCAGCTCCACCTCGGCGGCGGGGAAGATCATCATCCGGTGCAGCGGCCGGCCGTCTTCGTCCAGCAGCGGACCATCGGGACCCATCAGCACGGCCCCGCCCGCGATCCAGCTGGCGTTCTGCGAGCCGCTGCCCCATTGCCAGCGGCCAGTGACGATCCAGTGGTCGCCGTCGTCGACGGCCTTGCCCATCGGGGCGAAGACGCCGGCGGTGATCACGTCGGGGTGGCCGAACACCTCCCGCGCCATGCCGGCCGGCAGCCGGTTGGCCATGGCCGCGGTGGTGGCGCCGATCATCAGGCACCAGGCGGCCGAGGCGTCGGCCTGGGCCAGGGTCTCGATGGCCAGGCCGATCTGCGTCGGCGGGGTGTCGTGGCCGCCCAGCGCGGCCGGCAGCAGCATGCGGAACAGGCCGGCCTTGGCGAACTTGCGCGCCAGATCGGCGGGCAGTCGGCGGACGCTCTCGATCTCCGGCGCGCGGCGGGCGACCTCCTCGGCGAAGGAATTGGCGACAGCGACGGCGTTGAAGGTCATCCGGGGAGCTTCCAAAGGGCGGCGAGATTGTTGCGCTGCATGTTCGAGGAGCCGCCGACGATCGGCATGCCCAGCAGGTCGCGGACGTTGCGCTCGATATCGTAGTCGGCGGACAGGGCGTAGGCGCCCATGACCCGCTGGCAGGCCAGGGCGATCTCGACCCCGGTCTCGGCGATGAACAGCTTGGCCATGCTGGTCTCGGCGGCGCAGGGCTGGCCCGCGTCGGCAAGCCGGGCGGCGTTCCACAGCATCAGGCGGCAGGCTTCCAGCTTCGTCTTCGCATCCACCAGCGCGTGGCGCACCGCCTGGTGGCCGCTGATCGGCTTGCCGAACTGCACCCGCTGGCCGGCATAGGCCCAGGCCTCCTCCAGCGCCGCCTGGGCGATGCCGAAGGCGCAGGCGCTGATCTCCAGCTTCTCGATGTCCAACGCCCGGCCGGCGAGCATCTTCCAGCCCTGGTTCCACTTCTCCGGCCCGCCGACGATGGCGCTGGCCGGCAGCCGGACGTCGTCGAAATGGACGTCGGAGGAGAGGGTGTAGCGCAGGTTCACATGGTCGATCGGGGTGATAGTCACGCCGGGGGCGTTGGTCGGGATCAGCACGAAGCTGAGCCCCTGCCGCGCCGGGGCGTCGGCGTCGCTGCGGACCAGGCAGTAGATGTAGTCGCTGAAATCCGCCCCGGTGCACCAGCGCTTGGCCCCGTTGATGACGATCTCGTCGCCCTCGCGACGGGCGCGGGTGGTGACGGCGGACAGGTCGCCGCCAACGTCGGGTTCCGAGAGGCCGTAGGCGAAGAACAGCTCGCCCCGGGCCAGCCTGGGCAGCAGCTCGGCCTTCTGCTCGGCAGACCCGTTCTCGAGGATGTTCATGCCGCCATAGAAAGCGCACTGGATGAACGGCCCGGCGAGGAACGATCCGGCCCGGCACAGCTCCTCGATCGCCGCGACGGCGGCCAGGATGTCCGGCCCCGTGCCGCCGTATTCTTCGGGAACGGTCAGGCCGCAGAGGCCCAGGTCCGCCAGCTCGCGGAACAGGTCGCGGGGGAAGGTGTGGGTCCGGTCCCATTCGCGGCGTTTCTCGCGAGGGGCTTTTTCGGCGATGAACCGCTGGAGGATGGAACGCAGTTCGCGGACGTGGTCGGGCTCGGTCACTCTCTCACCGCTCATCCCGGCGAATGCCGGGACCCAGATGACAGATCTCGGGGTCAGACGGTTGGCGCAGCGCCCTTCGATCTGGGTCCCGGCATTCGCCGGGATGAGCGGATATTTTGAGCCCCATCACTCCCCCGTCAGCTTCATCGCGCGCCGCTCGCGGAAGGCGTTCACGGCCTCTTTGCGGTCGGCGGTCATGTTCGAGAGCGCCTCATAGGCCACCGCCGCGTCGGCGGTGCTGGCCATGATCTGTTTCAGCGTGATGTTGGCGGTCATCTTGGTCCAGCGCACCGCCCAGCGGGGGTTGCCGAGGATCTTGCCGGCGATCTCGGCGACCTTGGCGTCCAGCTGGTCGGTGGGCGCCGCGTAGTTGATCAGCCCCATGGCCGCCGCCTCCGTCGCGGTCAGCAGGTCGCCGGTCATCAAGAGCTCCTTGGCGCGGGCGAAGCCGATCAGCTGCGGCCAGATGATCGCCCCGCCGTCGCCGGCGACCAGGCCGACCTTTACATGCGGGTCGCCGATCTTCGCCGTCTCGTCGGCGATGATCGCGTCGCACAGCAGGGCGATGGTCGCGCCCAGCCCGGCCGCCGCGCCGTTCAGCCGGGCGATGATGGGCTTTTCCAGGTCCAGCAGCCCGCTGACGATCCGCTTGGCGTCATAGGCGATGGCGCGGAATTTCCGGGGGTCGCTGATCTGCTCGTCGAACCAGTCGAAATCGCCGCCGGCGCAGAAGGCGCGGTTCTCGCCGGTCAGCACGATCAGGTCGCTGCCCTCGTCGTGCTGCAGGTCGACGAACAGTTCGGCCAGTTCGTCGTGCATACGGGCGTCGACGGCGTTCACGGCGCCGTTGTTGAAGGCGCAGGTCAGGATCCGCCCGTCCCGGCGGAAGGTGAAGCGCTGGTAGTCCTCGAACTTCATCAGACGGAATCCTTCGAAACACGCACTAGCCGCCGGCCGAAGTTTTCGCCGCGGAACAGGCCGCAGAAGGCTTCGGCCGCGCGTTCGATGCCATCGAACTCCTCGATGGCGAATTTCAACGAGCCGTCGGCGATCCAGTCGGCCATCTGGCTCTGGGCGACGGCGAACTGGCGGATGTCGTCGAACACCACCAGCCCCTCCATGCGAACGCGGTGGGTGATGAAGACATCGGTGTGTTTCAGGCCATGCCGCTGCTCGACCGGCACGTTGTAGTCGGCCACCTGACCCGAAACGACGATCCGCCCGCGCAGCTTCATCAGCGGCAGGACCCGGTCGACCATGTCGTTGCCGACGTTGTCGAACAGGATGTCGACGCCGTCCGGGCAGGCCGCCTTGATAGCGGCCGTGAGGTCGCTCTCGGCCTTGTAGTCGATCACCGCGTCGAACCCGGCCTCGTCTTTCAGCCAGGCGCATTTCTTCGCCCCGCCGGCGATGCCGACGACCCGCAGGCCCAGTTTCTTCGCGATCTGCCCCGCCGTGGCGCCGACCGGGCCGGCGGCGGAGGTGATCAGCAGGGTCTCGCCCTCCTTCGCCAGGCCCACCCGGTTCAGGCCGAACCAGGCGGTCAGACCGGGCACGCCGAGGACGCCAATCCAGCAGCCCAGGGGCATGCGGCGGTCCGTGATCTTCTGGATAAAGCCACGGCCATCGGAGACGAAATGCTCGCGCCAGCCGCCACCCGCCGCGATCAGGTCGCCGACGGCGTAGTTGGGGTTCTTGCTTTCGATCACCTGGGCCACGCAGAAGCCGTCGATGCCCTCGCCGATCTTCATCGCCCCGGCGTAGCTGTCGCCGCCGGACAGGCGCGAGCGGGTGCCCGGGTCGACCGAGCTGAGGATCACCTTCGACAGGAACCTGCCCTCGGCCAGCTCGCCCAGAGGCTGCTCTTCCAGT
Organism: Caulobacterales bacterium; assembly: GCA_016234625.1. GTDB lineage: Bacteria > Pseudomonadota > Alphaproteobacteria > Caulobacterales > Caulobacteraceae > Caulobacter. The sequence goes on along the minus strand of JACRBD010000065.1, from coordinate 1,473 downwards.
CGGAAGTCCTCCGGCGAGGGCGCGCCCTCTATATGGCGCGCCAGCACCCAACGGCGGGTCGTTCCGGGCATCGTTCCTCCTGCGCCGGGTCGGCCCGGTCTGGGCGGGACAGTAAGCGCTTCTCGGCGGCGGAGAAAAGGGACGCACGCCATTCGATCCGGCGAGACGGCCCCCTTTATTGGGGGCGGGCCAAGAGGCCCCGCGTGTGAACCGGGCTCCCGAAACAGCAACCACGCCGGAAGCGAGGACGCCCGTGCTTACAAACCCCCTGAAATCCCGCCTGTCGGCTCTGGCCGTGTTGGCGATCGGCCTCGCCCTGCTGTCGCCCTCGTGCGCGACCGCCCAGGGCGCGCCGACGGCGGCCTTCACCGACAGCGCCGCCGCCGGCCTCAGCGGCACGCGCCGGGTGGCGATCTCCAGCGTGGTTGTGTCGTTCCAGGCCTCGGTGGCCGGCGAGAGGCTGGCCGGCAGCGGCATGTTCGCCGACAAGAGTTCGGCGCGCGCTGTCCTGGCCCTGCCGGACATGGACCCCGCGCTGCAAGCCCGGATCGCCGACGAGGCCTATCAGCAGCTGAAGGCGCAGTTGACCGCCGCCGGCTACGAGGTCGTGCCGGAGGCCGAAGTCAAGGCGAGCGCCGTTTTCGGCGAGATGATCAAGCTCGCGGGCCTGCCGAACTACACCCGATTCGGCAACAGCCTGGGCGACGCCACCCTGGTCAGCCCCGCGGGTCTCACGCCCTACCTGCCCTACGGCCTCGAAGGCGGCCTGTTCGAACAGCCCAAGAGCTACATCGGCTGGGTCAGCGGCATGGGCGGCAAGAGCATCACGCCGGGTGGCCCCAGCACCACCACCATCGCCGGAATCTGGAAGTTGCCCGGGCTGGAAGTGAAACTGGCCAAGGCGCTCAACGCCGATGTGGTCAAGGCCTTCTACGTCGTGAACATCGGTGAGGCCTTCGCCGACCGCAAACGCGCGCTCGGCGCGCGGATCGTCACGACCGGCGAGGGCTCCGCCTCCGCGCAGTTGAGCCTGGTTCCCGACCAGACCCGCATCGCCTTCCGCACGCCGGGCGGCAATCCGAAGTGGCAGAAGGTCGCCTTCACCAAACCCGCCCCGGCCAAGGACGGCGATGTCGTGGTGCGTCTCGTCACGCCGATGGTCAGCGACGGGGAATTCTTCAGCGTCACCGGCACCAGCCGGCTGGGCGGCATCTTCGCCCCGGGCGCCGATTTCCAGTTCAACTTCACCGCCAGCCTGACCGACGCGGAGGGCTATGGCGCGGCTGTCGACGGCATGATCGCCTCGGCGACGGCCTCGATGGTGGGACTCGTCAGGCCTTAAGCCGGGGCCGCAATTCCGCCGCGGCGTTGAATCGATTATGGTCGACAGATGCGCCGCGTCACCCTGATCACCGCCCTGAGCTTCCTTCTCGCCGGGCCGGCGCTGGCGCGGGAGGGCGACAAGCCCGATCC
>JACRBD010000069.1 GCA_016234625.1 Caulobacterales bacterium | reverse complement strand
GCGCAGGCACTCGGCGTCATCGGGGGCGATGAAGTGGCCGACGCCGCTCAGCGTGTTGTGCGTGAGCGGCCCGCCCAGCCGCTCTTTGGTGACGTCCTCGTGGGTGACGGTGCGGATGACGTCGGGGCCGGTGACGAACATGTAGCTGGTGCGGTCCACCATGAAGACGAAGTCGGTGATGGCCGGCGAGTAGACCGCCCCACCCGCGCAGGGTCCCATGATGGCCGAGATCTGCGGCACCACGCCCGAGGCCAGCACGTTTTCGAGGAAGATGTCGGCATAGCCGGCGAGGCTGTCGACGCCCTCCTGGATGCGCGCGCCGCCGGCGTCGAACAGGCCGATGATCGGCGCCCCGACCTTCATCGCCTGGCGCTGCACCTTGACGATCTTCTGCGCGTGCGCGCCGCTAAGAGAGCCGCCAAAGACGGTGAAATCCTTGGAGAAAACGTAGACGACCTTGCCGTTGATCGTGCCCCAGCCGGTGACCACGCCATCGCCCGGAACCCGCTGGTCCTGCATGCCGAAGTCGTGGCTGCGGTGTTCGACGAACATGTCGAACTCCTCGAAGCTGTTCTCGTCGAGCAGCAGGTCGATGCGCTCGCGGGCGGTCAGCTTGCCCTTGGCGTGCTGGCTGGCCACGCGCTTGGCGCCGCCGCCGGCCCGCGCCTGCTCGCGGCGCTTTTCGAGTTCATCCAGGATGTGCTGCACGCCGTTGGTCCCCTCGCGTCGAACGGGACCGGGTTAAAGCCGTGACCGCACCATGACAAGCCTGCCGAAGCGTCAGGCTGGCCGGCGAAATTCGGTGACAGTTAGCGAATTCGCGGTCCGAACGCCGACGGCTCGCGGGCCGGCGCCCGGCGAATTCGCAAACTGTCACCGAATTAGTCCAGCGCCCGGAACCAGCGTTCGAGCCAGAGGGCTTCGGCCAGGCGGCCTTCGGTGCGGATTGCCGCCTCTCCGTCCACGCCCCAGTGCTTCTCCTGGAAGGCCTCGTCGAGGCGGGCAAGGTCGTGGGCTTGCCCGCCATCCAGCCGACCATGTTGCAGGGCCAGGGCCAGCACCGCCGAGCCGAACAACCCCGCGGCATGGGCCAGGGCCGACAGGCCGAAGTCGTCAAGCTCAAGCGCCAGGGCCTGGACACGGGCCAGCGACTCCGGCGGCTGTGGGCGATGGATAATGCCCAAAGTCGGTTCCAGCCGCACGCTGAGTTCGTCCCTCGCCCAGGTCATCAGCGGGTCCCAGGCCTCGGCCTGCTCCCGCGCCAGCGCCTGGGGCGCCTCGGCGCGGTAGCAGAGCAGGTCCGAGCCAGCATAGCGGGCCACCTCCTCCGCCACCGCCTCGCGCAGGCCTCCGACCTTCTCCAGGGCCGTATAGGCCAGCCGCACGGCCGGCATGCTGGTCATGACGATGTGCGGGTCCTGGGCGTCCCATTCCCCGGCCACGAGGGCGGCCAGTCCGGCGGTCGGCAGAACCAGCGGCGTTCCGCCCGGCGCCTTCGGTGTACGTCCGTCCAGCAGCACGGCGTGGCCGCCCTCGACAGGCCCGGTGGTGACGGTCTTGTAGAACCGTCTGGGGTGTTGGACGCCGTCCGCTTTGCCGGTCACGCTCGCAAGGTCCTCGAAACAGGCCGACGGAAGCCCCGCCCGCCGCCGTGCAAGTGAACGAACCGCCCCGTCAGTGCAAGGAGGCGCCGTCTTGGCCACGCCGAACGACCTGAATGCCGCGATCGCCGTCACCCGGTTCGGACTGGGGGCGAGGCCGGGCGAGATCGCCACCGCGTCCGCCGATCCGCAGGGCTGGGTGCGCCGCCAGATCCGCCGCGCCGGCGCCGACCGGCCCCAGGAGGCCCCCGAGACCAGCGCCACCCGGATCAAGGCCTTCCGCGCCTATCGCCAGGACCGGCGGGCCATGGAACGGGAGGCCGACGGCGAGGTCGCGGCCGACCGTGACCCGGTGCAGATCGCCGCCCGCATGCTGCGCGAGGACACGGCGGTCGACTTTCTGGCCCGCGCCCGGCTGGCGGCGACCACCCCGGCGGGCTTCCGCGAGCGCTGGACCCTGTTCTGGTGCAACCATTTCACCGTCTCGGCGGTCAAGCTGCTCACCGCCACCGTCACCGGGCCGTTCGAGCAGGAAGCCATCCGCCCCCGCGTGTTCGGACGGTTCGAGGACATGCTGGTCGCCTCCAGCGCCCATCCGGCCATGTTGATGTATCTCGACCAGGCCCAGTCTGTCGGGCCGCACAGTCCGGCGGCGGCCTTTTTGCGGCGGCGACCAATGCCGGGCGTGGGCGGCGGGCTGAACGAGAACCTCGCCCGCGAGATTCTCGAGTTGCACACCGTCGGCGTTGACGCCGGCTACAGCCAGGACGACGTTACCGAGTTCGCCCGGGCCCTGACCGGCTGGAGCGTCGGCGGCCTGCGCGAGGTCGAGGATCAACAGGGGGAATACGTCTTCCGCATGCCGGCGCACGAGCCGGGCGGCCGCACGGTGATGGGCAAGACCTACGCCGCCGCCGGCCTCGACCAGGGCCTGGCCATCCTCAAGGACCTGGCCGCCCATCCGGCCACGGCGCGGCACATCTGCACCAAGATCGCCCGCCATTTCGTCGCCGACGATCCGCCGCCCGCGCTGGTGGCGCGGCTGGAGGCGACCTGGAAGGCCACCAACGGCGACCTCGGCCATGTCGCCGAAACCCTGGTCGCCGCGCCCGAGGCCTGGGACCCGGCCCCGCGCAAGCTGAAGACCCCCTACGAGTTCCTCATCTCCAGCTGGCGGGCCATCGGCGGCCAGCCGGGCGCCATCGAGCATATCGCCCCGCCGCTGAACGCCATGGGCATGCGGGCCTTCTCGGCGCCCTCCCCCAAGGGCTGGTCCGACGAGGCCATGACCTGGGCCGCCCCCGACGCGATCATCAAGCGGATGAGCTGGGCGGAGGGCTTCTCGGCTGTCGTCGCCGCCGACCTCGATCCCAGCCCGATCGCCGCCGGGGCCCTGGGCGCCCGCCTCAGTGAGCCGGTCCGCAAGGCCGTGGCCCGCGCCGAGTCCCGCCAGGAAGCCCTGTCGGTCCTGCTCATGTCTCCGGAGTTCCAGCGCCGATGACCCGCCTCACCCCCTCGCGCCGGTCCCTGCTCGCGGCCGCCGGCGGCCGTGGTCTCTCGGTCAGCTTCATGGGCCGGGCCGCCTTCGCCGACGACGCGGTCGGCCGCAGGAAATTCGTCACCGTGGTCGCCCGCGGTGGTATGGACGGTCTGTCGGTCTCCCCGCCGGTGGGCGACCCGGACTATGAGGGCCTGCGTGGCCGGATCGCCATTCCGGCCGGCGCGGCGCTGAAGCTCGACTCGACCTTCGCCCTGCATCCGGCCCTCGCCGGCGTTCACGCCCTGGCGCTGAAGGGCCAGGCGCGCATCGCCCCGGCCATCGCCAGCCCCGATCGCGCCCGATCCCATTTCGAGGCGCAGGATGTACTCGAAAGCGGCGGGGCCATGGTCTACGCGGCCAGCTCCGGCTTCCTCAACCGCGCCCTGACCGCCGCCGGCGGCCGCAGGATCGAGGCCCTGTCGGTGGGGGCCACCGCGCCGCTGATCCTGCGCGGGCCAGTGCAGACGGCCTCCTGGTCGCCCGGCCCCTCGGGCGAGGGCAGCCCGCGTCTGCCGGCCATCCTGGCCGACCTCTACGCCGGCGACCCCCTGCTGGCCCCGGCCCTGGCCAGCGGCCTGCAGACCGTGGCCATGGCCCCGACGGCCCAGGAGGGCGTGGGCGACATGAGCGCGCCGGTCGACGCCGCCGACGACGGCGTGGCCGGCTTCGTGCGCCGGGGCCAGAACACCGCCCGGACCCTCGGCAAGACCGTCGCCGGCTTCATGACCCAGGCGGGCGGTCCGCAGATCGTGGCCATCTCCGTCGACGGCTGGGACACCCACGCCAACCAGGGCGCCGCCGAGGGCCAGCTGGCCACCCGGCTGCTGTATCTCGACGCCCTGCTGATGGGCCTCAACGAGGGGCTGGGCGCGGCCTGGAACGACACGGTCGTGGTAGTGGCCACCGAATTCGGACGCACCGCCCGGATCAACGGCACCGGCGGCACCGATCACGGCACCGGCTCGACCGCCATCGTGCTGGGCGGCGCGCTGAAGCCCGGCGGGATCATCGGCGACTGGCCGACCCTGCGAGCCGAGGCCCTGTTCGAAGGCCGCGACACCCGCCCGACGCTGGACATGCGCGGCCTGTTCAAGGGCGTGCTGGCCGACCACCTGGGTCTGGACCGCGCCGCGCTGGAGGGGACGGTGTTCCCCGACAGCGGCGCGGCGGCGGCGGTGAGGGGGATGGTTTAGGGGTTAGGGGTTAGGGGCTAGGGAGTAGGGAGTAGGGAGTAGGGAGTAGGGAGTAGGCAGCGAGGTCGCCGCGATGTCAGCACCCTTCTAGCCCCTAACCCCTTTTGCTACTCCCTACTCCCTACTCCCTACTCCCTGCTCCCTACGCCCTCCTCACGCCGGCACGACATCAAACGCACAGGTCAGCCGCGCCTGGTCGCCGCCGAACGGGGCCGTGCCGTGCCACATGTATGACGGGAACAGCACCAGCATGCCGGGCTCGGGCTTGACCCAGTGTTCGGCTTCCAGTGTCGGTCGGGTCGGCACGCCGGGCTGGCCAAAGCCGATCCAGCCTTCCCTGCCCGTCTCGATCGCATCCGGCAGGACGATGTAGCAGGCCGACGACAACCAGCCCCTGGGATGCGTGTGGTTCACATGCCGCCCGCCGGGCCGCAGACGCACTGACCAGGAACCGTTCAGGCGAAAGGCGCCGGTCGCCCGGGACCGCAGCGGATCGGAGCCCGGCCCCAGGTGCTCGATGTGCCGCGCGATCGGGCCGCGGATGGCGTCGAAGAAGCCGCGCACCGCCGGATTGTCTGATCGATCGAGGCTCTGGCTGGTCTGACTGCCCTGGCGTAGGGACTGGCCGACCGGGTGGCCCTTCAGACCGTGCATGGCCTCCAGGGCGCGCTGCAGGTCCGCCAGCCAGGCCTCCAGCGACGGCCAGCCGTCCGGCGGGTCAAGCCGCCAGGTCTTCACCATCACTTCGTAGTCGCAGAGGTCGCGGTATCGCGGATCGTCCAGAAGGCGCCAGGCCGCCGTCAGCAAGCCGAGCGCCTGCTGGTCATGCGGCGTCTGGGCAAGCATGGTTTCGGCTCTCCGGTCGGCGCGGTCGGGCTGGCCGGCGGCCAGGCTGGTCTCGGCGGCGACTGCCAGGAAGCCGGCGTAGTGGGGCGCCGCGGCCAGCGCCCGCTCGGCGTGGGCCAATGCCCGGTCGGGGTCGATGGTGATGGCCAGCTGGGCGGCGGTCATCTCGACCAGGGGGTCGCTGTCCGCCCGCCCCGCCAAGGGAGCCAGGGCGCCATAGCCGGCCACGGCGTCGCCGGCGTACTCCAGCAGCTTGGCCTTGATGATGCGCAGCGACGGATTGCCCGGCCAGGCGGCGATGGCGGTGTCGAGGGTCTCGGTTGCGGCGGCCGCGTCCTCGGTGCGCATCCAGATCAGCTGGGCCAGGTCGCGATGGGCGCCGGCCAGGTCCGGCTGACGACGCAGGGCGTCGCGATAGGCGGTTTCGGCCTCGTCGAAGCGGTCCAGGCCCAGCAGCGCCCGGCCCCGCACCCGCCAGCTGTCCGCCACCTGGATGCCGCGGGCGATCGCCTGCCCGGCCGCCCGTTCGGCCTCGGCATAGCGCTCGGCGTCGATCAGGGTGGCGGCCAGGTTGTGGACAAAGACCGGATTCGGGTCCGGACCGTCGATCACCCGGCGCAGCGCCTCGACAGCCTCATCCGGCCGGCCCATGGCCCGCAGGATCTGGCCGTGGAGGTTCAGGGTTTCCGCCGCCGCGCCCTCGCCGCTCAACGGCGTGGTCAGCCGCAGGGCGTCCTCGAGCCGGCCCTGTTGCAGCAGTCCGAAGGCCGCTTCGAGGGTTCGTCGGGTCTCCGGGGTCACCGTTTCTTTCCGCGCCTCGCGAAAGGCTCTGGATCGGCCTCGTCGGCGGAGAAGCCGAACCGCTCGAACCCGGTCTTCATTTCCTTGCTGAGGGGCGCCTCGATGGCCAGCATGCCCTGCGAAGGATGCGGAATGACCAGCCGCCTGGCATGAAGCTGCAGTTGCAACCCTTCGGAAAGGCTGGCGCTTTTCTCGTCGCTGTACTTCGGGTCGCCAAGGATTGGATGGCCGATGGCCTTCATGTGCGCACGCAGCTGGTGGGTGCGGCCGGTATGCGGCCGCAACGCCATCCAGGAGACGCGCGGCCCCGCCCGGCTGATGGTCACGAACTCGGTCTCCGCCGCCTCGGCGCGCGGATCCTTGGGGTCGGCGGGCATGACCACCTCGCGGTCGTTGATGCCCTTCTTCGCCAGGGGGATGTCGATGATCCCCTCGGTGGGATGGGGCGTGCCGACCACCAGGGCCCAGTAGGTCTTCTGCGCCTTGTGCCGGGCGAAGGCGCCGGACAGCCTGGCGGCGGCGGCGGGGGTCTTGCCCAGCACCAGCACGCCTGAGGTGTCGCGGTCCAGCCGGTGCACCAGCCGGGGCCGGTCCAGTCCCTCCCCCCAGGCCGACAGCAGCCGGTCGACGTGCTGGCTGGTCTTGGTCCCGCCCTGCACGGCCAGGCCGGCCGGCTTGTTGAGCACCAGCACCTCCTCGTCCTCGTACAGGACCATGGCCCGGGCCATGGCCGCGTCGCGGGACGACAGGGCCGGCTTGTCGCCCTTTTCCGGCGCGTCGGGCAGCGGCGGCACGCGCACCTGCGAGCCCGCCTGCAACCGGGTATCGGCCTTGGCCCTGGAGCCATCGACGCGGATCTGGCCCGAGCGGGCCAGCCGCTGGATCTGCACCTGGGTCAGGTGCGGCCAACGACGGCGGAACCAGCGGTCCAGCCGCACCCCGTCCTCGCCGGCCTCGGCGGGATCGACGAACAGGGTCTTCACTTCACGCGGGCTCATGGGTGCAGAATCCGGCGTGCCAGCATCAGGCCGGCGAACAGGGCGACGACAGACAAAATCACCGAAAGCGTGGAATAACCAAACGCTTGCGGCCATTCCTTGCGCTCGATCATCAGGGTCACTTCCAGCGAGAAGGCGGAAAAGGTGGTGAAGCCGCCCAGCACCCCCACGCCCAGCAGCACCCGCCAGCGTTCCTGGTCCGCCCCGCCGCGTAGCGCCAGGGTCGCGGCCAGCAGGCCCATGGCCAGGCCGCCGACCACATTCACGGTCAACGTGCCCCACGGCCAGCCGGGTCCCAGCAGCCGCAGGGAGGCCATGCCGGTCAGATAGCGCATCACCGCGCCGGTCGCTCCGCCGGCGGCCACGAGAAGGAGTTTGTCCATCGCGCCCTTATGCGACGGGAGCGTTCCGCTGTCGAACGTCGCGGAGATAGATTGCGTGGTTCGACACGGCCCTTCGGGCCTGCTCACCATGACGTATATAGATGCACGTCATCCTGAGCAGCGCGAAGCGCGTGTCGAAGGACGCAACGCAGGGGCCGCGCTACGGAAGCCTCAACCCCAGCCCCTCGGCCAGCGCCCGGAAATCTTCCGGCGGTGGGGCTTCCACCGTCATGGTCTCGCCGTCCGGATGGGGAAAGGTCAGCTTTGCCGCGTGCAGCATCAGGCGCGGCACGGCCCGCCCCCCAACCACCAGCGCCCCGCCATAACGGACGTCGCCGACGATCGGCCGGCCGAGGCTGGCCATGTGGACCCGCAGCTGGTGCATCCGGCCGGTCTCCGGGCTCAGCTCCATCAGGGCCGCCTCGGGCGTCGCCGCCAGGGTGCGGTAGCGGGTCTTCGCGGTCTCGGCGTCCGGGTGGTCAGGAGTAGAGACGCGCATATAGGCCTCCCGGCCGATGCTCTCGCGGCGCAGGGGGGAGTCGATCACCCCGCCCTTGGGCGACGGCGCGCCGGGGGCGACGATGGCCAGGTAGGTCTTGCGAAAACGCTTGGCGATCATGGCCTTGCCGAGGAAACTTGCGGCCGGCTGGGTGCGGGCGGTGAGGATCACGCCGGAGGTGTCGCGGTCCAGCCGGTGCACCAGCCGGGGCCGATGCCCGCCCGGCCGGGCGAAGGCCCAGGTCAGCTCGTCCAGGGTATGGGCGTTGATCCGACCGCCCTGGCTGGACAGGCCGGCAGGCTTGTTCAGGGCGATAATGTGGGGGTCTTCTGCGATCACGATGGACCGGATGAAGGCGATCTCCTCGGGGGTGAGGGTCAGCGGCTTTTCGTGGGCTTTGACGCGACGGGGGGGACGGGGACTCATCGTCTTCCTTCTCCCGGAGGGAGAAGGTGGCCTGCGGAGCAGGTCGGATGAGGGAGTTCGGCGAGTGGGGTTTCCAGGCCAGGACCGTAACCCCTCACCCTCCCGTCGCTGCGCGCCGGGCCCCTCCCTCTCCCGTTGGGAGAGGGCGTCATGCGCCGCCGCCCTTCTTCGCCCGCATCCCGGCCCACCGATCCAGCCGCTCCTTCACCTTCCCCTCGTGCCCCTCGCCTTTCGGCTTGTAGAACTGGCGCCGCTCCATGCCGTCCGGGAAATAGTTCTGGCCCGAGAACCCCTCCTCCGTATCCGGGTCATACGCATACCCCGCCCCGTAACCGAGGTCCTTCATCAGCCGGGTGGGGGCGTTGAGGATGTGCGACGGCGGGGCCAGCGATCCCGTCTCCTTGGCGGCCTTGCGCGCCGCGCCGAAGGCCTTGTAGACGGCCACCGACTTGGGGGCGCAGGCCATGTGCACGCAGGCCTGGGCCAGGGCCAGCTCGCCCTCGGGGCTGCCGAGGAAGTCATAGGCGTCCTTGGCGGCGTTGCAGAGCAACAGGCTCATGGGGTCGGCCGCGCCGATGTCCTCGCTGGCCATGCGCATCAGCCGGCGGGCGATGAACAGCGGGTCCTCGCCGCCGTCGAGCATCCGCGCCAGCCAGTAGAGGGCCGCGTCCGGATCGCTGCCGCGCACGCTCTTATGCAGGGCGCTGATGAGGTTGTAGTGCTCCTCGCGGTCCTTGTCGTAGGCCGGGCTGCGCTTCTGCAGCACCTGGCCCAGCTCGGCCGCCGTCAGGGATTTGGGCGCGCCGATGGCCAGCAGGGTCTCGGCCAGGGTCAGCAGATAGCGGCCATCGCCGTCGGCCATGGCGATCATCGCCTCGCGGGCCGCCGGCTCCAGCGGCAGGGCCCGGCCCTCCTCCGCCTCGGCGCGGGCCAGCAGCTGCTCCATGGCCGCCTCGTCCAGCCGGCGCAGGACATAGACCTGGCAGCGGGACAGCAGGGCGCCGTTGAGCTCGAAACTGGGGTTCTCGGTCGTTGCGCCCACCAGGGTGATGGTCCCCTCCTCCACAAACGGCAGGAAACCGTCCTGCTGGGCGCGGTTGAAGCGGTGGATCTCGTCGACGAACAGCAGCGTCGACTGGCCGGCGGCGCGACGCATCTTCGCTTGCTCGAAGGCCTTCTTCAGGTCGGCGACGCCGGAGAAGACCGCGCTGATCTGCTGGAACTCATAGCCGGCCGCCCTGGCCAGCAGCCGGGCGATGGTCGTCTTGCCGGTGCCAGGGGGACCCCAGAGGATCATCGAGCCCAGCCGGTTGCCGGCGATCATCCGCCGGATCGGCCCGCCCTCGCCCAGCAGGTGATCCTGGCCGACCACCTCCTCAAGTGTGCGCGGCCGCAGCCGCTCGGCGAGCGGCGCGGGGGCGTGGGGCGTCATGCCAGCGGCTTCAAAGAGATCGGACACCCAGAGGGTCTAGCATCTGAATCGCCGTCAAGGCTCCCCGCTTGTGCGCCAGGCCCGACCGTCGCGAGGCATGGAGCCGCGAAATGGGCGCATCGCCTGGCCCGGTCGCGGGCCGAAGCGGTGAGAGAAAGCCCCGGAACTCACGCTCCGGGGCTTCTTTCCGTCTGCCCCCCAAGGTGGCGGAACTCCTGCCGACCGGAGCCCTTGGAGGGACAGCGCCGGTCGGAGGCGGGCAAGCCCGCGCCCGGCTCGTCCGCGAACGACGAATACGCAGACCAGCTGGGGAGTTCCGCACGGCCACACCCTAGAGAGGCGCGGCCGGCGGCGTATCCCCTGTTCGGGGGGCTCTCATTCAGTCGTCGGCGTCGATCGGACCGACGATGATCTCGCCCGAGCCGGCGACCTTCTTGGTCACCGAGCCGGAGACGCGGATCACCCGCACGTCGCCGGAGCCGGCGATCTTGGCGGTGACGCTCTCGGCCGGGGCCATGACCGTCACGTCGCCGGACCCGGCGATCGACACCGCCACGGCGCCGACGTCGCCGCCGCGGACCGTGATGTCGCCCGAGCCCATGATGTTGGCCGAGATGGGACCGGTGACGGCGGCGGCCTCCACATCGCCCGAGCCGGCGATGTTGACCGCCAGCGCCCCGCCGATAGCCGCGGTGGCCACGTCGCCGGAGCCGGCGATGTTGACCGACACCGAGCCGGCCGTGCCGACCGTGGTGTCGCCCGAGCCCGCCTGGTTGATCTTCAGCTCGCCGGCGACGTTGGCCACCGTCCAGTCGCCGCAGCCGGCGTTGCTGAGTTCCAGGCTGTCGCTGCGGCCGACGCTGCCGAACACCGCCCCGCCAGCGGCGACCTCGGCGTTCATCGGCACATGGACGACCACCTGCGGCAGGCTGTCCCAGCCGTAGGACCTGCCGTTCACCGACACGGTGGTGACGCCATTGATCGTGCGACAGTTCTTGATCGCCATGCGGCCAAGGTCGCCATCGACGATGGTCTTGTCGCCTTCGGTGCGGACGGCCAGCGGCAGGCCGGGGTTGGTGGTCAGGAACTCGACCTTCACATCGGTCCGGTCCTCGGGAATGACCACCACGCGGGCGGCCGCGTCCTTGATCTGGACGGAATCGGCCTGGGCCGCGGTGGCTCCGAGAAGCGCGGCGCTCGCGACGCCGACAATCAGAAGTGCGCGCATCGGATTCTTCTCCCCATGAATGCGTGATGGCGGGACGCTAGGCGCGGTCACGGCTGGAGGCAGCTTAATTCGAGGTCATGACAGAGGAGTCATGTGGGCGCGGCGGCGACGCAACGGCTCAGCGCGCCAAGGACCAGCAGCGCAAAGACGATGATCCGGATGGTCGTGAAGGCGCTTGTGTCCGAGTCCGACGATCGCCTGGGCTGGAACGGCGCGGCGGGCTCGGCGTCCACGAACTGGCCAGACCGGACCCGCCGCGACACGCTGACACCCGAGGCGTTGAAAGCCTCCTCGCGCAGCGCCTGGAGCCGACGGGCGTCCTCCGGCGGAATGGTCCGGCGATCGACCGTCACCACCCGCAAGAGCTTGGTGACCGAACCGTCGGCGGTCTCGGCGCTGTGCACCGAGGTCGCCCGGACACCGGGCATTTCGAAAGTACGGTTCCAGCCCTTCACGCTGATCGGCTTGCCCAGCTTGATGATCGTCTCGGTCCGCAGGGTCCGGGGCAAACCTAGATCGACCGGCAGGCTGCGATGATCGAGCCAGCCCACGTTCAGCGTGGGCGCGAATAGATCGTCCGGCGTGTCGAACCGGACAACGTCCGACTCTTGGTCCGCGGTCCAGATACCGGTAATCTCGTAGCGCTCGACCGTCGACAGGCGGTTGGCGTCGAGATCGTCATCCACCTCGATCTCGCCGAGCAAGGCCGCGCCGCCGAAGCGCCGGGCGAAATAGGTTCGAAAATCCTCGACCAGGGCCGCCCGCCCGCTCTCGAGTCGGCGGCGCATGTCGTCCGCGCGCCAGGACCGATAGGTGGTCCGGACCGTGAGCGTGGCTGGCGAGTCTGGCGCGGGACCCAGGTCGTAGGTCTCCTGGCAGTCGAACACTTCCTCCACCGGGTCTTCGCCCATGAATTCGAGGTCGGCGTTCTCCACCAAGGGCAAGGCCCAGCCGGAGCGCCATTGATGCATCGCGTCCAGACGTCCGCCCTGGGGGAAGGCCGTCGGGTCCAGCCAGTATGGCTTGCCCGCCACCTCGGCGCGAACAATGCAATGGTCCGACGCCACCAGGCTGGGCAACGCCTCCTGCCGGGCCCAGCCGTTCCAGGTGTTGACCAGGGCCGGATCGGCCCTGACCCCCAGAGCGCGCAAGATCGCCGTCAGCAACAGCGAGGCGTCCTTGCAATCGCCCGTACGGGAAGCCCAGATTCGATCGACCGGATTGGGGGTGAACCCGCCGGCGCCCAGGGTCACCGACTGGTAGCGGAGTCCGCCCTGGACCAGGCGCAAGGCCTGCACGGTCCGGTCGGCGGGATCGGACGCGCGGCCGGCGATCGCCTGGACCTCCCGCTCCAGATCAGCGGGCAACCGATCGGGCAGCCGATAGAGCGGCCGAAACGTATTGGCCACGTCGGCCCAGGTCATCACATCGGCGAACTGGACCGTGGCGAGCGCCTTGGCCCAGGCTACGGCGCCGGGCTCGCCCCGCGCGGGCGCTGTGTCGACGGCTCGCCAGGTGCGTTCCAGGACACCGCCAGCCAAATGCCGCTCGACCGCTGCCGGCGGGTTGTTCCAGCTCCGGGTGGCGAACCGCCGTCCCTCCGGCGCCAGGACGCGGACGCGGGTCTCGCCCACCCAGCAGCCCCAGTTGAACACCCACTCCGCCGCAAGGCGTCCGCCGAGCACCGGGTGCTGCCCCAGATGCGACCGCGCGACGTCGATGATGTCGCCCACCCGGATGTCCGGGATGGTGAAGTGGGCGGTCAGGCGGCCGTCGTACTTGGCTCGCTCCAGATCGGGTTCGCGTCGGATGACCTGGATGGCCTGGCGAGGGTCATAGACACGGATTCGCCCATCGCGAATGACGCGCACATGATGGATGACCACGCGCTCGAAGGCCGGATCGAAATCGGCGCTGAACAGGGCGGCATCCTGCAGGCCGTCGGCGTTGACGACCTCGATGACCCGCCGGTTCAGCCAGACGATTTCGGGCCCGGTCAGGTCGAACTGCGAATCCGCCAGCCAGATCCGCCGGCCATCGGCCACCTGGTCGGGGCGCGGCGGGACGCTCGGCCTGAAGTCTGGCAGGTCGGCCCAGGCCCCCGCGGGCCCATAACGGGGATGGGTGTCCGCCTGACGCGACACGCCGTGGTCATTGGAATGCTGGTTCACGCGACTACCCCCCCGAGACGCAGTCAAGCACAGGGCGCAACCGATTGGCGAGGCCCGCCGACGGACCGGACAGCGGCCCGCGATGAACTATGGCCGTCGGGTGACAGTCGGCGCGTCAGGCCCCGCCGGCCAGGGCCAGCAACAGCGCCTCGGACTCCTCGTCCGACGGCAGGAAGGCCTCGATGCGCAGGCCGTCGAGGGTCCGGTCGGCCGGGGTGGCGAAGGCGATGGTGGTCGGCAGCAGGCCCAGCTCACGACGCTGCGAGGCGAACCGCACCTCGCACAGGGGTCCGGGGACCGGCGCGCCCTCCCCCGCCGCCAGGGCTTCGACGTCCGGCAGGGCCAGCAGCCCGGTCCAGGCCGCCCGCACCCCCGCGTCGCCGGCCGCCGCCAGCCCGTCGCCCCTCGCCCGGCGCAGCAGGGCGGCGGCGAAGGCCGGCCAGTTGACGATCTGCGGGCGCAGCTCGCCGAGCAGCATGTGCATGAGGTTCATCGGCCGGTTCAGCCGGCTCTCGCCCAGCATCACCCCCACCAGCCTCTGGGCCGAGTCATTGGCGGCCAGCACAGTCCAGTCGCGGTCCAGCACGAAGGCCGGCCAGGGCTCATGCCGCGACAGGATCAGGGTGATCGCCCGCCGCGCCTGCGCCATCGCCGGATCGGCGAGATCGGTCTCTTTATACCTGGGGGCGTTGGGCACGGGGGTTGCTCACGCGGGGAGACTGGCGTGCTTCGCGGGATCCGGCAAAGAGAGGACGGGCTCCACAAGACCCGCTTCCCCGGCGACCCGGGGATGGAATCAGGCCAGTTCCGGCCCTGATCTCACGGCGAGAGGATCTCCGGTCTATCCAGCCTGCTCAAGGGCGCTTCGTGTCGCGGAGCGATGGGCCGGAGGCTCACATCTCCGGAACAGGCTGGGGAGACCGGCACGCTGGCCTGCAAGAGATCGATGGCGGGGTGTCGATGGATGCCGCCGTCAGGCTTGGCCGAACGTCGGCAAGGGGTGGGAAGCGGACATTGACTTTCGGCGATGCTGCTGTCGCCAATGCGGGCTTGGGGCCGAATTGGTTCGTTGCGCCTCCCGTTTGCCTGAGGGCAGATCTGTCCGCGACTGGTCCCCTGTTGTCGAAGGACCCGACCCATGAAGCACCTGCTGATCCTGAACGATCCGCCCTATGGCACAGAGCGGAGCTTCAACGGCCTGCGCATGGCACACGCCCTGGCCAGGAACGATCCCGAGGCGGAGATCACCGTCTTCCTGATGGCCGATGCCGTGGTCTGCGCCAAGGCGGGGCAGAAGACGCCCGAAGGTTACTATAACGTCGAACGCATGCTGGGCCGGGTGCTGTCTGCCAGCGGGCGCGTGCTGATGTGTGGCGCCTGCATGGACGCCCGAGGCCTCGGAGCCGAGGATATGGTTGAGGGCGCAGCCCGCTCGACGATGGATGAGCTTGCCCAGGCGACACTCACCGCCGACCGGGTGCTGGTGTTCTGATGGCCGGGATGCCGACGCTGGGGGCGGACATGGGTTTGAAGCCGACAAGTATGCGGACATCGTCCTCTCACTCCACCCGGCAGAGGCAGTACATGAACTGCTGAGGCGCTCCCCAAGGCGTCTCATGCAACTCCGTGACGCTGTCCAGTAAACGGAACCTCGGACCGAACTCGCCGTGCAGGTTTTCAGCGTCGTAGCGAACGACATCCAGGCCGCTGCACTTCTCCGGCCCATCTGGTCCGAAGGTCGCGACAATGACGTGGCCGCCAAGCTTAACCGCGCGGGCGACCTGCCGCACGTATGCGGCCCTGTCACCTGCACGCGTCAGGAAGTGGAACACCGCCCGGTCATGCCAAACGTCGTAGCGGGCGGCTTCCAACTCGACGGTCGTGATGTCGCCGGCGATCCAGCGCACCGAGGCGGCGGAATCGCCCAGTCGGCCTTGCGCCACGCCAATCGCCGCTTGGGAGATATCGAGCACCGTCACGTCGTTGTAACCGCGCGCGACGAGATCATCGACCAGCGTCGCTTCCCCGCCGCCGACGTCAATGACCGCGCTGCCTCTGTCCGGCGTCGCGTGTCCGATGAGCTCAAGTGAGACATCCAGGTGAGGGCGATACCAGCTTACCTCATCCACCGCCTTGGTCTGATAGACGTTTTCCCAATGGGCCCTGTTCGTCATCGCCGCCGCTCCCAGACTGTTCTTGAAAGGTGGGAGCCGGGCGACGTGGACGCTAGAGGGACATGTCCGAAAGTCCACAACGGGTCGAAGGCCGGCATGCGCCAGACCCGCATTCGTCCCCATTGCCGCCAAAGAAAAAGCCCCCCGGCGTTTCCGCCGGAGGGCCTGATCTGATCTCCCTCCCCTTCATGGGGAGGGTGGTCCG
>JACRBD010000007.1 GCA_016234625.1 Caulobacterales bacterium | reverse complement strand
TCGATTCTGATCTTGCTTGCCCAGATTGGGGGCAGCATCGCGGCGGTCGCCCTGTTGTCCGCCATCGGTCTGAGGTCAACCTCGGTCGCTAATCTTACGATCCTGATGATGTTTCTCGGGCTGCAGTGGCCCTCAGCCGCCATCAACGTCCAACGATTCCATGACCGATCTCGTCACGGCTGGCCCGGCGTTCTGCTGGTGGTCGGCTCGGCGATCTATGTCATGGCAATGGTGCTGGGGGAGTTGGATTTGGCCATCCTGCGGCAACGCCGCGACGCCGCCGGTTGGCTGTTTAGCCTGTCTTCGTTCTTCTGGACGCCCATTTTCATCTGGTTCTTCATTGTGTTGGGCCTCGCCGACGGCACGCCAGGCCCCAACCGCTTCGGCCCCTCGCCCAAGGGCATCGGCGACGGGCCGCCCGGCGAGGCCCCCTGACGCCCCCCGACCTTTCACTGGGGGCCGCTCTCGCCTAGATAGGGACTGACCCTGTTCGAGAGTCGGAGCGAATAACCCATGAGCGGCCAGATCGATTGGGCGGAGCTGTTCTTCTCCTCCACCGGCCGCGTGGCGCGGACGCCCTTCCTCGTCGCCGCCTCGCTGCTGACCGCGCTGGCCCTGGTCTACGAAGCCGCCATGGGCCCCAGCCTGCACTGGCTGACCGGCTGGTTCGTCTATCCGGGCCTGTTGTTCTCCGCCGCCTGCGTGCTGTCCAAGCGGTTGCACGACCGCGGCCGGTCCGGCTGGATCGCGGCGATCATCATCCTGGCCCTGGTGGTGGTCTGGCCGATCCCGGCCGGCTTCCTCGACTTCGCCTTCGCCATCGTCATCGTCTGGGCCGCCGTGGAGCTGGGCGCCATGTCCGGCGAACAGGGCGCCAACCGCTACGGGCCCAATCCGGCAAAGACGGTTCAGGCCTGAGTTTTCCTTCTCCCGGAGGGAGAAGGTGGCCCGCGGAGCGGGTCGGATGAGGGATTAGGGACAGAGCCGGTGCGGAAGCAAAAGGACGACCCCGAGGTCGTTGCCTGGACAATCGCGGCAGCTCTGACCCTCGCCTTTGTCGTCGCCGCCTTCTGGCTGATGCTGGCGACGGGCTTCGTCCCGCCGTGTCATGAGACCTACACGAAGGCCGGCCTCGGCAAATGCCCACCGCTACGTGTTTCGCCTCCGAGATAACGACCGATCTTGCCTTCCCCGGAGCGCCGCACCCTCTCACCCTCCCGTCGCGATGCGCCGGGTCCCTCCCTCTCCCGCCGGGAGAGGGATTTCAACCACCGCCCCGAACACCCGCTCGAACCCGGCCTTCAACGCCGCGTCGGCCTCGTCCATGGTCACCGGCAGGCCCTGGTCGACCAGGCTGGTCACCCCGTGCTCGGTCACACCGCAGGGCACGATGCCGTCGAAATGCGACAGGTCCGGCTCGACGTTCAGGCTGATCCCGTGGAAGCTGACCCAGCGGCGCAGCTTGACGCCGATGGCGGCGATCTTGTCCTCGCGGGCCCAGCCCGGGCCCTTGTGTTCGACCCACACCCCGACCCGGCCCTCGCGTAGCTGGCCCTCGAGGTTGAAGGCGGCCAGGGCGTCGATCACCCAGGCCTCCAGGGCCGCGACAAAGGCCCGCACGTCGCGGCGCCGGGCCGTCAGGTCGAGCATCACATAGGCCACCCGCTGGCCGGGGCCGTGATAGGTGTACTGCCCGCCCCGGCCGCTCTCGAACACCGGAAACCGGGTGGGGTCGATCAGGTCGCCGCCCTTGGCGGACACCCCGGCGGTATAGAGCGGCGGATGCTCCAGCAACCAGACCAGCTCGCCCGCCTCGCCCCTGGCGATGGCTTCGGCCCGGGCCTCCATGGCCGCCACGGCCGCTTCGTAGCCCACCGGTTCGCGCGAAACCGCCCAGCCGGCGGGAAGGCCGTCGGCGCGGCCGAAAAGACGCGGCGAGTCCCTGTGATTTAACGGCTGATCAAGCATGACGGCCCAATGTGGCGTGTCGGCGCTCATTGCGCGAGGGGCCAAGCGTTTCGTGAGTCAGGTCAAGTCGGTCAACGTCGAGATTTCCGTGGTCCTCGGGCGCTCGACGCTCCCGATGTCACAACTGCTGCGCATGGGGCGCGGGGCGGTGATCCCGCTCGACGCCAAGGCCAGCGACGAGGTCTGTATCCTGGCCAACAACCACCCGGTGGCCCGCGGCGAAATCCAGATCAACGACGACCGCATCAGCATCTCCGTCACCCGGGCCGCCGATGTCTACGACTTCATGGCCGGCGGCACGACCTAGCGTCGGATCGAACCGCCGCCG
>JACRBD010000068.1 GCA_016234625.1 Caulobacterales bacterium | reverse complement strand
TTGACGAAGGTCCCGCCGGAGCAAGAATGCTCATCAAGACATCAGGACGAGGTCCGCCGCGAGGGAGTTGGACGGCGACCTCAGCGCTCCGCGGCATACGGCGCCGACACATCCGTCTTGATGATCACGCCCCTGGCCGTGTCGGCCACGCCGATGATCACGAACTGCACCGCCATGGCGCAGAGGATCAGGCCCAGCACCCGCACGATGATGGTCATGCCGATGCGGCCGAGCAGCTTCGAGATCAGCGGCGTCAGCCAGAAGCAGATCATGGTCAGCACCGAAACGGCGGCGATCACCCCGACCCCGGTGGCCAGGCCGCCCAGGCCCAGCGCCTTGGCCTCGCTGGCATAGATGATCACCGTCGAGATGGCGCCGGGGCCGATCAGCAGCGGCATGGCGAAAGGCACGATCAGCCGCTCGAACCGGCGGCGGGCATAGGCGCGCGGGCCGGCGTCCTCGGCTCCCTCGGCGGCGTCGGCGAACATGGCGGTGAAGTCGTCCCGGGCCATCTCCAGCCCCATCAGGAACAGGATCACTCCGCCGGCGATGCGGAAGGCCGGCAGGGAGATGCCGAAGAACTCCAGCAGCGACAGGCCGGTGAAGAAGAAGAAGCTCATGAAGGCGAAGGCGAACAGCGAGATGTAGGCCGCCACCCAGCGCCGGCCGGCGGCCACGCCCCCCGCCGTCGCGGCGGCGAACACCGGCACGTTGCCGATCGGATCGAGCAGCGCGAACAGGGCGACGAAGAAGTTGACGGCGTATTCCCAGGAGGTCATGCAAGCGTCTTAGCCCAAAACCCGCTGAATCGCCTCCCCCGAGAGGCTGGAGACGCCGCATGTCCGCCGACCCGCGCCTGATCATCGCGCTCGACCTGCCCAGCCGCGCCGACGCCGAGGCCATGGTCGAGACGTTGGGCGACCAGGTCGGGTTCTACAAGATCGGCCTGCAGCTGCTGGCCGTCGGCGGCATGGAGATGGCCAAGGACCTCAAGCGGCGCGGCCGCCAGGTGTTCCTTGACTGGAAGCTGCATGACATCGGGGCGACGGTCGAGAAGGCCACGGCCGCCATCGTCGGGTCCGGCGCCTGCGACCTGCTGACGGTCCACGCCCAGCCCCAGGTGCTGGCCGCCGCGGTGAAGGGTCGGGGGGGTGATAGACAGGCGAAGATCCTCGGCGTCACGGTGCTGACCAGCCTGAGCGGCCAGGACCTGGCCCAGATCGGCTACGGCATGGGCGTCGAGCAGCTGGTCGAGCGGCGCATCCGCCAGGCCATCGACGCCGGGGCCGACGGCGTGGTGGCCAGTCCACACGAGGCGGCCCTGGCGCGGCGCATCGGCGGTCCGGCCTTTCTGGTGGTGACGCCGGGGGTCCGTCCCGACTGGGCCGGCAAGGACGACCAGGCGCGGGCGACCACGCCGCTGGAGGCGCTGCAATCCGGGGCCAGCCACCTGGTGGTCGGCCGACCGGTCACCGCCGCCGCCAATCCCCGGGACGCGGCGCGGCGGATCGTTGGGGAAATGGCGGGGGCTTAGGGAGTACGGAGTACGGAGTAGGGAGTAGGGAGTAGGGAGTAGGGAGTAGGGAGTAGGGAGTAGCAAAGGGCAGGCGCGGCGCCGGCGGCGCAAGCCAGTCGAACTACTCCCTACTCCCTAACCCCTACTTCCTGAACTCAGTGACAGCCGCATCCGCCCCTGGGCGGCGGCCGATGAGCTGGCGGCCTGTGGGACGGGGGGTGATATCCGCCGCCGCCGAAGCTGACCCGGGCGCTCGCGCTGGCGCTCGCCCAGGACGACGACGAGGCCCCGGCGTAGGCATAGCCGCCTCCGCCGCCCGAGTAGACGACCTCCGGTCCCACGCCGCCGGAACCGTAGAAGAAGCTGTTGTCCAGACGCACCTCGCCGTAACCCGACGGGTAGGGCTGGGGGCAGGACGGAGGCGCGGGCGGATAGCCCGGCGGCGGATAGGATGGCGTGCAACAGCCGCCACAGGCGGGCGGAGGCGGAGGTGTGTAACACCCCCCGCCACACGCCGGCGGGTGAGGCGTGTAGGGCGGCTGGTAAGGCGGCGGCGGCGCCGGCGGTTGCCCGCAGCAGGGTCCGGGCACGTTCACATACTGATACGACGAGCCCGGTTGCGGCGGCTGTTGCTGCGCATAGGCGTAGACCCGGTCGTACTCCTCGCCGCTGGCCTCGTGCCACTGGCCATACATGTCCTCGACATAGATGCGCGGGCGGCCCTGGGGCTGGCCATAGCCGCCGCCATAGGCCGGCGGCGGGCCGGACGGCGAGGCGTAGCTATAGGCTGGCGCATAGGGGGCCGGTGGCGGCGGATAGTCCTGGGCGGCGGCCGCGCGGGCGAGCACCAGCAGGGTGAGCACCGCGGTCGCCAGCCTCCCGATCCACTTCATCATGGCCGCCTCCCGCGCCGTGAAGCGGAAACCCTAGGTGGCGAAACGGGTCGCCGCGACCGCTTGCCCCTCTCGGGCGAGGCGGCCGTGGTTAAACTTCGCCTGGGGCGACCCCTAGTGTGCTGGATTTGAAGTTCGCCACAGTGCTGGATTGGGCGCCGAGCGAACTTCAAATCCAAAAGCACACTAGAAACATAGGCTTGCTAGTGTCCTCTTCGATTCCGAAGTTCGTCGCAGCCCACCACAGGCGCTTACGAACTTCGGAATCGGGACACTAGAAGTCGCTGGCCAGACCCTTGCGTTCCCAGTCGCCGTAGCGGGTCGGCTCCAGGCCAGAAGGCCCGCCCTCTTCCGGCGGAAGGTTCCGTGGCGGCTGGGCGGCGCGGCGCGCGGCAGCTTCCTCCAGGGCCCGCCGGGCGGCCGGGGTGAGCACCCTATCCGGGTTGGCGCCAGGCGGGAGGTCGTCTTTTTCCATGGAGAAGACTTAGCAGAACGCACCGTTGCGGGCGACTTGATCGACACGCGAAACGCTGGTTTCGTGACGCCAGCCCGGATCGGGCTGGCGTATTCGTTTCTGGGGGAACCTGAACATGCCACGCGTCTCGTCCGCCTTTTTCACCGTCGCCGCCCTGTGCGGCCTCGCCGGCATGGTCTGGGGCTCCTACATGGGCGCCTCGCACGACCATGCCATGCTGCCGGCTCACGCCCATCTGAACCTGCTCGGCTGGGTGACCCTGTCGATCATGGGCGGCTTCTACGCCTTGCCGGGAAACCAGTCGGGCGTGCTGGCCTGGGTCAACTTCGTCCTGTCGTCCCTGGGCGCCGTGCTGATGGCGGTCCTGCTGCCGCGGGTGCTGACCCAGCAACTCGACGGCAAGGTGATGATGGCCGCCGAGATCCCGGCGATCCTGGGGATGATCTGTTTCCTGATCGGCGTGATCTCGAACTGGCGCAAGCCGGTGGCGTGACCGGCCCCTTGCGCCATGCGCCCGGACAGGGCACGGGGCGCGGGTGAGCGATCAGATTGAAGACATCGGCCTTCCCGCGCGGGAGGCGGCGGCCCAGTTCCTGGAAGCGGCGCTGGCCAGGCGGGCCGGGCTGGACGAGGCCTTCGCCGGTTCGGCGGGCCGTGGCCTGTCGCCCCGCGACCGGGCTTTCGCCCGGGCCCTGACCATGGCTGCGCTGCGCCATCTGGGAACCATCGACCGGGTTCTCGAACCCAAGCTGCAGCGCGCGCCGCCCGAACGGGTCAGGAGCCTGCTGCGGCTGGGCGCGACCCAGCTGTTCTGGATGGACGTTCCCGACCACGCCGCCGTCTCGACCATGGTCGCCCTGGCCGACCGGGTGGTCGCGACCCGCAAGTTCAAGGGGCTGATCAACGCCGTCCTGCGCGGCCTGCAGCGCGACGGCAAGCCGGCCGATGACCCCGAAACCCTCGCGCCCGCCTGGCTGATGGCCCGGTGGCAGGCGGCGTTCGGCCCCGAGCAGGCCCGCGCCGTGGCCGCCGCCATCGCCGAGGAGCCGGCCACCGACCTGTCGGTCAGGGATCCGGCCGACGCCGCAGCCCTGGCCGCCCTGATCGAGGGCGAGGTCCTGCCCGGCGGCTCGATCCGCACCCGCAGGCGCGGCGACCTGGCCGAATGGCCGGCCTTCGCCGAAGGCCGCTGGTGGGTCCAGGACGCCGGGGCGGCCATCCCGACCCGACTGCTCGATGTGAAGCCCGGCGAAACGGCCCTCGACCTCTGCGCCGCCCCCGGCGGCAAGACCCTGCAGCTGGCCGCCGCCGGCGCGGCGGTTGTCGCCGTCGACCGCAACGCTGACCGGCTCAAGCGGGTGGCCGAGAACCTCGCCCGCCTGCGGCTGACCGCCGAGGTGGTCACCGCCGACGCCCGGTCCTGGTCAGACAAGCGGACCTTCGACGCCGTCCTGCTGGACGCCCCCTGCTCGGCCACCGGCACCTTCCGCCGGCATCCGGACGTGCTGTGGGCCGCCGCGCCGGGCGACATCGCCAGCCTGGCCGAGGTCCAGACCCGCATGCTCGATTCCGCCGCCGCCCGGTTGACGCGGGGCGGCCGGCTGGTCTACTGTGTCTGCTCGCTGGAGCCGGAAGAAGGCGAAGGTCAGGTGCGCGGCTTCCTTGCCCGGCATCCCGAATTCACCCTCGCGCCGGTCACGGCCGGCGAAGGCGGCGCCCCCGCCGCCAGCGTCTCGCCGGAAGGCTGGCTGCGCATCCTGCCCCACCACCTCGAAGGCGGCATCGACGGCTTCTTCGCCGCGCGGATGGTCCGTTCGGCCTGACCCGTCCTTGTTCCGCCGGGCGGGTCCGGCTAGACCAAGGCATGGCCGCCCCGATCATCGCTCCGTCCATCCTCGCGTCGGACTTCGCCCGCCTTGGCGAGGAATGCCGCGCCGTCGAGGCCGCCGGGGCCGACTGGCTGCATGTGGACGTGATGGACGGCCATTTCGTGCCCAACATCACCATCGGTCCGGATGTGGTGAAGGCCCTGCGGCCGCACGTCAGCATCCCGATGGACGTGCACCTGATGATCGCGCCGGCCGACCCTTACCTGGAGGCCTTCGCCGCCGCCGGGGCCAACATCATGAGCATCCATCCCGAGGCCGGGCCGCATCTGCATCGCTCGCTCAAGTGCATTCGCGAGCTGGGCTGCAAGGCTGGGGTCGTATTCAACCCGGCGACCCCGGTCGAGACCGTCGAATGGATCCTCGAGGACATCGACCTCCTGCTGGTGATGACCGTCAATCCGGGCTTCGGCGGCCAGAGCTTCATCGCCTCGCAGCTGAAGAAGATCGAGCGGCTGCGGCGGATGATTGACGCCTCGGGCTGCGCCATCGAGCTCGAAGTGGACGGCGGGGTCACACCCGTGACAGCGCCACAGTGCGTCGCCGCCGGGGCCACCGCCCTGGTCGCCGGCTCGGCCGTGTTCAAGGGTGGACCGGACGCCTACGCCGGCAACATCCGCGCCCTGAAGGGCGGCTGAGCCCGGCGGCATGGACGCCCCCAGACTGCCCTCCGCCGCCGCCGCCGCCCTGGCCCTGCAGGCCGCCGGGGAGAGCGCGCGTCGGCTCGCCGAGCGCGAATGGTTCGGCACGCCCCTGCACCGGATGATGTTGTCGGGACCCAGGCCCGACGGCATGGCGGCCAACCCGCGCGACCTGCGCCCCGTCGAACCGGAGCGCGGCCGCCGCATCCTGGCCGGCATCTTCGACCTGGCCGGGACCGAAATGGTCGTCGGTCAGCAGGGCGATCCCTTCGACCGGCCCAGCCCCACCCGCCAGTTCGCCGTGGCCCTGCACCGCATGGGCTGGATGAACGACCTGCTGGCCGCCGGCGATGCGGGCGCCAAACTGGGCCTGCGGCTGGCGATGGACTGGCGGCGAATCTTCGGCAAGTGGAACGGCTTCTCCTGGGGACCGGACGTCATCGAGCGGCGGGTGTTCAACCTGGCCTGCGCCGCCCGGCGGCTGACCTACGCCGCCTCGGACGCCGAGCGGACCATGGTGCTGGACGACCTGGCCCGGCAGGCGCGGCATCTGGCCAGCATCGGCCAGGCGCCGGAACGGGCGCTGGAACGGGCGGTGGCCGCCGGGGTCGCCGGCTGCGCCCTGGGCGGGGACGCCGGTGAGCGGTTGATCGACCTGTCGACGGCCCGGCTGAAGCACGATCTGGCCGCCGTCGTCAGCCACGAGGGGGTCCATGCCGGCCGCTCGCCCCAGGCCGGGCTGGAGCTGCTGTTCGATCTGCTGACCCTTGACGACGCCCTGCACCAACGCGGACAGGCCGGGCCGGACGAGCTGCCGCGCGCCATTGACCGGCTGAGCGCGGCGACCCGGTTCTTCACCCTGCCCGACAACCGGCTGGCCGCCTTCCAGGGCGGCGAGGCGGTCGGTCCGCGCCGGATCGCAGCCGCCCTGGCCCATGAGGACGGCGAGGCCCGCGCCCGCCGCCGCGCGCCGCACGGCGGCTTCGAGCGGCTGGAGTCGGCGGGGATGACCGTAATGGTCGACGCCGGCCTGCCCGCCCGCGGCCGCTGGAGCGCCACGGCCTGCGCCCAGCCTTCGGCGCTGGAGATCGTCTGCGGCGCGGACCGGCTGATCGTCGGCTGCGCCTGGACGGCGGACTCCGGGGCCTCGCACGCCCTTCGCCTGACCGACGCTTCGTCCACCGCCAACATCGCCGACATGTCGGCCGGTCAGCCCCTGCGCGGGTTCCCGGCCGCCGCCCTGGGGCCCCGGCTGACGGGCGCGCCGCGCAAGGTCGAGGTCAAGCGCCACGACGCCGAGGCCGCCGCCTGGCTGGAGGTGTCGCACGACGGCTGGGTCAAACGCTTCGGCCTGATCCATGAACGCAAGCTCTACCTCGACCGGGCCACCGAGGAACTTCGGGGCGAGGACAATTTCCGTCCGGTGGTAGAAAAGGAGCAGGACGGACCGCGCCGCTACTATCCCTTCACCGTCCGTTTCCACCTGCACCCCGAGGCCCGCGCCTCCCTCGCCCGCGACCACAAGAGCGTGCTGCTCAAGGGGCCGTCGGAACAGGGCTGGTGGCTGCGCAACGACGCCATCGAGGTGTCGGTCGAGCCGTCCCTCTACATCGACGCCGGCCTCCAGCGCCGCACCGTCCAGGTGGTCCTGCGCGGCCAGGCCAGCGAGGACAAGGGCGGCAAGTTGCGGTGGAAGCTGTCGCGGGCCGAAGGCTAGGGAGTAGGGCTTAGGGAGTAGGGCGTAGTTTGACCGGCGCTCGTCGCCGACGCCGCGCATCCCCTTTGCTACTCCCTACTCCCTACTCCCTAAGTTCATGCTCTACCGCGCCCGAAGAGCGCGCATTGACACGCCCGCCTCTCCCCCTATTTTCCGCCCCGTTCGCGTGACTGGCGCTGGAGGTGGGTGACCACCGGGGAGCGCGGACCTCATAGCCGCGCGCCTGGGCAAGTTTTCCTCATTCGCTGGAGACGCCCGCCATGCCCGCCGCCCCCGACTATCCCGCTTCCCCCGACAAGGTCGTCATCCGCCGCGCCCTGCTGTCGGTGTCCGACAAGACCGGCCTGGTCGAGGCGGCGAAGGTGCTGGTCGACCTGGGCGTCGAGCTGGTGTCCACCGGCGGCACCCGGGCGGCGATCGCGGCGGCCGGCCTGCCGGTGAAGGACGTCTCGGACCTGACCGGCTTTCCGGAGATGATGGACGGGCGGGTCAAGACCCTGCACCCGATCGTCCACGGCGGCCTGCTGGGCGTGCGCGATGCGGCCGATCACGCCAGGGCCATGGCCGACCACGGCATCGGCGGCATCGACCTGCTGTACGTCAATCTCTACCCGTTCGAGGCCACCGTCGCGGCGGGCGGCGACTACGCCACCTGCGTCGAGAACATCGACATCGGCGGGCCGGCGATGATCCGCTCGGCGGCCAAGAACCACGGCTATGTCGCGGTCTGCACCGACCCCGCCGACTTCGCCGAGGTCCTCGCCCAGCTGAGCGATGGCGGGGCCACCACCCTGGACCTGCGCAAGACCCTGGCGGCCCGCGCCTACGCCCGCACCGCGGCCTATGACGCGGCGATCTCCACCTGGTTCGCGCAGCAGCTGGAGCAGACCGCCCCGGCCCGCAAGGTCATCGCTGGGATCCTGATCCAGACCATGCGCTATGGCGAAAACCCTCATCAGTCGGCGGCCTTCTACGCCAGCGGCCCGGCCCGGCCGGGGGTCGCCAACGCCCGCCAGCTGCAGGGCAAGGCGCTCAGCTACAACAACATCGCCGACACCGACGCCGCCTTCGAGCTGGTCGCCGAGTTCAGCGAGCCGGCCTGCGTCATCGTCAAGCATGCCAACCCCTGCGGCGTGGCCACCGGCCGGGATCTGCTCAGCGCGTACCAGCGGGCGCTGGAATGCGACCCGGTCAGCGCCTTCGGCGGCATCGTGGCGGTCAACCGCCGGCTCGACCGCAAGGCCGCCGAGGCCATCGTCGAAGTGTTCACCGAGGTGGTTATCGCGCCGGAGGCCGACGACGACGCCATCGCCGTGTTCGAGTCGAAGAAGAACCTGCGCCTGCTCGTCACCGGCGCCCTGCCCGATCCGCGCGCCGCCGGCGAAGTGTTCCGTTCGGTGGCCGGCGGCTTTCTGGTGCAGAGCCGCGACGCCTCGCTGATCAAGCCCTCCGACCTGAAGATCGTCACCAAACGCGCACCCTCCCCGGCCGAGATCGCCGACATGCTGTTCGCGTTCACCGTGGCCAAGCATGTGAAGTCCAACGCCGTGGTGTTCGCGCGAAGCGGCCAGACCCTGGGGGTCGGGGCCGGGCAGATGAATCGCAAGGACAGCGCCCGCATCGCGGCCATGCGGGCCGGCGACTTCGGCCTGGACCTGACGGGCAGCGCCTGCGCCTCGGAAGCCTTCGTCCCCTTCGCCGACGGCCTGATCCAGGCGGCCGAAGCCGGCGCCACGGCGATCATCCAGCCGGGCGGCTCGATCCGCGACGACGAAGTCATCGCCGCCGCCGACGAGCGGGGCGTGGCCATGGCGTTCACCGGCGTGCGGGTGTTCCGGCATTAGAGGTGAACAGGGTCGCCCTCGCGGCGGACCCGCCCTGATGTCTTGAAGGCCAGTTTTGCTCCGGCGGGCGACCTGCTCAAGGACCGCCTTCGGCGGCCGCGAAGCGGCGGGCCCGCAGGGCCCGTCCCTGACCAGGACGACCGTCCGGAGCTCACAATTCCATCAAGGCCAAAGGGCAGGTGTCATCAGGGTGATGAGGTGAAGCCGAGCGCCGCTTGACATGTGAGCGTTTGATCACATACTCGGCCGCATGATAACCCAGCCCTCGACCCTCGCCGCGCGCGCCGACCTTCTGGCGAAAGGCGTGCGAGTGCTCAAGCCGGCGGGGTCCGGACCCTTCCCCGTGGCCCTCCAGTTTCACGGTTGCGCCGGCTCGCAGCCGTTCCAGATGAGCTACGCCGAGGCGGCGGTGAAGGCCGGCGTGGCGGTGGTGATCGTCGACAGCTTCAAGCCGCGCGGCATATCGCGGCTGGACGGCAGCCTGTTCGTCTGTACCGGGACGGTCCTGCGCGGCGCGCAGCGGGCCGGCGACCTCTACGCCATGCTGCACTGGATGAAGAGCCAGCCCTGGGCTGACGCCAGCCGCGTGGTCGCCGCCGGCTGGAGTCACGGCGGCTGGACCATCATGGACGGTTTCGCCCAGGGCGACGGCGCGGCGCGGATGACCGGCCTGACCGACGCCGATCCGGCCCTGCTCAAGGCGGTGAAGGGCGTCTTCCTAGTGTATCCCTACGCCAGCTTTCCGTCGCTGACCTCGGCGCGCGGCTGGCAGGGTCAGATGCCGAAGGTGTTCGCCGTGCTGGGCGGCAAGGATGCGGTGGTGGGGACCAACGGCCCGTTGCGCGCCCTGAACCGCCTAAAGGCCGACGGCCTGCCGGTCGACGTCCTGACCTTCCCGGACGCCACCCACGCCTTCGACGACGACGACGCCAACGATCCGCGCACGCGGTATCGCCCGGACCTGAGGGCGACGGCGGAGCAGTACTATGTCAGGGCGTTGAGAAGCGCCTTTTCCTGATCCTCCCCTCGTAGAGGGGAGGGGGACCATGCGAAGCATGGTGGAGGGGGCGGCGCGGATTCGCCGGAAAAACAGGAATTCAGGATGGGGCCGTTTGCGTTCGCGCTGACCCCTCCACCGCTCTCCGAGCGGTCCCCCTCCCCGCGATGCGGGGAGGAGTGATTGTACTACTTCGCCGCCGCCACCAGCTCCCGTAGCGCCGCGTTGGCGATGGTCAGTTTGGCGAAGGTCCAGCCGCCGCCAGCCTGTTCGATCTCCTCGATGGTCTTGCGAACCACACGGCCCGGCCCGGAATGCATCTGGGCCCAGGAACTGACCGTGGCCTTCGCGGCGTCCGGGCTGGCGGCCGAGTCCGGCGAGCCGGCGAAGGCCATGACCGCGCGGGTGACCTGGGCCTGCTCGCTGAGCATGTCCTCGATCAGACGGCGGACGGCCATCCGCTCGAAATGGTCGCCGCCGCGCTTTTCGCCGGCCGCCGCCCGCAGGCGGTCGAAGCTGAAGGCCGCCCCGACCTGATGGTAGAGCCGGGCGGCATCGGCCACCGGCCAGCCCAGGCCGTCGGCCAGGTCCACCAGTTCCGCCGCCGTGGTCAGGGGCTGGATGGCGGCGATGCTGGCGGCCAGGGCTTCCGGCGCGCCGTCCTTGACGAAGGCCGCCACCCGGCGGGCCACCGCCTTCTGTTCGAAGGGCGAGAGGATGCCCGGCGTCAGGGCGCGCAGCTCGGTCAGGGCCGGGCCGTACCGTTCGGTCAGGGCGCCGACGCCGCCTGGGCCCACCCGCCTCGCCAGCCAGAAAGTCTGGCTGCGGATGATGTGGGCCAGGGCGCGGAACAGGGCCAGCTGCCCTTCCGCCGCCGCCTTGCCGTCCAGGGCCGCCACGGCGTCCCAGCTGTCCTGGAACTTCAGGATTCGCCGCGCCGCCTCGAAACCGGCCACCAGGGCCCCGGTGTCGCAGCCGGCCGCCGCCCGCAGGCGCGACGGGAAGGTCGGGCCGCAGACATTGATCAGCTCGTTGTCGACCACCGTGGCGATGATCTCGCGCCGCAGGCGGTGACGCTTCATCTCGTCCTCGTACCTGCCCAGGGGTTTGGGGAAGTAGGCTTCGAGGGTGGCCTCAAAGGCGGGATCGTCCGGCGCCTTGGAGGCGACGATCTCGTCGAACAGGTCGAGCTTTCCATAGGCCAGCAGCACCGCCAGTTCCGGCCGGGTCAGGCCCTTGCCGCCGGTCGCCAGCTCGAGCATCTGCGCCGCGTCGGGCAGCCCCTCGACCTTGCGGTCCAGACGGCCGGCGACCTCCAGCTCGGTCATGAATCGGGCGTGGTTCTCCAGCTCGCCGGCGGCGTCCTGCTCCAGCAGGGAGACCGCCAGGGTCTGGTCGTAGTTGTGGGTCAGGACATGGTCGCCGACCTCGTCGGTCATCGAGGCCAGCAGGGTGTCGCGAGCGGGTCGGTCGAGCTTGCCGCCGCGCTCGACCATGCCGGTGAGGATCTTGATGTTGACCTCGTGGTCGGAGCTGTCGCCGCCGGCGGAATTGTCGATGGCGTCGGTGTTGATCCGGCCGCCGCCTCCGCCCGCTCCCGAGCGGGCGAACTCGATGCGGCCGGCCTGGGTGAGCCCGAGGTTGGCCCCCTCGCCGACCACCTTGACCCGCAACTCGGCGCCGTTGACCCGGATGGCGTCGTTGGCCTTGTCGCCGGCCTCGGCGTTGCTCTCGCCGCGGGCCTTCACATAGGTGCCGATGCCGCCGAGATAAAGCAGTTCGGCCCTGGCCTTGAGGATCGCCGCCATCAGCTCGGCGGGGGAGACGCTCTCGGCCTTGATCTCGAACGCCGCGCGGATTTCCGGCGACAGCGAGATTGACTTGAGGGCGCGGGAGAAGACCCCGCCGCCGGCGGAGATCTTGCTCTTGTCGTAGTCCTCCCAGGACGAACGCGGCAGGGCGAACATCCGCTCACGCTCTTTCCACGAACTGGCCGCGTCCGGGTTCGGATCGATGAAGATGTGCCGGTGGTCGAAGGCGGCCAGCAGGCGGATGTGCCTGCTCAGCAGCATGCCGTTGCCGAACACGTCGCCGGACATGTCGCCCACGCCGACGACGGTGAAATCGGTCGTCTGGATGTCCTTGCCGGCCTCGCGGAAGTGGCGCTTGACCGCTTCCCAGGCCCCGCGGGCGGTGATGCCCATGACCTTGTGGTCGTAGCCGGCCGAACCGCCCGACGCGAACGCGTCGCCCAGCCAGAAGCCGTAGGAGACCGCCACCCCGTTGGCGATGTCGGAGAAGGTCGCCGTACCCTTGTCGGCCGCGACCACCAGATAGGGATCATCGCCCTCGTGGGCGATCACCGCGGGCGGCCGCACGACATTGTTGTCCGCGTCGATGTTGTCGGTGATGTCGAGCAGGCCGAACAGGAAGGTCTGGTAGGCGCGGACGCCCTCGGCCCGCACCGCGTCCGGGGCGCCCCCGCGCGGCAGGGCCTTGGGATAGAAGCCGCCCTTGGAACCGACCGGCACGATGACCGCGTTCTTGACCTGCTGCGCCTTGACCAGGCCCAGCACCTCGGTGCGGAAGTCGTCGCGACGGTCGGACCAGCGCAGCCCGCCCCGGGCCACCGGCCCGAACCGCAGGTGGACGCCCTCGACGTGCGGCGCCCAGACGAAAATCTCGCGGAACGGCTTTGGCGCCGGCAGGTCCTCCAGCTCGCGGCTGGCGATCTTGAAGCTGATGTAGGGCTTGGGCCCGCCGCCCTCGG
This sequence comes from Caulobacterales bacterium, assembly GCA_016234625.1. Lineage (GTDB taxonomy): Bacteria > Pseudomonadota > Alphaproteobacteria > Caulobacterales > Caulobacteraceae > Caulobacter. The sequence goes on along the minus strand of JACRBD010000068.1, from coordinate 2,077 downwards.
CGGTCTGGTAGAAGTTGGTCCGCTTGAGCGCCCCGACAAGCAGGGCGAGGCGACGCAGCACCCGGTCGTGATCGAGACTGTCGACCGCCTGCAGCGCGGTGGTGATCTCGTCCATCACCGTCGCGGCCTGGGTCTCGCGGGCCTTCATGTCCACGGTGATGGCCGGGTCGAACTTGATGCGGAACAGGTCGAGGATCAGCCGGGCGACGCCCGGGTGCTCGGACAGGGCCTGTTCCTGGACCAGCTGGCTGGGGTCGAGACCAGACTGCTGACGATAGCGCGCCAGGGCCCGGATGAGGGCCGCCTCACGCCAGGAGACGCCCAGTTCGAGCACCAGGCGGTTGAAGCCGTCGCTTTCGGTCTGGCCGGTCCAGACGGCGGTGAAGGCGGCCTCGAAGGCATCCTTCACCTCGGCGAAAACCAGATGTTCGCCCTGTTCGTCCTGGAGCATGAACTCATGCACCCAGACCACCTCGCGGCCGTCGCCGCCCTGGGGCGCGAGTTCGAAGGCATCCTCGATCAGGGCCTTGAGGCCCATGTGCTCAAGGATCGGCATGACGTCGGCCAACGCCGCCGCGCCACCCTTGCGGTAGACCTTGAAGCGGAAGCGGGTCGCGGTGTCGCCGACCGTGCGGTAGGCGCGGGTGCGGAACGCGTCCGTGCCCATGGCGTCGATCTCGGCCAGGTCGGCCAGGGCCTCGTCGGCTGAATAGAACTCGCGGTAGCCGCTGGAAAAACCTCCCAGCCAGCGGACCAGGGTGGCGGGGACGCCCGCCGGCGGCGGATCGGCGCGGACAGCGGCCTCGAACCGGTCGTCCCAGGTGCGGGCGGCTTCGGCGAGGTCTGCCTCGACCTGGCCGAGGTCCGGCTCGACCACCTGTCCGGGATCGACCCCCAGGATGTAGTGCACCCTGGCCAGGGGAGCGTCGGAGAAGCTGGGGTAGTAGGCCGAGACGCGGCCCCTGAAGGCTTCCGCCAGAATCCGGCCGGCCCGTTCGCGGACGCCGGAGTCGTAGCGTTCGCGCGGCACGAACAGCAGGATGGAGATAAACCGGTCGAACGGGTCGCGGCGGGCGAACAACCGAACGCGGGGGCGGTCGTAGAGGTGCATGACCCCCAGGGCCAGAACCAGCAGCTCGTCTTCCGGCGTCTGGAACAGCTCGTCGCGCGGCCAGGTCTCGAGAATGTTGCGCAGGCGCTTGTCGTTGTGGCCGCCGGCGGAGACGCCGGCCCGCTCGGCGACATTGGCCACCTTGCGGCGAAGCAACGGCACGTCCCGGGCCGGGGCGTCATAGGCCTCGGCGGTGAACAGGCCGACGAAGCGGACCTCGCCGGAGGGCTTGCCGTCGGCGCCGTACCGCTTGACCCCGATGTAGTCCATGTAGGCCCGGCGATGGACCTGCGAACGCAGATTGGACTTGGCCACAATCAGCGGCGAGTCGGTTTCCAGGTGGCGTTTCAGCTGCTTGGTCAGCAGGGCCGGCTCGCTGCTGCGGCGCAGGACCCGCCGCTCCTGGTCGCGCAGGACGCCCAGGCTGCCCTCGGGCCGGTAGACCGGCTCCTCGGCGGCGTAGCCGCCATCGGCGGTGCGCGGATAGTCATAGACCCGGGCGCCCAGGAAGACGAAACGGTCGCGTTCCAGCCAGTCGAGGAAGGCCAGGTCCTCGGCCCGTTCCTCGGCGGACACGGGGGCCGGCGCCTCGGCCAGTTCGGCGATGGTTTCGCGCATCAGCGCCTGCATGGCGGCGAAGTCGGCGACGGCCATCTGCACATCGGCCAGCACCGCCCGCACGCTTTCGACCAGCGTCTGCGCCCGATCCTCGCCTACCGGGTCGAGGTGGACCTGGATCAGCGACAGCCGGCGGCCGTCGCGGTTGACCAGCGGATGGAACATGGCCCGCACCGGAAAGCCGGTCTCGGCGATGGCGCCCATGATCGAGTCGACCAGGAAGGGCCGGTCAGGCTGAACGATCTCCAGCAGGTCGCGGCCAAGGTCGGCGCCGTCGGGGGCCGTCCAGCGGCGCAGACGGATGGCCGGGGCGTCCCCTTTCAGGGTCTCGCCGAACCGCCACAGATC
>JACRBD010000064.1 GCA_016234625.1 Caulobacterales bacterium | reverse complement strand
GGTGTAGTAGCGCTCCTCGAACGAAACCCCGGCCGACGTGAGCGCCTGCGCATAGGTCAGGGCGTCCGGCCGGCAGGGGTCCAGCGGCCCGCCCGCCACCAGCAGGGTCGGCGGGGCCTTGCCCTCCAGACGGCCCAGCAGCGACGGCGCCTCCGTGGTGGCCAGCTGGGCGCGGATGAACTGCACCGCCAGCCGGCCGACCACCCGCGCATCCTGCAGCAGGGTCGAGGCCCAGACGTCGTCGTCCAGCGTCAGCAGCGGATAGATCAGCACCTGGGCCTTCACGGCGCCGGGGGTTTCGGCGTTGAGCCTGGCCGTGGCCGCCACGGCGAGATAGCCGCCGGCGGAGTCGCCGCCGATAGCCAGGGCGTCGGGATCAGCGCCGAACTCGCCGGCTCGCGCGGCGATCCAGCGGAAGGACGCCAGGGCGTCGTCCAGCTGGGCGGGGTAGGGGGCTTCCGGCGCCAGGCGATAGCGACAGGCGAGCACCCGCACCTTCGCCGCCGCGGCCAGCCGGACGCAGAAGGCGTCGTGGGTCTCCAGATCGCCCAGAACGAATCCGCCGCCGTGGAAGAACACCAGCATCGGCCCGGGGTCTTCGGCGCCCTCTGGCACGTACAGGCGCGCCGCCAGCGGTCCGACGGCCCCCTCGACGGTGAAGTTGCGCAGCTGGGCCAGCATCGGCAGGGTCCGGTCCCGCCGCGACAGCATGAAGTCGACCGCCTTGCGGGCCCGCTCCACGCCCTTGAGGTTCTCGATCGCGAAGCGGCCGGCGAGGGTGTCGGTCAGGCTAGCCAAGACGGGGTCCTTTCACGAACGGCGGCGGCGGGACCCCGTCCAGGGCCCACCAGATGTCGTCTCGCGTGGTCGCGACGGCAAGAGCCTGTCCCGCCTCCTCGCAGCCCATTTGATCGGCGATCGTCAGCCAGTGGATGTACCAGCGCCGCCGGCCGGCCAGCCGCTGGCGCATGGCGAGATTCCAGGCGGCCATATCCGAGCCGGCGTCCACCGCCCGCTTGAGCCAGTAGACCGCCTCGGCCGCCCGGGGCGGCTGGATGACGTCCTCCAGCAGGATGGCCAGGCTGTTCATGGCCAGATCGTAGCCCAGCTCGGCGGCCACGGTGTAGAGCGCCTCGGCCTCGATCAGCCGTCCCCGTTCCTCCGCCTCGTTGGCCTCCGCCCACAGTTTGCAGGCTTCGATCTGGACATCGGATTCGCGGATCGTCATCGCGCCTCCGGGGGCAGGGGACTGGTGCCGGCTACAGGAATCGAACCCGTGACCTTCGGTTTACAAAACCGCTGCTCTACCATCTGAGCTAAGCCGGCGTGGGATTAGGCATCCCGAAACCGGCTTATGCCGCAGCCAAACGCGCCGCGCTAGAGCGCCTCCCGCCAAAGTGGATGCCGGTTTGGCGATGAGGAGGCGCTCCGAGCATTTGAATGCGAGGCCGTCTATCCGGACCGAACAGCTTCGGTCCGGACGGCCTCGCGCGCCCGCCACTTCTGGGCCACCGACCAGATGATCACCCCGGTGGCGACGATAGCGATCAGCAGGGTGCAGACGGCGTTGATCTCCGGCGTCACACCTAGGCGGACCTGGCTGTAGATGCGCATGGGCAGGGTGGTGGCGCCCGGGCCGCTGGTGAAGCTGGCGATCACCAGATCATCCAGCGACAGGGTGAAGGCCAGCATCCAGCCGGCCAGCACCGCCGGGAAGATGTTGGGCAGGGTCACCTGCAGAAAGGACTGGGCGGGCGTGCAGCCCAGGTCCTGCGCCGCTTCCTCCAGCGAGCGGTCGAAGCTGACCAGCCGCGAATGCACCACCACCGCCACATAGGAGAGGGTGAAGGTGGTGTGGGCCAGCATCACCGTCCAGAACCCCCGGGCGAAGCCCATCGCCACGAACAGCAGCAGCAGGGAGAGGCCCATGATCACCTCGGGCATGACCAGCGGCGCGTAGACCATGCCCGAGAACAGGGTCCGCCCCCGAAACCGCCCGCCCCTCACCAGGGCGATGGCCGCCAGGGTCCCCAGCACCGTCGCCGCCGTGGCCGATATCAGCCCGATCCTCAGGGTGATCCAGGCCGCGTCGAGCAGCTGGCTGTCGTTCAGCAGGGCCACGTACCAGCGGGTCGAGAAGCCGCCCCACACGGTCACCAGCCGGCTGGCGTTGAACGACCAGACCACCAGCAGCACGATCGGCAGGTAGAGGAAGGCGAACCCGACCGTCAGCGAGACCAGGTTGAACCAGGAGGGGCCCCTACGCATGGCGAGGCTCCTGGTTCAGGCATCGTGCGTCCTTCGACACGGCGCTGCGCGCCTGCTCAGGATGACGAACATTTCGCAGGTCATCCTGAGCAGCGCCTGAAAGGCGCGTGTCGAAGGACGCAATCTGTGTGCGGCGCCTCATACCCCACCCTCCAGCGCCCTGGCCTGCTGTCGCTGGTAGAGGAGGATCGGCGCGATCAGGGTGATCAGCAGCACGATGGCCACCGCCGAGGCGAACGGCCAGTCGCGGTTGGCGAAGAACTCCATCCAGATCGAACGGCCGATCATCAGCGAGCCGGGGCCGCCCAAGAGGTCGGGGATGACGAACTCGCCGACCATCGGGATGAAGCAGAGCAGGCAACCGGCGATGACCCCGGGGATCGAGAGTGGCCAGGTGACCTGCCAGAAGCTCTTCCACGGCGGCGAGCCGAGGTCGGCGGCGGCTTCCAGCAGGGTGTGGTCCAGCCGCTCCAGCGCCGCGTAGAGCGGCAGCACCATGAACGGCAGGTAGCTGTAGACCAGACCGATCTGCACCGCCGCCGGGGTGTAGAGAAGGTCCACCGGCGGGATGTGCAGCATCCCCAGAAAGCCGTTCAGCAGCCCCTGCGGCTTGAGGATGCCGACCCAGGCGTAGACCCGGATCAGAAAGCTGGTCCAGAACGGCAGGATCACCAGCATCAACAGCACGCTGCGCACGCCCGGCCGGCATTTGGCCATGCCGTAGGCCATCGGGTAGCCGACCAGCAGCGCGAGAATCGTGCCTGTGGCGGCGAACCTCAGGCTGGACAGGAAAGCATCGACATAAAGCCGGTCGCCGCCCAGCCGGCGGTACATGTCCAGGTCCAGGGCGGCGAGGAAGGCCTTGATCGCCTCCCAGCCGCCGGACCAGTCGATCCGCGGCGTGTAGGGCGGGATGGCCAGGGCGGTGTCCGACAGGGACAGGCGCAGGACCAGCAGGAACGGAAAGGCGAAGAAGATCGCCAGCCAAAGGGCGGGGAGGAGGGCGGCTCTGGAGCGCGGGCGATTCACGGGTTGCGTCCTTCGACACGCACCCTTCGGGTGCTGCTCAGGATGACGATCATTGTACTCGTCATGGTGAGCAGCCCGCGCAGCGGGCGTGTCGAACCACGCAACAGGCCTGAAGCCACGCGCCTCACGACGTCAGCACCACGCCGGCGTCAGGGTCGAAGCTGACCCAGACCTTGTCGTCCCAGCCGATCGGGCGGTCGACGAACCGCCGGGCGTTGGCCCTGGCCACCCGCACCAGCTTTCCGCCGGGCAGCTCGACGATGTAGTTGGTCCAGTCGCCGGTGTAGCCGATGTCCCAGATCTCGCCGGCCAGCACATTGCGGACGCCGGGGGCGGGGGGCTCGAGGCTGATGACCATCTTCTCCGGCCGCACCGCCAGCCAGACGGTCGATCCGGCCCCGGGGCAGTCATCATCGAGGACATAGAAGCCGGCCCCTGACTCGGCGAGGTTCGGGTGAGCCATCGGATGCTCGATGGCCTCGACCGTGGTCTCGAACAGGTTCACGTCGCCGAGGAACTCGGCCACATAGCGGCTGCCCGGCGCTTCATAGACCTCCTCCGGCCGGCCGATCTGGACGATCTTGCCGTCGCGCATGACCGCGATCCGGTCGGCCATGACCATGGCCTCCTCCTGGTCGTGGGTGACGATCAGGAAGGTCACGCCCAGCTCGACCTGCAGGTCCATCAGCTCGAACTGGGTCTCTTCGCGCAGTTTCTTGTCCAGGGCCCCGAGCGGTTCGTCCAGCAGCAGCATGCGCGGCTTGCGGGCCACGGCGCGGGCCAGGGCCACCCGCTGCTTCTGGCCGCCGGACAGCTGGTCGGGTTTGCGCCGGGCGAACGGCTCCAGCTTGACCAGGGCCAGCATCTCGGCCACCCGGGCGGCGATGTCCGCCCTGGCCATCCCGTCCTGCTTCAGGCCGAAGGCGATGTTCTGTTCGACCGTCAGATGCGGAAACAGGGCGTAGCTCTGGAACATCATATTGCCCGGCCGCCGGTGAGGCGGAGCGCCGGCCAGTTCCTCGCCGC
>JACRBD010000062.1 GCA_016234625.1 Caulobacterales bacterium | reverse complement strand
TGTTCTGAGGGAGGGGACACGTACCTGCGGTACATGTCCCAGCTCTATTCTTCATCCCCGAGGATCTCGGTCGGCCGCACGGCCACCAGCCGGCCGCCGGCAATGTCCACTTCGGGCACGGCGTCGCGGGTGAAGGCCAGGTACCAGGTGGGGCCGCCCTCGGCGGGGGTGATCTCGAGGATGTCGCCGGCGCCGAAGTCCTGCACGGACTTCACCTTGCCCAGGGCTTCGCCCTCCGGCGTGACGACGGCCAGGCCGATCAGGTCGGCGAGGTAGAACTCGTCCTCCTCCGCCGGCGGCAGGGCCTCGCGGGGGATGAACAGACGCAGGCCGCGCAGGGCGTCGGCCTGGTCCCTGGTCTCGATGCCGGCGCAGCGGCAGATGATCGAACCCTTGGCGTCGCGGGCCGACAGGATCGTCAGGCCCGCCGAGCCGTCCTGGCGCTTCAGCTCGCGGACGCGGGCCAGCGCCAGGGGTTCTTCGGGGAAGGACGTGATGCGCACCTCGCCCCGGACGCCAAAGGCGCCGGCGACGCGGCCAACGGCGATCATGTGGTCATGGCTCATGTTCGCCTCCCGATCACCGTCATTCGCTGTCCCGCTCGTGCGTCCTTCGACACGGCCGCTGTCGCGGCCTGCTCAGGATGACGACCACAGATACGCGTCATCCTGAGCAGCAGCCGCAGGCTGCGTGTCGAAGGACGCACGTGCGGCTGAACGAGGGATCCTCGGGACAAGCCCGAGGATGACGGCCTGTGAGTTAGCCTTCGGCCTTCTCTTCTTCAGCGGCGGCTTCCGGAGCGGCTTCTTCAGCGGGAGCGGCCTCTTCAGCGGCGGCTTCGGGAGCGGCTTCCTCGGCGACCACTTCAGCGGCGGCTTCGGCGGGCGCTTCTTCAGCAGCGGCTTCAACCGGCGCTTCGACTTCAGGCTCGGGTTCCGGGGCCGGCGGGTTGGCGGCCAGCTCGGCGGCGGCGGCGGCGCGGTCGACTTCGCGCTGGGCGCGCTCGGCGGCGCGTTCCTCGGACTTCTTGCCCGGCTTGCCCTTGGTCGGGTTGTTGCCGTGGGCCCACTGGCCGACGCCTTCGAGGGCCAGGAAGCGCGCGACGCGGTCGGTCGGCTGGGCGCCCTTGGCGATCCAGGCCTGGATCGACTCGAGCTTCAGGGTGACGCGCGGGGTCGGGCCGTCCTTGGGCAGGAGCGGGTTGTAGGTGCCGACCTTCTCGATGAAGCGGCCATCGCGAGGCGAGTGGCTGTCAGCGACGACGATCGAATAGTAGGGGCGCTTCTTGGCGCCGCCACGGGCGAGACGGATCTTCAGCATTTGGGTAGTCCTCTGGTCTGATCTTATTTCTTGAAGGGATTGAAGCCGGGGGGCAGGGCGGGTCCGCCGCCGAGGCCCGGCAGGCCGGTAGGGGATCCAGCGCCGCCGAGGCCGCTCTGGAGCTTTTCGAGCTGCTGACGCAGCTGTTCGGGATCGGGCTCGGCCATCTTGCCGCCGCCCAGGGTCTTCAGGCGATCCATGCCGCCCCCGCCGCCGATGCCGAGCATCTGGGCCATGCGGGCCATGCCGGCGCCGCCGTTGCGGGTCATCATCTTCATCGCGTCGGCCATCTGCCGGTGCTGCTTGAGCAGGCGGTTGACCTCGGCCACATCGACCCCGGCCCCAGCCGCGATGCGGCGCTTGCGCGAGGCGGCCAGGATGTCGGGCTTCTTGCGCTCGGTTTTGGTCATCGAGCCGATGATCGCCCGCTGGCGCTTGATCACCTTGTCGTCCATGCCGGCTTCGGCGATCTGCTGCTTCATCTTGCCGACGCCGGGCAGCATGCCCATCACGCCCTGCAGCCCACCCATCCGTTCCATCTGGGCCAGCTGGTCGGACATCATTTCCAGGTCGAACTGGCCCTTGGCCAGCTTCTTGGCCATGGCCTCGGCCTTGGACGCGTCCAGCTCCGTGGCGGCCTTCTCGACCAGGGCGACGATGTCGCCCTGACCCAGAATCCGGCCGGCCACCCGGCGGGCGTCGAACACCTCCAGGGCGTCGACCTTCTCGCCCGTGCCGAGGAACTTGATCGGCAGGCCGGTGACGGCCCGCATCGACAGGGCCGCGCCGCCGCGCCCGTCGCCGTCGGCGCGGGTCAGGATCAGGCCGGTCAGGGGCAGGCGTTCGTGGAAGGCCTTGGCGGTGCGCACCGCGTCCTGGCCGGTCAGGCTGTCGGCGACCAGCAGGGTCTCGGTCGGCGAGACGATCTGCGCGATCTGCGCCGCCTCGCTCATCATCTGCTCGTCGAGCGTGGTCCGGCCGGCGGTGTCGAGGATCAGGACGTCGTAGCCGCTGAGTTTGGCCGCCTGCAGCGCGCGCCGGGCGATCTCGACCGCCGACTGGCCGGCGACGATCGGCAGGGTGTCGACCCCGACCTGCGTCCCCAGGATGGCCAGCTGCTCCATGGCCGCCGGACGGCGGGTGTCCAGCGAGGCCATCAAGACCTTCTGGCGCTCCATCTTGCTCAGCCGCAGGGCCAGCTTGGCCGACATGGTCGTCTTGCCCGACCCCTGCAGGCCGGCCATCAGCAGGATCGAGGGCGGGTTGAGCGCCAGCTCCAGGCCCGTGGGGACCTCGCCGCCGAGCATCTCCACCAGGCCGTCGTAGACGATCTTGACCACCTGGTCGGCCGGGCGGATCGAGCGGATCACCGCCTCGCCAAGCGCGTCCTCGCGGGCCTTGCTGATGAAGTCCTTGACCACCGGCAGGGCGACGTCGGCCTCGAGCAGGGCGACGCGCACCTCGCGCAGCGCCTCGTCGATGTCCTTTTCGCCCAGCACGCCGCGACCGGAGAGCCGGTCGAAGACACTGCCAAGTCGTTCTGTAAGGGCGTCGAACATGCCGTCCTGAACCGTCAAACCCAAATCGAAGGCCCAAACGCAATTCGCCCCCGTGGACGATCACGTCGACGGGGGGCCTCGCCGTCCTCGTCCCGACCTGAAGTCTGCCGGGGGGCGTGACGGTGGAGGGCGCTGAACTGCATCTGC
>JACRBD010000070.1 GCA_016234625.1 Caulobacterales bacterium | reverse complement strand
GCTGCTCAGGATGACGTGCATTTGTATTCGTCATCCTGAGCAGGCCCGAAGGGCCGTGTCGAAGGACGCACGCTCCCGCCGCGCGCGAGGTTCATCGCGCCTTTACGCCTGTGAGGTTAGGGTGAACGCCTGTTTCAAGGTTCCGGGGGCCGTTTTCCGACCATGCCGCGCATTCTCCTGGCCGAAGACGACGATTCCCTGCGCAACTTCCTGGCGCGGGCGCTGGAGCGCGCCGGCTACGAGGTGACCGCCTGCGCCGATGGCGAGGAGGCCGCGGCCGTCCTCGACCAGGACTGGGACCTGCTGCTGACCGACATCGTCATGCCCGGGATGGACGGCATCGAGGTGGCCCGCCACGCCGCCGCCCGGCATCCGGGCCTGCGGATCATGTTCATCACCGGCTTCGCCGCCGTCGCCCTGACCGCCGGCGAGCGCGCCCCGGCCGGCGCCAAGGTGCTCAGCAAACCCGTCCACCTGCGCGACATCGTCACCGAGGTCGAGCGGATGATGGCGGCGGCGTAGGGCCGTTCACGAACACGCGCGGGCGGTTGCGCCCCGCGAAAAGCATCGCTATATCCCCGGCCTCCCCGGTAAGGACGCGTAGCTCAGCGGGAGAGCACCTCGTTGACATCGAGGGGGTCACTGGTTCAATCCCAGTCGTGTCCACCATTTTTCCGCAATCCCTTACAGGACAAGGAAAACGCCGGGTCAGAGGCCGATCTTGTGGCACAACGGTGTGTCACACGCCCGCCCCAAAGCGCCCCCAAACCGTTACCCCATAAGGCTTTCCGCCGATCCCGCGTGTAGCACAGGCGTGTGTCACAACGGCCCCGAACCGTCTCAACGGCTCCCTCGACCGTCTCGACGGCCCCGGCCACCGTCTTCCCAATCATCAGGACCACGACCCCGGCGGCAACCATGTGGTCTGATCGTCCGTGGGAGGGTCTTCTATCTTCGGCTCAGGGTGCCGGGAGCGTTGGTCGAGAAGGTCGGGAAGACGCACTGGGTTCGGTCTTTGGGGACTCAATCCACGGCCACCAGCTTGGCGACGATGTTGGTCGGGCTCCAGTCCACCACTTCAAACGTGTAGGGGCCGACTTTCACGACCCTCGATTCCGACAGGTTGGCGGTGACCTCCACGACGCGATCAGGCCGCGATTGATCCGGAAAACCGCCTGGACGATAGAGAAACAAGAGGCTGTCGCCTCTGACCCCAGCAAAGGACACCACGTCTTTGCTTAGGCGACGGTCCCCGAAAAATCCCACCGCGAAGGCGATTTCATTCGCAAGCACATCTTTCTTGCAAGCAAATGAAACGCCCATGTTACGTAAACACACATCAAAATGCCCACCCCTGTCTTTTGAACTGATGGGAATGACATATTGATATCCGTTCAAACTGCTTATGCTGTTTGCATATATTGGGGTGTATGCGGCATCCGTCTTTTTTATCTTACAGGCTGGCTCCCCGGAAAGGATAGAATATGTCCACCCTCCCATTGCCTTCTTTTCATGCGAAAAGGCCGGGACTATGCACTCGGCGTAATGTCCGACCTGGGTCGAAAAAATAACTCCCCCCGCCTGGGCAATAGATAGAGCCTCAATGCGAGGGAAAACTCTCTTCGTTTCCACATACAGCGGACCCATACCGTCATCATATTGAACATCAAGATCGATGTATTTGTTTCTCAATATTTGCTCGGACTCCTGGCGCATTCGATCTGCCATGGCCTGCCCCAACGCCAGCACTGACTGTTGCGCTTGGCCCAGCGCATCGACGGCACCTTGCGTCCGCCGCATAGCCATGTCGTTTTCATATGACCCATAGCTGGGTGAGTATTTGGTCCCTGGCGGGCACGGGCCGGGACCGAAGGTGCTGTAGACTTTTCCGTCTATGACGGTCTCGGAACATCGGGCGTATTGCCGATAGTTGCCGCCATTGACCGTTTGCGCGCCAACGCTTGACGCGAATGCCGCGCTCACGGCGAGCACAAGAACTGCAAGCCAAGCGGACCTGATCACTTCTACCCACCCCATCCCGTACGCACTCAATCTGCGCCCTAATGAAAGCGGTCAAATCCCAACGCCGGCCGCCGCGAGACCTCCAACGTCGTCGAGGTGCAGCGACTATGCAACCAATAGTCACGGGCGGCGGCCATCGGCCTTGGGTGGGTTAGGCGACGGAGAGCGATCCATTTACCCATGATGAACGGTAGGTGGCCTGCTATCCTTGGGCCCACAGCGCGGCCATCTGAAATTTCTTCAGGCGAAGGAGCCCGCCCCCTACCGCCCCTCAAATCTCGGCGCCCGCTTCTCCCGGAACGCCTTGATCCCCTCCCGCACGTCGGCGCTGGGGTTGGCGATCATCACGGCGTGCTGGGCGTCGATCATCGAGTCCTCGAGGCTGATCTGGCCGGCGCGGACCATCATCGTCTTGCTCAGCCGCACGGCCAGCGGCGCCCGGCTGGCCAGGGCGGCGGCGAACTCCAGGGTCCGCGTCTCCAGCAGACCATCGGCGACCACCTCCGTGACCAGCCCCAGGCCGGCGGCGGTCGGCGCGTCATGGATCTCGCTCAGCAGGGTCATCTTCAGCGCCCGGTCCAGGCCCATCAGGCGCGGGAACAGCCAGGCGCCGCCCTCGTCGGGCAGCAGTCCCACCTTGTTGCTCGTGTCGCCCAGCTTCGCGCTCTCCGCCGCCAGCCGGAAGTCGCAGGCGCAGGCCAGGGCCAGGCCGCCGGCCACCGCGTAGCCCCGGATCATGGCGATCGACGGCTTGTCCAGCCGGCGCAGGGCCAGGACGACGGCCTGCATCCCCTCGCGCATCTCCCGGCCGTGGCCCATCGGCGCGGCGGCGACCGCGGCCGAGTGTTCCGGCTCGCTGCCCGAGATGTCCCCGCCGGTGCAGAAGGCCCGCTCGCCGGCGCCGGTCAGGACCAGCACCTTCAGGGTGTCGTCGTCACGGAACGCGCCTATGGCTTGCTGCAGCTCCTGGGTCATGCCGAAGCTGTAGGCGTTCATGGCGCCGGGCCGGTTCAGGGTGATCCGCGCCACGCCGGCGGCGGGCCGGTCGCAGAGCAGGGTCTCGTAGGTGGTCCGTCCGAACGCCACGCCCTTCATCGCCTCGACTCCCGCCTTGCTTGGTTTAGGCTTCCCGCCAACGAAGAACGGGAGGCCGCCATGAGCTATCAGGACATTCTCTATCAGGTCGAGGACGGCGTCGCCGTGGTCACGCTCAACCGGCCCGACCGGCTGAACGCCTGGACCGGCCAGATGCACACCGAGGTGCGCGCCGCCATGCGCGCGGCCAGCGACGATCCGGCGGTGAAGGTCATCATCCTGACCGGCGCCGGGCGCGGCTTCTGCGCCGGGGCCGACATGAACGCCCTGCAGGGGATCGGCGCGGGAACCCGCGAGGCGGTGGCCGACAAGCCGTTCGACCCGGACGCGCCGGAGGACTTCCGCAAGACCTATTCCTACTTCCCCAGCGTGCCCAAGCCGATCATCGGCGCGATCAACGGCGCCTGCGCCGGTCTGGGCATGGTCATGGCCCTGTACACCGACATCCGCTTCGCGGCGGACAATGCCGTGTTCACCACCGCCTTCTCCCGCCGGGGCCTGATCGCCGAGCATGGCATCAGCTGGTTGCTGCCCAGGCTGGTGGGCTTCGCCCATGCGGCCGACCTGCTGTTCTCCGCTCGCCGGGTCAGCGCCGCCGAGGCCGAGCGCATCGGCCTGGTCAACCGGGTCATGCCGGCCGAGGACCTGATGGGCGAGGTGATGGCCTACGCCCGGATGCTGGCCACCGAGGTCTCGCCCCGCTCGATGCGGGTGATGAAGCGGGAGATCTGGGCGGCGCAGTTCCAGGGCCTGGGCGAGGCCATCGAGACAGCCAACGGCGACATGCAGGAAAGCTTCGTCTCGGCCGACTTCAAGGAGGGGGTAGCCCACTTCGTCGAGAAGCGGGCGCCGGCCTTCACCGGGACGTAGCGGCGTGGCGGCGGTCCATCAGGCCCGCGACCCCGCCCCACAGCAGGCAGGCCAGAACCATGTAGCTCCAGACCAGATAGGCCGTGATCGAGGCCTTGGGCCAGATGCGGGGATCCATGATCATGGCGAAATGGCTGGTCATGGTCAGGACCTGGAAGGTCGCCACACCGGTCAGCCATTTCTGCCGCCAGCGAAGCGCCAGAGCGACGAACACGATCATCAGCACGGCATCCAGCACCAGGGTGGCGTACTGGGGGTGCTTGTAGCTGCGGTCCTGAATGGCCGCTGATCCGATCCAGGCCACAAAGCAGATCAGCGCGATGACCTTCTGCGCGCGTCCGCCGGCCCAGGCCGCGAAGACGCTGATCAGGGTCATGATGACCGCGCCGATCTGGGAAGCGGGTGTAAGAAACATGGCCGGAACGTACCTGCGAGTATCGTTCCGGCCATATCAGACCGAATTCACCATCAACGTAAGGGGGGTCAGGCGGCGGTGCGGCCGGCCGCCACGGTCCGCAACCTGCCGATCGGGGGCTCCTGCTCGTCCGGCTTGTCTTCGCCGCCGAGGGCGACCGCGCCCAGGCCGACACTGTGCTGCACGCCGCTTAGCTCGTTGTGGGTCGCCACGATGCCGCGACGGGCCTCGGTGAGGGCGGCGATAGTCTGGCTCGAGCAGTCGAACACGCCCTGGCCGACCACGGCGGACAGGCGGGCCTCCATGCGGGCGTTGGGCAACATGGCGGTGAGGGTGGCGACGGCCGAGAGGGCGCAATCGATGGCCGCTTCCGCGGCGAACAGCTGGTCGGCGACCCGGTGGCCAATGATCTTGCGTTGCATGACAGACTCCCCCCGTTCACGCCGAAGGCTCGGCGCGCCGGATTGCGGTTTAGGGTTTCGGAAAAGGTGGGGCGTGAGGCCCCGGCTAATTGTCCTGACCGGACAACAGCTGCTGGATCACGTACGAGAACTGATGGCTCGCCATGACCACGGCGCTGAACAGAAGCGCAGCCAGGACCGCGGCGCCCACGATGAGCGCCAGGTGATGGAGGGGGCCTAGGTCATTGAGGAGCCCTCCTCGCGACTGACCTTGAAGGTCTCGTCCGCGATCACCCAGGCGATGCAGAGGATCTCTTTCAGGATGTGGCCTGACGGGAGGTAGGTCGCCTGCTTCCGCGTCGCCGAGACCAGGGCCTCGATCATGTCGTGCTGCTGACGGCTCGCCGCGATTTCCCCCAGAGCGTCCTCGAGCTGGCTCCAGGTCCACACCGGCATGTCCGCCGCCGCGTTCCACAGTTCCGGTTCCGTCGGCATCGGCGCGGTCGAGGAGAGACCGAAGGAAGTCGTCTCGTCGTCGCTTGTCCCAAGCCGCGTCGTCTCGGTGTTGTTCATGATCGTCTCCCCGCAAATACTGCGAGGACGCTGACGGATCATCGGCGGGGGGAACCATCCCACCCGCGGCGCCCCCTAAATCATTGAGGGGGGGGTTATCGACTTCCCAGGCCGCCAGCAGCAGGGCCGCGTCCCGGCGGCTGGCCACGCCGAGCCGGCGCCGCGCCTCGTTCAGGTGACCATCGACGGTGTGCTGGGAGATGCTCAGGCGTCGCGCGATCTCCTTGGAATGGAGATGCTCGGCGACAAGGCGCAGGCACTCACGCTCGCGAGGCGTGAGCCGCTGTATCGCCATCGGGTCGTGACGCTCCCCCATGAACGGGGAGGTAAATGCTCCAGACGCCTTTCGTCCATCCCTCTTGTGCGGTCTGCGACGATGCGCCAATGACCGATTGGCCGAAACGGGCCGGTGGAATAAGCTTTGCGGGCGCGATCGGCGCTTCCCCCTTGAGGGTCGGCCTTGAAGTTTCTCACTGGTATCGACCTGCCCGGGCCTCTGGCCGCCGCCTTCCGCGCCTGCAGGCCGCACTTCGTGGGCATCGCCATTTTCAGCGGCTTGCTGAACCTGCTGTTCCTCACGCCGTCGATCTACATGCTGCAGGTCTATGACCGCGTCGTGCCGACCGGCGGCCTGTTGACCCTGGCGTTCATCACCCTGGCGGTGGCCTTCGCGCTGATCACCCTGGCCGCGCTGGACGCCCTGCGCGCGCGCCTGCTGGTCCGCGCCAGCCTGAGGCTCGACCGTCAGCTGGCCGGTCCGCTGCTGGAGAAGCTGATGGCCCGTTCCGCGCCCGGCGCGCCGGTTCTGGGCATGCGCGAGTTCGATGTCCTGCGCCAGGCCATCTCCGGTCAGGCGGCGCTCGGCTTCCTCGACGCGCCCTGGACCCCGATCTACGTCATTATCGCCTTCATGCTGCACCCGGCCCTGGGCGCCCTGACCGTGTTCGGCGGCGCGATCCTGGTCATCACCGCGGTGTTCAACGAGCGCATGACCAAGGCCAGGTCGCAGCAGGCCAACAAGGCGACCGCGGCGGCCTACGCCTCGCAGGAAGCCGCCGCCCAGAACGCCGACATCGTGCGGGCCCTGGGCATGCGCGGCGCCCTGCGCGAACGCCAGCTGGCCGATCGCCGCCTGGGCCTCAACCTGGCGGGTCAGGCCCAGTTCACCGGCGGCGGCTTCGCGGCCTTCACCAAGTTCATGCGCCTGTTCCTGCAGTCGGCGGCCCTGGGCCTGGGCGCCTGGCTGGCGGTGGAGCGGCAGATTTCGTCCGGCGCCATCATCGCCGCGTCGATCCTGATGAGCCGGGCCCTGCAGCCGGTGGAACAGGTCGTCGGCTCTTGGGGCACGGTCGTGCAGGCGCGTGGCGCCCTCAAGACCCTCGCCGAACTGTTCTCCACCGGCGATCCGGAAACCCCGCGCACCCAGCTGCCGGACCCCAGGGGCGCCCTGCGCTTCGACAAGGTGGTTCAGCGCGCGCCCGGCGCCGACACGCTGCTGCTCAGGGGCGGCCCCTTCGCGCTGGAGCCTGGCGAGGTCCTCGGCGTGGTCGGTCCCAGCGGGGCCGGCAAGACGACGCTGGCGCGGCTGGCCGTCGGCGCCATTGTCCCCGACGCAGGGGTGGTGCGCCTCGACGGCGCCAACCTGGCCGACTGGGACCCGGACCGGCTCGGAGGCCATATCGGCTATCTGCCGCAGGACAGCGCCCTGATCGCCGGCAGCGTGCGTGACAATATCTCCCGCTTCTCCATCTGGCGCGGCGAGGACCCGGCCGCGATCGACGCCGCCGTGGTGGCCGCGGCCAAGGCGGGCGGGGTGCACGACATGATCCTCAAGCTGCCCAAGGGCTATGACACGGTCCTGTCTCACGGCGGTCGCGGCCTGTCCGCGGGCCAGGCCCAGCGGGTGGCCCTGGCCCGCGCCCTGTATGGCGAGCCGGCCCTTCTGGTGCTGGACGAGCCCAACTCCTGCCTCGACGCCGAAGGCGAGATGGCCCTGGCCACCGCCATCGCCGCCGCCAAGGCGCGCGGCGCCTCGATCATGATCATCGCTCACCGCACCGGCGTGCTGGCCACGGCCGACAATCTGATGGTCCTGCGCGAGGGCGTGGTCGACCGGATCGGGCCACGGGCCGAGGTGTTGGCGGCGATGTCGGGCGCGGGCCGTCCGGCCGCCACCAATGTCGTCGAGCTGAAGGGCCAGTGATGAGTGCGACTGACGCCGGCCTGATGCTCGACAACCCGGCTGACCAGCCCGGGACGCCGGCCGGCCTGACCGACGATCCGGGCAAGGAGCTGCGCTGGGGCGCCGGCGTGGCGATCGGCTTCTTCGTGCTGTTCCTCGGCTGGGCCGCCCTGACTCGTCTGGACGCGGGCGCCTATGCCCAGGGGGTCATCGCCGTGGCCGGCAACCGCCAGGCGGTGCAGCACCGCGAAGGCGGCGTGGTCAGCGCGATCCACGTCGCCGAGGGGCAGACGGTGGCCAAGGGCCAGATCCTGGTGGAGATCGCGGCCGGCGAGCTGCGCGCCAACGAACGGGCCACCACCGGCGAGGTGTACGCCCTGCTGGCCCAGCGCGCGCGGCTCGACGCCGAACGCCGGCATGCGCCGGGCTTCGCCCCGCCGCCGGAGTTCGCCAGCCTGTCCGGGGAGGACAAGCCCATGGCCAATGAGGCCCTGACCCTGCAGCGGCGGCAGTTCATCGCCCGGCGCCAGTCGATCGAGGCCCAGCGCAGCGTGCTCGCCCAGCGGGTCAACCAACTCAGCGAGCAGATTACCGGCTACCAGCGGCAGCTTGACGCCAACGCCGAGCAGCAGCGCCTGATCGGCGAGGAGCTGGACGGCATGCGCAAGCTGGCCGCCCAGGGCTACGCGCCGGTCAATCGCGTTCGCGCCCTGGAGCGCAGCGAGGCCTCGCTGGCCGGCGAGGACGGCGCCTATCGCGCCCAGATCGCCCGCTCCGGCGAAGCCATCGGCGAGACCCGCATGCAGCTGCTGTCCCTCGACCGCCAGATGATCGAGGAAGTCACCAGCCAGCTGCGCGACGTCGAGGTCCGCCTGCAGGAGCTGCAGCCCAAGCTGTCGGCCCTGCGCGACCAGATGGCCCGCGCCATTGTCCGCGCCCCCGCGAGCGGCAAGATCGTCGGCCTGAAGGTGTTCACGGTCGGCGGCGTGGTCGGCGCCGGCGACGTGCTGATGGAAATCGTGCCGCAGGATCGCGCCCTGGTGATCCAGGCCAATGTCGCGCCCAACGACGCAGACGACCTGAAGGTGGGCCAGGAGACCCAGATTCGCTTCACCTCGCTGCACGAACGCGACCTGCCGATCCTCAAGGGCCGGCTGACCGAACTGTCGGCGGACAGCTTCCTGGACGAGAACTCGGGCCAGCGGTTCTTCCGCGCCGAGGTCTCGGTGCCCCCGGCCGAGATGGAGCGCATCCGCAAGGTGCGCGGCCCCCGGTCGGGTCTGCAGGCCGGTCTGCCGGTGGAGGTGCTGGTGCCGCTGCACAAGCGTACGGCGCTGGACTATCTGCTGGAACCGCTGCTGCAGACCTTCTGGCGCTCGGGCCGCGAGCAATGACGGGTGATCAGCCCTAATCAACCCGTTTGTGGAAGGCGGTCATGCCGCCGAGGGGCAGGCCGAAGAGGTAGATTTTCACGCTCTTGAGCGCGACGGCCGGCGAGATCTGGGTGAACCGGGTGACGAACCGTGGCCTGGGCCCACCCTCGGCCCTCAGCGGGCGGCGAAACGACAGCACATAGTCGGGCCCCTCGTAGCGACCCTGGATCCCGGCTCCGGCCAGCACTTCGGCGGCGGCGTAGCGGCCATCGAGCCCGCGGGTCATGGCCCAGCGCCACAGATCCTGCTCGCCGTCCTCCCAGTGGAAGGTCTCGTCGAAATGGATGGCGCGATAGGCGTCGGCGATGGCGCCGTCGGTGACGATCCGGCAACGGCGCAGCGTGCGTCCGGTCGGACCGCGGGCAAGCCCCCAGCCTTCGGTCCGGCCGACAAAGAAGACCTCAGGCCGAAAGGGCCCGGTCTGATGGGAAATTTCCCCGTCCACGCGATTGCATCCCCGCCTGATACGGAACGGCGTTACGCGACACACTATCGGCCGTCGACCGCTCCCGCCACGACGCTGAATGTCGCGGGCGGCGAATGGTTGCACCAAGGGGTTGCGGCAGGCTGTCGCAGGCGGCGGGCGAATCGCGGCCCTATCGGCGCTTGCTGGCGGCCAGGGCCTTGACCTCTTCAGGGGTCAGCTTGGTGATCTTCGACACCGGACAGCGATAGTCGCCGCCGCCGTCGCGGGTGATCAGGGTCACATCCAGGCCGTCGCAGATATGACTGCCGCCGCCGCGGGTCTCGACCCCTATGGTGAAGGCCTGATTGATCCCCTGGCAGGGTCCGAATGTGTCCAGCCTGTAGACATCATGGGCGTTCACATCGAGGTAGACGACGTTCTCCCGCGACCCCTTGCCGTCGCGCCAGCCATTGATCTGGTGGCTGAAGAAGCAGGCGCGCTTCGCGGGAGGGTGGGCGGCTGGTCCGGTGGCGTCGTCAGAGGCCAGCGCCGAGGCGCCGGCGGTCAGGGCCAGTCCGGCCACAAGGCATGCGATGGTCAGGGTCTTCATCACGGTCTCCAGAGGTTCGGCTCCCGTCCCGCCGCGTAATATAGCGCGTCCGGGCGTCTACGACGAGCCGCGTCGGCGAGCGCGTTCGGCGAACCTCGCCGGATCCACCTGCGCGGCCACCTCGACGGGCAGGGGCGATGGCGCGTCGAGCGCCAGGGCGACCAGATGTTCGGCCAGCAGCGGCGCCGTGCAGAGGCCGCGCGAGCCCAGGCCCGCCAGGATGAACACCCCCTCGCGGCCGGGCGCTGCGCCGGCCAGGGGCAGGCGGTCCCGGGTCGCCGCCCGGACGCCCGCGCGCGACGACAGGGGCCGTCCCGCGATCTTCGCCGCCAGGCCCGGCAGGGTCTGGGCCAGCAGGGCCAGGTTGCGCGCGTCGTCGGCGTCCAGCGGAGTCTCGTCGGCGTTGTCCCGGTCGAAAGTGGCGCCGAACAGGACGCCGTCGCGGGTGGGGATGGCGTAGCCGCTTCCAGACACGGCGATGGCGGGCGCTGGGCCGACGGTCCAGCTGGCCTGGCCTCGCACCGGCTGCAGGGTCAGGTCCGGAGCGAAGGCGGCGGCGGCGTGTCCGGCGGCGATGCAGACGACGTCCGCCAGGCAGATCAGAGCTCCCGATTGGTCCAGCAGCGCCGGGCGGCCGTCGCGCGGCGCGATGGCGGCGACCGTCGCAAGGGTCACCGGGCCGGTCCAGGCGGCCAGCAGGGCGGCCGGCTCGAGCAACACGGCCTCGCTGATCTCCAGCCCGGCGGGGGCGGGTTCTCCGAGGCGGGCGGCGGCATCCGCGGCCGTGAGGCGGGTCAGGGCGCCGGTCTCGAACAGGTCGCCGGCGACGATGGCGTCGAACCGGCCTTCGTCGCGAGGCCCCGTCTCCAGCTGCAGCGCGCCCCGGGCGATGACCGCCTGGGGCTGGGCGGCGTAGAGGTCGACCGCTCGGGCAAAGGCTTGAGCGTAGAGGCGGGCCGCCGGCCCCATGCCGGCGTCAAGGCGCGGGCTGACCAGGCCGGCCGGGTTGCCCGACGCCCCCCCGCCGGGGCCCCGGGCGTCGATCACCGTCGGCGCGATTCCTTCCGCGCGAAAGGCCCGGGCGAGGGCGGCGCCGGCGATGCCCGCGCCCAGGATGGCCACCGTCGGCAAGGCGGGCTCGGCGACCGGTTCGCTCGGCAGGCGCGCCTCCAGCCGCTCGCGCTTGCGACCGTGGCCCGGCCGCTTCTCGGGCGTGAAGCCGGCCTCCTCAAGGCCCCTGCGAACCGCGCCGGCGACGGTAAAGGTGGCGGCGCGAGCGCCGGGCGCGCTGCGAGCCGCCACCAGGTCGAGGACAGTCTGGTTCCACATGCCGGGATTGGTCGCCGGGGCGAAGCCGTCAAGGAACCAGGCGTCGGCCGTGCCGCGCCATTGGGACAGGGCGGTCTCGACCTCCATCACCGCCAGGTCGAGGGTCGCGCCCAGCTCGGGCAGGTCCAGGCGATGGAAGCCCCGCGCCCGCCTCGGCCATCGAGCCAGCATCAGCGCCACGATCGGGGACAGTTCCGGCCAGCGGCCGAGGGCCAGGGCCGCGTCTTCCCGCGACACGGGGAAGGCCTCGATGGAGAAGATATGCAACCTGCCGCCCGGCGGCCGGGTCTTCGACCAGAGATCCAGCAGGGCGGCGATGTTCAGGCCGGTTCCGAAGCCGAGCTCGCTGACCGTGAACCGCCGCCGCCCGGCCCAGGCGTCCGGCAGGCCGCAGCCGGCCAGGAACACCGCCCGGCTTTCGGCCAGGCCGTCATCGCTGGAGAAATAGACGTCGCCGAACCGGCCCGATCGCGGCAGGCCGTCGTCGCTCCATTGCAGAACCGGATCGGTGGAGGAGGGCGCGTCGGGCGTCATGCAATCCGCAACAGAAAAGGGCCGCCCCGAGGGACGGCCCTTCCCGTAACGCGGTAAGCGTCGAAACGCTTACTTCTTTTCGGGCTCGGCGGCGGCCGGAGCAGCGGCGGCGGCGTCAGCGGCCGGAGCGGCGGCGTCAGCGGCCGGAGCAGCGGCGGCGGCGGCGTCGGTCGCGGCCGCGTCGACAGCGGCGTCGGCGGCCGGAGCGGCGGCGGCGTCAGCGGCCGGAGCGGCTTCTTCGGCCTTTTCAGCGGGCTTGCCGCAGGCGGCGACGGAGAGAGCGGCGACGGCGGCGCCGGCGACGAGCAGCTTACGGAGCATATCGGAGGTCATGTCCTGGAGTCCCCTGTGAGGAGTTTTTAAAGCGCCCCATCGGGGAGGCGCAGTCGAGGACTATGCCGCTCTCAGCGCGGAGCGCAAGGGTAGACTTCACGCCCCTGTGATCACTTTTTTCAGCGGCGAAAGGTCTCAGGCTTCGTTCGGTATGTTGGAAAGGGCTTCCTCGAGTTCGAGGAAGCTCGGCTGGGCCGTCGACGGGACGCTGCCACGGCCGATCTCGACCGAAATCTGGGCGGCATTGCCGTGCAGATGGGCGACCAGCACCGCCTGGATGATTCGGTAGAAGGCGCCCTCCTCATTGACCACGGCCGTCAGCCGCGACGCCAGCGGGCCGACGATGCCGTAGGCCAGGAACACGCCCAGGAAGGTGCCGACCAGGGCGCCGCCGATCATCCCGCCCAGCACCGCCGGCGGCTCGGTGATCGAGCCCATGGTCTTGATCACCCCCAGCACGGCGGCGACGATGCCCAGGGCGGGCAGGGCGTCGGCCAGGTTCTGCAGCGCGTGCGCCGGTTCCAGGTGCTCGTGGTGATGCTTTTCCAGCTGCTTTTCCATCGCGTCCTCGACCTGGTGGGGGTCCTCCAGGTTCATGGTCATCATGCGCAGGGTGTCGCAGATGAAATCGACGGCGAAGTGATCCTTCATGATCCGCGGGAAGCGCGAGAAGATCGTGCTGTCGGCGGGCTTTTCGATGTGACTTTCCAGCGCGATGACGCCCTTGGACTTCATCGTCTTGGTCAGCAGGAACAGCAGCGAGAGCAGATCGCGATAATCGCTGGCCTTCCACTTGGGCCCGGCGAAGGCCTTGCCCAGGCCGCCCATCGAGCCCTTGATCACTGTCATCGAGTTCGAGATCAGAAAGGCCGCCGCGCCGGCGCCGCCGATGGCCATCATCTCGTGGGGCAGGGCGTGGGTGATCACCTCCATCTTGCCGCCGGAGATGATGTAGCTGCCGAACACGAGGCCGAACAGCATCACAAAGCCGATGATCTGGAACATGGAGAGAGACGCCGCCCTGCAAGGTTAATCGCTGGAGAATCGGCGTTAATGCTTAATGGGCTGTGAGCGCGGCGGGCGTTGCGCCGCTCTTTCGACGCACCCTAGACTGACGGGCATGACCTCCGAGACGCGCCCGGTTCTGACACTCGCCCCGCGATCGTTCGGCATTCTGTTCTCGATCTCGATCATCGTGGCCGTGGGCAACACCGGCCTGATGTCGATCCTGCCGGCGATCGGCCGGCAAATCGGTATTCCCGATACCTATGTGGCCGCCATCTTCTCGCTGTCCGCGCTGCTGTGGGCGGTCATGTCCCCCATCTGGGCGCGCGAGTCAGACAAGCGCGGCCGCAAGCCGCTGATCATGCTGGGTCTCGGCGGCTTCACGGTCTCGATGGCATGCTGTGGACTGGTGGTCACCGCCGGCCTGCACCACCTCGCGCCCTGGACAACCATCTTTGTCGTCTTCCTGCTCGCCAGAGCCGTGTTCGGACTGATCGGATCGGCCTCGAACCCGGCGACCCAAGCCTATCTCGCCGAACGCACGGCCCGAGCCGACCGCACGCAGCAGATGGCCGGCCTGGCCGGAGCCTTCGGCTTGGGCACAGTCGTCGGCCCGTTCTTGGCGCCGCTATTCATTCTGCCGGTCGTCACACTTGCGGGGCCACTTTTCGCCTTTGCTCTGATAGCGGCGGCCATGCTGTTCGTGGTTTGGCGATACTTGCCCGAAGCCAAGTTGTCCCGCGACCAGCGCCGATTCTCTGGCGCAGGGGTGGGCCTATGGTCGAGGGTTCAGCAATTGCTGGGCAGGCTGCGTCACCCCGTGAAACTCGTCCGCGACATAATTGCCGCCGCCCGCGTGTCGATATTGTTCCCGTTCCTTGTGTACGGCTTCCTCGTTGCCACCTGCCAGACGGCTCAGGGCTACACCCTGACCTTCATGATCATCGACAAGCTCAAAATCTCGCCGGTCGAAGCGCTAGGATTCATTGCTGTCTCGATGGCCGCCGGCGCCATGGCTGGATTGCTCGCCCAGTGGGGCCTGATCCGCATGTTCAACATGGGCCCCAAGCCCCTGTTGCGCTGGGGCGTGGCCCTGGCCTGCCTTGGCAACCTGATCACCGCCTTTGCGCCGGACTATTGGACCGTAGTGGCGGGCTACGCGATTTCGTGCCTCGGCTACGGCTTTGCACGGCCAGGCTTTACCGCCGGCGCATCGCTGGCGGTGAAAATGGGAGATCAGGCGAAGGCTGCCGGATGGATCGCGGCGGTCAATGGTCTGAATGTGATCATCGCGCCGCTTTTCGTGGAGCTCTATAGACATTTCCACCCCGGCCCCTTCATGCTCAATGCGGTGATCCTGGCAGGCCTGCTGGCCTTCGCGCTGAAGAACACCATCCTTCGGGCGGCGGGCGAGACCGGCGACGCTGACGAGGAGGCGACCCTGGCCATCCTCGAACGGAGCGACGAGGGCGGGGTTTAGGGCCGGACCAGGGTAGCTGGTCGCGGGGACAGGCTTTCCTGTCCCTTGGGACTGGATAGCCTGTCCCCTTGCTGGGAACGGGGACAGGACAAGCAGTCCCGAGGGACAGCTAGTCCAGTCCCCTGTGCTCACAATGCATGGGTGACGGCCGCGCTTATGGAAGCTGCGCTTCGTCCCGCAGCTTGCGCACCAGGTCCACCGACAGGTAGCCGTCGGCCGGCAGGCCGCGGGCCTTCTGCCAGGCGCGCAGGGCGGCGCGGGTGCCCGAGCCGATAACCCCGTCCGCCGGGCCGGGGTCGAAGCCGACCCTGGCCAGGGCCGTCTGGGCGGCGATCCGGTCGGCCAGCGACAGCGGGACCTCATAGGGCCAGGGGGTGACCAGCGCGCCCTCGCCGCCGAAGCGGTCCGCCAGCAGGCCCACCCCCAGCGCATAGGCGGTGGAGTTGTTGTAGCGGCGGATGGCCATGTGGTTGGGGAAGGTCAGGAAGGCCGGCCCGCCCGCGCCAGAGGGCAGGATCAGGCCGGCCTGCGCCGCCTGGTCCGCGCTGCTCCAGGGCAGGCCGTCGGCCCGGCGCACGCCCAGGGCGGCCCAGTCGGCGGGCGGCTGCTTGAGCGTTTCCACCACCGAATAGTCGAAGCCGTAGGGCAGGATGACCTCGCGGGCCCAGCTCTCGCCGCGATGCCAGCTGGCCTTGGCCATGTAGGCGCCGGTGGAGAACAGGGCGTCGGCGGTCGAGCCCCAGATGTCGCGCACGCCGTCGCCATCGCCGTCCACGGCGGTGGCGAGGAACACCGAGGGCAGGAACTGGGTCTGGCCCATGGCTCCGGCCCAGCTGCCCTTCAGCCGCGAGCGGGGCGCTTCGCCGGAGCCGACGATCTTCAGGGCGGCGATCAGCTCGCCCTCGGCCCAGACGCGGCGGCGGCCGTCGGCGGCCAGGGTGGCCAGGGAGCGGATCACGTCCATGTCGCCCTGGATCTTGCCGAAGGCCGATTCCATGGCCCAGATCGCCAGCACGATCTCCCGCGGCGCGCCGTAGCGCTGCTCGATGGTCGAGAGGTAGGGCAGGCTGTCGCGGAACTGGCGGCCCTGGATGACGCGGGCGTCGCTGACCACGCCCTTCACATAGTCGCCCACCGGCTTGGAGAATTCCGGCTGGCGGGAGTCCTGGACCGAGGCTCTGGAATCAGGTGTCAGCCCTGCCAGCTCACGGTCGAGCACGGCGGCGGGGACCCCGGCGTCGCGGGCGCGGACATAGAAGCCGGCCATCCAGGCGTCGAAGTTGGGGTCTCCCGACGGGGTCAGGCTGGCCGAGGGGGCCGGAATGGCGGGCACGGCCGGGGTCCCGGACGCCGGTTGCGACGCGGGCGATGAGACGCCCAGCGACGGTTCCAGCGAGGGATCCGCGCAGCCGGCGACGATCAGGGCGAGAAACGAACGACGATCCATGGGTCCACGCTACAGGGGTGCGGGCGCATACCTCAATCACAAGCCTGCGAATACCGTGCCGAGATTGACCTGACCGGGAGGCTCACGGGATAGTCGGGGCGAAATTCGTGAGGATTCACATCATGCGTACGCTGCTCGGAGCCATGCTGTCGGTGGTGCTGCTGGCGTCGGCCGGGATCGCCCGGGCCGCCGAGGCCAACTGCGCCGATCCCGCCGGCGGGCCGTCCTACGCCAACACCCGCTGGACCGGCGCCTCGGAGTGGGACGGGCTGAGTCCCAATCCCATGACCCTGTTCCTGCGCGGCGACTGCGTGGTGGAATACACGTCCAAGGGCGAGACCTTCGCCAACGGGACCTGGGTCCAGCGTGGCAATCTGATCGAATGGCAGGCCAACGACCACTTCGCCGTCTACATCGGCCAGGCGGGGCTGGGGCAGATCGGTGGAGTCATGTACAACCGCAACGGCCTGCGGGGGACCTGGCGGTTCAAGCGCTCGGATTGAATCTGAAGGCATCCTGAGGGGAAATCCATCATGCGTCTGATGCTCGGAATCGCCCTGTCGGCGACCCTTCTGCTCGGCGGGGCCGCCGTGGCCCAGTCCGGCAATTCCTGCGGCCGGGACGGGGCCTACGCCTCGCTGTCCGGGTCACGCTGGACCGGCGCCTTCACCTGGGACGGAGATCCGCCGGTCTCGCAGACCATGACCCTGATGCCCAACTGCACGCTGAAGTACAGCTACAAGGGAAATACCTACACCAACGGCCGCTGGCTGCAGCGCGGATCGATGGTGGTGTGGGACACCAACGACCACTACGCCGTCTACATGGGCCGGATCGACGGCCGCCGGATGTCGGGGGTGATGAACAACGAGAACGGCGACGCCGGGACCTGGTCCTTCAAGCGCGCGGATTGACTCAAAAGCCGTCGCCGCCTATAGCCGCCCGCTCTGGAACAACCGGGTTTCCGAAGGCGCTGCAGTTCAGCGCCCGGACGTCCCGCAAACGGTAGACGGGTCATGAAGGTCAGAAGCTCGCTCAAGTCGCTGAAGAATCGCCACCGCGACTGCAAGCTCGTGCGTCGCAAGGGCGTGATGTACGTGATCAACAAGACCGACCCGCGCTTCAAGGCCAAACAAGGCTAAGAATGCGCCCGCCCCGGGGTGTTCTCTGGGACGTCGGCAACGTGATCGTGGACTGGAGTCCGCGTCGCCTCTATCTGAAGATTTTCAAGGAACCGGACGCTTGCGACCGGTTCCTTTCGTCTGTCTGCACCATGGCCTGGCACATGGAGACCGACCGCGGCCTCTCGCCCGAAGACAACACCCGGCTGTTGGTCGCGCGTTTCCCGGAGCACGAGGCGGAGATCCGCGCCTGGTGGGACCGCTGGGACGAAATGTTCGACGGCGCGATTCCCGAGACGGAGGCGGCCATGGAGGCCCTGGCCCTGGCCGGCGTGCCCCAGTTCGGCCTGACCAACATGTGGACGGGGACCTGGCCGTTCGTGCAGGGTCTCAGCCCGGCGTTTCGGCATCTGCGAGCCACCGTGGTCTCCGCCGAGGAGGCGCTGCTCAAGCCCGATCCGCGCATCTACGCGGTCGCCTGCGAGCGCGCCGGCTTCGCGCCTGAAGACCTGCTGTTCATCGACGACTCCGCGGCCAATATCGAGGCGGCGCGAACCCTGGGCTTTCATGTCCACAGGTTCGAGGACCCCGCGCACCTGAATCCGCTGCTGGTGAGCCACGGACTGCTTGAGGCCCGGGGCCGGGGGGGCTAGAGGGACCAGCTTCCCGATCCCTCCGTCCTGTGAGAGCCTTCCCCCATGGCCGACGACGCCTCCACCATCGACGTGCTCAACAGCACCGCCCAGACGCAGCTCAAGACCATCCTCGAGCGCATCGAGCGGCTGGAGGAGGACAAGGCTGCGGTCATGGCCGACCTCAAGGAGGTCTACGCCGAGGCCAAGGGCAACGGCTTCGACGTCAAGATCATCCGCAAGGTGGTCCGCATCCGCAAAATGGACCGGGCCAAGCGCCAGGAAGAGGACGCGCTGATCGACCTCTACCTCTCGGCCATCGGCGAGATTTGAAGCGCGGCGCGCCAGATCTGAAAGCGCAGGCCAAACGGGCCGCGCTGAACGCCCTCAAGCGCGCCCGTCGCACGGCCGACAAGGCCGGCATCGAACTGTCCGACTGGGAAGGCGAATTCCTCGGCAGCGTCGAGGATCGCCTCAAGACCTACGGCCGCGCCTTCGGCGATCCGGAGAAGGGCGCGGCCGGCCAGGCGCTCTCCATGCTGCAGGCGGTGAAGCTCAAGGAGATCACCGCCAAGGCCAAGGGTGACAAGAAGCCGATGAAGCGCAAGGCGTTCGGGCGGCGGTCCGGACCGTCCGAGGGGAGCGAGTAGGCCGATGATCCGCGCCCTGACCCTGGCCGTCGCGGCCCTGCTGACCGCCGGCTTCGCCAGCGGCGCGTCCGCTCCGCCACGCGTCTGCCATCTGCCGAAAGCCATCGCGCCCGCGCCTGAACTGGTCCCGCCGGCCAACGAAATTGTCCGCGACGCGCCGACGGCCTTCTACATGCTGGCCCTGACCTGGGCGCCGGAGGCCTGCCGCGGCAAGGGCGACGATCCCGAGTTCGCCACCCAGTGCCGGGGCAATTCCTTCGGCTTCATACTGCACGGCCTGTGGCCCAATGGGCCTGACGGCCGACACCCGCGCTATTGCGGCCCCGCCCCCGCGATGAGCGCGGCCACGGTGCGCAAGCACCTGTGCATGACCCCGTCGGCCGCTTCGCTGCAGCATGAGTGGGCGGCGCACGGGACCTGCGGCTGGTCCTCGCCGGAGGCCTATTTCAGGCAGGCGTCGGTGCTGTGGCGGGCGGTGAAGCTGCCGCCCATGGCCGCGACCATGACCGCCGGCCAGATTCGCGACGCCTTCGTGAAGGCCAATCCGCGGTTTCCGCGCCAGGGCGTCAATATCCGGCTGACCGGCGACAGCCGGCTGCAGGACGTGCGGCTTTGCTACGACCTCCGGTATCGGCCGGCGGCCTGCAAGGGCGGCGTAGGGCCGGCCGACGATGTGACGATCCACGTCACCCCGCGCCGGCCCCGCTAGCCTGTCAGGCGTTCGCCGGCGCCGGCGGGACGACCATGCGGGCCGCCGCCAGCTTCATGCGGTGCATCAGGCTCTTGAGCCGGTCGTCGCGCGATTGCGGGCGCAGGATGTTCAGGCGTTTTGCCATCAGCTTGCCTCCTCAAGGCTGCCATCGACGTCGAGGCCCTGTTCGCGGACCTTGCGGTAGAGGGTCGAGCGGCCGATGCCCAGGCGACGGGCGACCTCGCTCATGTGTCCGGCGTAGATCTCGATCGCCAGCTGGATCAGGTCGCGCTCGACCTCCTCCAGCGGGCGCACGTGACCGCGGCCGTCGAGTATGCGCACCGGCGAATCCTGGCTCTGGCCGATCTCGGCGATCAGCTCCTGCGGCGTGGGCATGGCGTTGGCGGCGGCGGTCAGTTCCTGCGGCGCGATTTTGACCCCCGAAATGGCCGGGAAATCGTGCGGCTGCAGGAAGGGCGCGTCGCTGAGCACGATGGCGCGATAGACCGCGTTCTCCAGCTGACGGACGTTGCCCGGCCAGTCGAAGTTGCCGAGGATCGCCGCCGTCTCGGGGGCCAGGCCCGCCACGCGCTTGCCCTCCTCGATGTTGAACCGGCGGATGAAGGCTTCGACCAGCGAGGGGATGTCCTCGCGGCGTTCGCGCAGGGACGGGGCCTCGATCGGATAGACATTCAGGCGATAGAACAGGTCCTCGCGGAAGCGGCCCTCGGCGATGTGGTTGGTCAGGTCGCGGTTGGTCGCGGAGACAATGCGCACGTCCACCCGCACCGACCGCTTGGCGCCGATGGGATCGATCTCGCTCTCCTGCCGGGCCCGCAGCAGCTTGACCTGCATGTCCAGCGGCAGCTCG
>JACRBD010000063.1 GCA_016234625.1 Caulobacterales bacterium | reverse complement strand
TTCTATGCCGAGGGCGGCGGACCGGGCGGCGTCACCCAGCGCCAGCACGCGGTGCTTTCGGCCGTGGCGGCCAAGGAGGGCGCGGCCCAGGCTGATCTGGTGGCCGCCACGGGCGTCGATCGCTCGACCCTGGCCGACATGGTCGCCCGGATGCTCGACAAGGGCCTGCTGGTTCGCGAACGCTCGGCCGTGGACGCCAGGGCCAACGCCGTGCGGCTGACCGACGCCGGCCGCGCCGCCCTGGCCGAGATCGGCCCCCGCGCCGACGCGGCCGACGCCCGCCTGCTGGCCCTGCTGCCCAAGGGCAAGCGCGAGGCCTTCCTCGACGCCCTGGCCGCCCTCGCCAGCGGCGAAGGGACGGTCAAGAAGGTCAAGGCCGAGAAGGCGGTGAAGCCGCCGAAGGCCGCCAAGCCCGAGAAGAAGAAAAAGAAGAAGAAGGCTATCGAGGCCGAGGCCTGACCCTCCCACCGTCATCGTCGGACTTGTTCCGACGACCCAAGACCACGGCGCCGGTCGCGGTGGCTGGAAGGTAACGGTGTGCTTGGGTCCTCGCGACAAGCGCGAGGATGACGGGTGAATTTACACCCGTATATCCAGCAACGAACCCGGCCGCAGGATCTTCTGCGGCGCCTCGGTCGGCTGGCTGGGCGGCATGCGCTGGACCGGCGTGGCGTGAACCACGGGCGGCTGTGCCGCGGCGGTCCGGACCGGAACACTGGCCGCGCCGCCGGTCGCCTTGCCCAGCGCCGCTTCGAAGAAGGCCCGCTGCGCCGCCGACTTCGCGGCGCCGCCGCCCCCGCTCTGGGCGGGCTGGGGGACATTGGCCCAGACATTGGGTCGGACGGGGTTCACGGGCGTCTCGGCGACATGGTTAACGAGACGCCAAGATGTGGGATCGTGGTTAACGCCGCGTTGCCGCGATGATCCTCAGCTCTTCGTCCGGCGTCAGTTCGCCGGTGAACTTGGCGGTGATCACCCCCGAGGCGTCGATCAGGTAGCTCTCCGGCACGCCGGTGACGCCGAACTCGAGGCCGGCGCGGCCATCGCGGTCGAGCAGCCGGACGGCGAACGGATCGCCGACCCGGCCGAGGAAGGCGCGGTTGTTCTGCGGCGCGTCCTTGTAGCCGATGCCGATCAGGGTCACGCCCTGGGCCTTCAGCCGCATCAGGGCGGGAGCCTCCAGCTCGCAGGGCGCGCACCAGGAGGCATAGAAGTTGACCAGCACCGGACCGGAGGCCGCCTGGCGGACCGACATCGGCCGGCCGGTCTCCAGCACCGGCAGGGTCAGGTCCGGAACCGGGTGGCCGACCATGGCCGAGGGCTGGACCTGCGGATTGCGCTTGAGGGAATAGCCGGCGAACAGCACGCCCAGCAGGACCAGCGCCGCGAGCGGCAGGAAGCCCAGCCAGCGCTTCACGGCCGGTCCTTCGTCCGCGCCTCGACCTCTCGTTTCCAGCGGCGGGCGCGGGCCAGGCTGTCGGCGATCATGGCGGCGAGGAACAGGGCGCTGACCGCGAAGGACGGCCAGATGTAGGCGGCGTATTTGCCGGTGTCGAAGTCGGGCATCGTCAGCCTCCCGCCGCCTGCAGCGCCAGAACCTGGGCGCGGCGGCGCCAGACCTCGGCCCGGATGCGCACCAGCCACAGCGAACCGAACAGCGCCATATAGCCCAGCGACATCAGCGCCATGGGGATGAGATAGGCGGGGGGCAGCCGGTTCTCGGCCTTGGCGGCGAACACGGTCACGCCCTGATGCAGGCTGTTCCACCACTCGACCGAGAAATGAACCACCGGCAGGTTCACCAGTCCCACCAGGGCCAGGATGGCGGCGGCGCGGCCGGCGCGGGTCTCGTCGTCGATGGCCGCGCGCAGGGCGATGTAGCCGAGCCAGAACAGGAACAGCACCAGCACCGAGGTCAGGCGGGCGTCCCACACCCACCAGGTCCCCCACATCGGCTTGCCCCACAGGCTGCCGGTGATCAGGGCCAGGGCGGTGAAGCCGGCGCCGAGCGGCGCGCAGGCCTTGGCCGCGGCGTCGGCGATGGCGTGGCGATAGATCAGGGAGAGGAAGCTGGCGACGCCCAGGCAGACATAGCTGAACATGGCCAGGTAGGCGGCCGGCACATGGATGAACATGATCCGGACGGTGTCGCCCTGCTGGTAGTCCTCGGGCGCGGTGAAGGTGAACCACAGCCCGGCCGCGATCAGGACGGCGGCCAGAATGCCGAATCCCGGCGCGGCCCTTCGCGAGAAGGCCATGAACCGGTCGGGGTTGGCGAGAAAGGCGAACATGCCCGCCGGTTACCTTGAGGGCGACCGGCGGGCAAGTCCGTGGATCTACTGATCCGAATCGTCGCCGCCATCGTCGAGCTCGATCTCGAACGCCTGCTCGTCGTCGGGACCGCCGATGATGAACATGCCGCCGCCCGGGCCGCCTTCCATGCCTGCGCCGCCGGGGCCGCCCGGATGCATCATGCGCATCCGGCGACCCATGCCCGGGCCGCCCCGATGATGCCGGGCCATGCCCATGTGCAGGGCGTCGAAGGCCTTCTGCTGGGACGGGGTCAGCTGACCGTAGAAGGCGCGCAGGGCGTCGTTGTGCTTTTTGAACATGGCCTGCTGTTCGGCCATCATCTTCTCGGCCATGGCCAGCCGCTCGGGCGTGGTCTTGGGCATGTCCGGGTGATGCGGCGGGGCGCCGGCGGCCGGGGCCGGGTGCTCGGGCGGAGTCATGGCCGCGATGAAGGCCTTCAGGGCGCCTTCCTGGTCGGGCCGCAGTTGCAGGACGTCCCGCAGGTGCTCGGCGTGCTTGGCCGGGTCCATCTTGTGCCCGCCGCCCATCATGCCCGGACCGCCGGGATGATGCATGCCGCCGGGCCCGCCCATGACGACGACGCGTCGCTCGACCTGGGGCGCGCCGTCAGCGGGCGGGGCGGGATGGGTCTGGGCCGAGGCGGCGGTGACGCCCGCCAGGGTAATGACGCCGGCCATGAGCACGGCGCGAGACAAAATCGAAGTCATGTGGATGGCTCCCCAATCCGGTTTCTTGTGTCGGCACCATGACCGGTCCGTATGGCTGGCGTTTGTCCGTAGGCCGTCAGTTTGTTTCCGCTTTGTCGCAGATCAATCCAGGGCGTTGCGGCAGGCGGCGGCCATGGCGACGGGGCTGAGCGCCACCGCGGCGGCGGCCCAGGCGCACAGCAGCGCCAGACCCGAGGTTCCGCCGAGACCCGACGCCGCCTGACTCAGGGCGCCGCCGCCGAAGATCACCGGCGGGGCGAACAGCGGCAGGACGATCACCGCGATCAGCAGCCCGCCCCTGCGGCTGCCCAGGGCGAGCGCCGCGCCCAGGCCGCCGACGAAGGCGAAGGCCAGGCCGCCGACCAGGGCGCAGACGAGGATCACCGGGGCCAGCGACAATGGGGCTCCGAGCATCAACGCCGCCACGGGCGCGGCCAAGGCCAGCGGCAGACCGGTCGCCAGCCACTGGCTGAGCGCCTTGACCGCGCAAACCGCCTCCAGCGCCGGACCGCCGAGGGCCAGCAGATCCATGGCGCCGTCCTCATAGTCGCGCTCGAACAGCCGTTCCAGCGACAGCAACGAGGCCAGGGCCAGGGCCAGCCAGGCGATGCCCGGCGCGATCACCGCCAGCCGGTCGGGCTCCGGACCGATGGCCAGCGGCAGCAGGGTGGTCACCCCGGCGTAGAAGGCGAGCGCCGGCAGCGGTCCGCCGCCCCGGCCCCAGGCCAGCGCCAGCTCGCGGCGCAGCAGCACGAGGAGCGGGCTCATCCGCCCACCTCGACGGCCCGGGCCGGGACGGGCAGCGGATCATGCACGGCGGCCAGCAGCATGCCGCCTCCGGCCAGGTGGTCGGCGATCAGCTGTCCAACCCGTTCGCGCCAGACAGTGTCGAGTGGGGCCAGCGGCTCGTCCAGCACCCACAGGGTCCGGGGGGCCGCCACCAGCCGCGCGAGACCGACCCGCCGCCGCTGGCCCGCCGACAGCTTGCGCACCTCCAGATCCAGCAGGCGGCCCAGGTCCAGCGCCTCGGCCGCCCGGGTCAGGCCCGCCGCGTCGGCGCCACACCAGCCGGCGGCGAAGGCCAGTTCCTCGCGCGCTGTGCGGCCGCCCTTGAGCCCGTCCAGATGGCCGATCAGGTGCAGGTCGCTCGCGCGCGCCTCGGCGGCGTCCTGCACGCCGGCGAATCGTACGGTTCCGGCCGCGGGCCGCAGCAGGCCGGCCACCGCCCGCAGCAGGCTGGTCTTGCCCGCGCCATTGCGGCCGACCAGGGCCACCGCCTCGCCGGGCTCGACAGTAAAGCCCAGGTGCTCGAACAGCATCCGTTCGCCGCGGCGGATGGCGAGATCCTCAACCTGGATTCGCGAAATCATGCGGTCACCTGAGAACGGTTCGCATTGCCCCTGACGCCGACATGGACGTTTAACGCAACGCGGAGTATGCAGCCCGCCATCGGCCCCGCGCGTTCGCGCGCGGAGGTGCGCCGCGCCGGGGGGGACGCTGTGAGTCCTTTCCGAGCGCGCGATCCCGGAAGTGGTTTTCGGGCGGCCGAGAACAGGAAAGGACTCCCCCACATGGCGTCTATCGACAGCTTGCAAGCCCGCCGCACCCTCTCGGTCGGCGGGACCTCCTACGTCTACTACAGCCTGAGCGCGGCGGAAGACGCCGGTCTGAAAGGCGTGAGCCGCCTGCCCGTGTCAATGAAGGTTCTGCTCGAAAACCTGCTGCGCAACGAAAACGGCGGCGACACCACCGAAGCCGACCTGAAGGCCGTCGCGGCCTGGGTCGAGAACCGGGGCGGCGTGGAGCACGAGATCAGCTTCCGTCCGGCCCGGGTGCTGATGCAGGACTTCACCGGCGTGCCGGCGGTCGTCGACCTGGCCGCCATGCGCGACGCCATGAACGCGCTGGGCGCCGACCCGACCAAGATCAACCCGCTGATCCCCGTTGACCTGGTCATCGATCACTCGGTGATGGTCGACTACTTCGGCGCCGCCACCAGCTACGGCCAGAACGTCGATCGCGAATATGAGCGCAACATCGAGCGCTACAACTTCCTCCGCTGGGGCTCCTCGGCGTTCAACAACTTCCGCGTGGTGCCCCCGGGCACCGGCATCTGCCACCAGGTGAACCTGGAATACCTGGCCCAGACCGTCTGGACCGCGGCGGACGCCGGCCATCCGGAGATGGACGTCGCCTATCCCGACACGGTCGTCGGCACCGACTCCCACACCACCATGGTCAACGGCCTGTCGGTGCTGGGCTGGGGCGTGGGCGGCATCGAGGCCGAGGCGGCCATGCTCGGCCAGGCCATTCCGATGCTGATCCCCGAGGTGATCGGCTTCCGCCTGACCGGCGCCCTGCCGGAAGGCGCCACCGCCACCGACCTGGTGCTGACCGTCACCCAGATGCTGCGCAAGAAGGGCGTGGTCGGCAAGTTCGTCGAGTTCTTCGGCGCCGGCCTGGCCAACCTGACCATCGAGGACCAGGCGACCATCGCCAACATGGCCCCCGAGTACGGCGCCACCTGCGGCTTCTTCCCGATCAGCCAGTCGACCATCGACTATCTGCGCGCCACCAACCGCGACGCCCAGCGGGTCAACCTGGTGGAAGCCTACGCCAAGGCCCAGGGCCTGTGGTTCGATCCGGAAGCCGAGGAGCCGGTGTTCACTGACGTGCTGGAGCTGGCGCTGGGCGACGTCCTGCCCTCGCT
>JACRBD010000061.1 GCA_016234625.1 Caulobacterales bacterium | reverse complement strand
GGGGTCTGGACGACCACGCAGGCGGTGTCGGCGTCGATGGCCGCGATCACCGCGTCCTCGGCGTCGACGGCGGCGGCCAGGGCGACCACCTCCATGCCCTCGGCATGGGCCAGGGTCTGGGTCGTGCGGACGTAATGGGGATGCACGCCGCCCGACAGCACCGCCCGGTTCCGCCGGGTTACCCGCTTGGTCATCATCACCGCCTCGGCGCAGGCGGTGGAGCCGTCATAGAGGGAGGCGTTGGCCACCTCCATGCCGGTCAGGGCCGCGACCTGGGTCTGGAACTCGAACAGCACCTGCAGCGTGCCCTGGGCGATTTCGGGCTGGTAGGGCGTGTAGCTGGTGAGGAACTCCGACCGCTGGATCAGGTGATCGACGCTGGCCGGCACATGGTGGCGATAGGCCCCCGCGCCGCAGAAGAAGGGAACCGATCCGGCCGCCACGTTCTTTGCCGCCAGGCCGGCCAGCTCCCGCTCGACCTCCAGCTCGCCGGCGAACATCGGCAGATCGACGAAGCCCGTGCGGCGGGCGCTGGCGGGAACGTCGACGAACAGGGCGTCGATTGAGTCCACCCCGATGTCGCCCAGCATCTGGACGCGGTCGTCGGGGGTCAGGGGGAGGTAGCGCATCAGTTCCTACCGAAGAGTCTGGAAAGGAAGCCGCGCTTCGGCGGCGGGGGGGGGGGATTGAACGACCTGGTCACGGTAAGCGGTCCAGTCGGCGTGGCCGTCGCTCAACCCGGCGAGCAGTTCATCAGGCCCTTCGACGACTTCCTGCGGGAAGAGCTCTTCGGGTGGCGACTTCGTGTTGCCGGGCGTGCGAAACGCGACCTTGGAACCGCCTGCCGCGACTATGAAGCAGCTCGTTGCCTCCGCGACCGCGTAAATGGCTTCAGCGACACTCCGGTCGAGACCGCGAAGGGCGAACATGCCGCCGCTCCCCGGTCCGCTGCCGTAGAACTCGATCCAGCGACCGTCGTGCAGGTGGAGCTCGTCTCCATGTAGCGCCGCACCGATCGCATGCAGGGCAAGCGCCAGCGCTCTCGCCGCCTCCTCCGCGGGCATCTCCTCCTCGGGAGCGACCAGGAAGACGTCGAAGCTCATCGTCTAAAGCGTCCCGAGGAAATCTTCGTAAGCCGCGCGATCCATCAGG
This sequence comes from Caulobacterales bacterium, assembly GCA_016234625.1. GTDB lineage: Bacteria > Pseudomonadota > Alphaproteobacteria > Caulobacterales > Caulobacteraceae > Caulobacter. Next base: position 5,917 of record JACRBD010000061.1, on the reverse strand, counting down.
GCTTCGACCTGCGACGGGTCGCTGACCTTGATCCTGGCGAACCAGCCGCCGGCTTCGGGGACGGCGTTCACCGTCTCCGGCGCGTCGCCGAGGACGGCGTTGGCCTCGACCACCTCGCCGGACACCGGGGCGTAGACGTCGGAGGCGGCCTTGACGCTCTCGACCACGGCCATGCCGTCGCCCTGGGTCAGGGTCTTGCCGACATCCGGAACCTCGACGAACACCACGTCGCCCAGCTGTTCGGCGGCGTAGGCGGTGATGCCGACGGTGGCGATGTCGCCCGCCAGCTCAACCCATTCATGATCCTTGGTGAAACGCATGGCTGGACCTCTTTCAGACTTTGCGGACGTAGCGGTGGGGGACGAAGGGCATGGCGACGACCTCTGCGGCCCCGGCTCTGCCCCTAACGATGACGTTCAGCTTCGTGCCCACGGCCGACAGGGCCGGCGGAACGAAGCCCATGGCGATGGGGCAGCCCAGCGAGGGGGCGAACCCGCCGCTGGTGACCACGCCGACGACCTTGCCGTTGGTGTCGGCGATCTCGGCGCCCTCGCGGGCCGGCGGGCCGCCCAGCACCTTCAGGCCGACGCGGACGCGGCTCGGGCCCTCGGCCAGTTCCTTGACGATGCGGGCGGCGCCGGGGAAGTCCTGGGCCTCGCGGCGGCGCTTCGAAATGGCGAAGGTCAAACCGGCTTCCACCGGGCTGACCGTCTCGTCGACGTCGTGGCCGTAGAGCGGCAGGCCGGCCTCGAGCCGCAGGGAGTCCCGGGCGCCCAGGCCAATGGGGCGGACGCGCTCGTCCTCCAGCAGGGTGTTCCAGATCCGTTCCGCGGCATGGCCGGGGACGGAGATCTCGTAGCCGTCCTCGCCGGTGTAGCCGGAGCGGGAGATCAGCACGTCGACGCCGAACCCGGTCGTGGCCCAGCTGTCCATGAACACCTTGCCGGCGGCTTCCGGGATATGGGCCTTGAGCACCTCGACGGCCCTGGGACCCTGCAGCGCCAGCAGCGCGCGGTCTTCCAGACGGTCGATGGTCACCTGGGGCGTCAGCTCGTCGGCCATGAAGGCGTAGTCGTCGTCCTTGCAGGCGCCGTTGACGATCACGAACAGACCGTCGTCGTCGGGCCGCGAGGCCATCAGATCGTCGATGATCCCGCCCTTGCGGTTGAGCAGCACCGAATACTTCTGTCGCCCGGCGGGCAGGCCGATGAAGTCGCCCGGAACGACGTCTTCGAAGGCCGACAGGGGCGAGACGCCGCGCAGCCGGGCCTGGCCCATGTGCGAGACGTCGAACAGCCCGGCGCTCTCGCGGGTCCAGAGGTGCTCCTTGAGCACCCCGTCCTTGTACTGCACAGGCATCGAATAGCCCGCGAACGGCACCATGCGCGCGCCGGCGGCGACATGCGCGTCGTAGAGCGGGGTCTTTTTGAGATCGTCGTCTGACACGCTGGGCTCCGGCGGGGTCGATGCGTCTCGGCCGGCCCATGACCGGTCGATTCGCCCCCGCTGTCTCTTGAGCCTGAGAGATTTCAGGCCGTTGTCACGACCCTTGCTCCTTCGGCGGCCACGGATGCGGCCTTTCCAGCGTTTCGATGTCGCGCGGTCCGTTTGCCTGAGCGTTTCCGGGGCGGTTGCGCCTTCGGCCTCGGGACGAATCCCGATGTCTCCCGCGAGACGGGAGGTGTGTGCTGGACGGTGGCCGGGGAGTCAACTGCAACGAAGGATCAGAAGCTCTTGGGAAGGCCAGCGTCCTTCAGGATGTCGTTGGCGGTGTGCCGGCTCTTGGTTCGCGGCACGACAAGCGTCTTCACCGATCCGGGATGACGCCACTTCTCGTGGCTGCCTTTCCCACCGGAAATGCGTCGCCATCCGGCGGCGCGGAGCAATTGAACGAGCTCAGGGTAGTAGTCGTGCGGCATGATCCGATCTGAAACCGCACCATCAGATCAAATCACAACCATAACGGTTGTTCGATAAAATTAGGCGACCACCAGCTCCAGCGTGCGATCAGCGCGCAGCTCGACAGGGACCGGGCCACGGATGCCCAGGTTGTCCGACAACATCTCGGGGGCCAATGCCTCGACGAGCTCGATGAATTCGCCGAGCGTATCCGCTTCGACATGGAGGCCGGGAATGTTGCTTGTCGACACCCAGACCTTCGCTTCGGCGTCCCAATGGGCGTGTACGTGGTAGTGTTCGCTCATGGACGCATGATGCGCGTTCGCGGGCGAATTGGCTACATTCGCTCCGGCGTCTCGACGCCCAGCAGGTCGAGCGCCAGCTCCAGCTGCTTCAGCGTCACCGCCGCCAGGCCCAGCCGCGAGGCCGCCACCGTCTCGTCGCCGGCCTGGAAGATCGGGCAGGCGGAGAAGAAGCGCGAAAAGCTCTGGGCCAGCTTGAAGGCATGCTCGGCGATGAAGTTGGGGGCCTTCTTGTCGTAGGCCTCCACCAGGGCCGTGTCGAAGGCGTCCAGCAGCATGGCCAGTTCGCGCTCGGCCGGCTCGCCGATGGTGATCCGCCCCGGCGCGATCCGTTCGGCCTGGCCCCGGCGCAACAGCGATTTGATGCGCACCGCCTGGTACAGCAGATAGGGGCCGGTCTTGCCCTCGAAGCTGGAGAAGCGGTCGAGGTCGAAGACGTAGCTGGTGCCGCGATAGTTGCTGAGGTCAGCGAACTTCAGGGCGGCCACCGCCACCTTGTTCGCCGTGTCCTCGTATTCCTCCGGCGTCAGCTCGCCGCCGGCGCCCGCCTCCTTCAGGCGCTCGCGGGCCTTGGCGCGGGTCATCTCGATCAGGTCGTGCAGCTTCAGGACCCCGCCTTCGCGGGTCTTGAACGGCTTGCCATCGGGCCCGTTCATGGTGCCAAAGCCGATGTGCTCCAGCGAGCCTGGCTCAGCGTAGCCGGCCAGGTAGCTGGCGCGGAACACCTGCTCGAAGTGGTCGGCCTGGCGCTGGTCGACGCAGTAGAGGATCAGGTGCGGGTCGAACGACCGCCGCCGGTCCAGCACGGTGGCAAGGTCGGTCGTGCCGTACATCGCCGAGCCTTCCGAGGAGACCACCAACAGAGGGTCGGGGCTCGGCGCTTCGTAGACGGTCCCGTCGGGGGCTTTCTTCTTCTTGGTCTCGCCGGGCCGGGCCAGGTGGATCACCCGGGCGCCCTGGTCGTCGGCCAGCAGGCCCTTGGTTTCCAGTTCGCGGACCATCGGATCGATCAGGCTGTCGACATCGCTCTCGCCTTTCCACAGGTCGAAATCGATGCCCAGGGCATGGAACTCGCGCTCCAGCGCCACCCGGCTGACCCGCACGAAATGCTTCCACAACAGGCGATAGCCGAGGCGGCCCCCCTGCAGTTCGGCGGTCGCACGGCGGGCGCGGTCGCGATATTCGACATCGGTCTTGGCCCGGCCGGCGGCTTCCGGATACAGGCGGTCGAGCATCGGCAGATCGACGTGGTCGCCGAAGGCGTCCATCACCTGCTTCTCGTCGGCGGCGCTGAAGTCGCGGGGCGTGTCGGCCAGGCGGTCCATCAGGGTGCGGACGAAAGCGTCCTCGTCGCAGGCGGCGCAGATCAGGAGGCCCATCTGGAAGCCCCAGTCGCCAAAGTGGGCGTCGCCCAGCACCTCGTCGCCGCGGAAGCGATAGATGCGCTTGACCGACTCGCCGATGATCGAGGCCCGCAGGTGGCCGACATGCATCGGCTTGGCGACGTTAGGGCCGCCGTAGTCGACCATCACGCGGCGCGGTTCTTCCACCTCGCCGGCGCCGGCGCGCGGGTCGGCGGCGATCTCGCGGGCGCGGTCGGACAGGGCCCTGGCGCTGACCCGCAGATTGATGAAGCCCAGGCCGGCGATCTCGACCGACTGCAGCAGCGGGTGGCCGGACAGGGCCTCGACCACGGCGGCGGCGATCTCGCGGGGCGGCTTGCCCGCCACCTTGGCGGCCGGCAGGGCGCCGTTGCACTGGAAATCGGCGAGGTCCGGGCGATCGGAGGCGGTCACCCGGCCAAGTTCAGCAGGAAGTCCCTGGGCGGCGAAGGCGGCCGCGACCGCTTCACCAAGGGACCGCTTCAGATCGCTCATGGGTTGGTGGGGGCCCCGGCGGCGGCCGTCGGCGTGGCTCCGGCGTTGACGCGGAAGCGCTTTCCGTCGCGGTTGAAGGCGGCCATCTGCGGCGTCACGTCGAAGCCGATCAGGACCTCGAAATTGGCGCCGCTGGTGTCCGCGCTGGCGCGGGGGATGGTGATGTTGGCGATCGTCTCGCGCACGAACACCCGGTCCTCGCCGGCGGAGAAGCCGACGGGCAGGTCGAAGTATTCCTTGGCGATGACCGACTGGTTGCGCGAGGTCACGGCGACCCAGTAGCGGTAGGTCTTCTGCTGGCCCACCGCGGCCGGGCCACGGCCCATGGCGAACAGCAGCTCGACCTGCACCTTGATCGGGTCGGCGTCCTTGTACTCGCAGCCGGCGGACACGCCCTGGATCTCGCCGGTCCAGCCGACGGTTCCGGCGCTTTCCTTGCCGTCCTTGAATTCGATGAAGCGGCCGGCGTCGTAGAGCACCTTCACATAGGGGCAGGGGCCGGCGTTGCGCAGTTGCGGCAGCGGCGCGGCCGGCTGGTTCCACTCCTGCTCGCGCTTCTTCTTCTTCGCGGCTTCTTCCTGCTGACGGCGGTCGGCGTCGCTGCCGCCCCCGCGGCCCTGGGCCGTGGCGGGGATCGCCACCGCCAGGGAACCGGCGGTGAACAGGGCAAGCAGGGCGATATTCAAGGAGCGGCGCATGTCACGTCCGGAAAACAAATTGGACCGGCGCGGGCGGGCCGGCCGAAAAGCAGATGCAGTCTGATAAAGGCATATGCGTGGCCTCGCAACGCGGGTTCACCAGCGGCGCGACCAGCCGAAGTGGAATCCGGTTTGGCGTCCGGGCGCGCCGCTTCAAATAGACCCGACCGATCCGCCATCCGGCGGATCGGATGGGCGCGACCAGCCGAAGTGGAATCCGGTTTGGCGTCCGGGCGCGCCGCCACATTTGTTGGAGCGGGCGTAGCCCGCTCTGGCGGGAAGGAGTCGCAGCGCCTACGTTGCCGCCATGGATGACGCCGCCCCGATCAAGCCGCCCCTGAAGGTCCTGCTGGCCAGTCCGCGCGGTTTCTGCGCCGGGGTTGACCGGGCGATCCAGATCGTCGAGCGGGCCATCGAGAAGTACGGGGCGCCGGTCTATGTGCGGCACGAGATCGTACACAACAGGCACGTGGTGGAACGGCTCAGGGCGCTGGGGGCGGTGTTCGTCGAGGAGCTGGACGAAGCGCCCGATGACCGGCCGGTGGTCTTCTCCGCCCACGGCGTGCCCAAGTCCGTGCCGGCCGAGGCGAAGGCAAGGCGGATGCTGTTCCTCGACGCGACCTGCCCGCTGGTCTCCAAGGTGCATGTGGAGGCCCAGCGGCATTTCGACGCCGGCCGCGAGATCGTGCTGATCGGCCATGAAGGTCATCCGGAGGTCGTCGGCACCATGGGCCAGCTGCCGGAGGGCGCGGCGAAGCTGATCGAGCACGTCGCCGACGCCGAGGTGTTCGAGCCGGTCGACGCCTCGAACGTCGCCTTTGTCACCCAGACCACCCTGTCGGTGGACGACACCGCCGACATCGTCGCCGTGCTGCAGCGGCGCTTTCCCGGCATCGCCGCGCCACACAAGGAAGACATCTGCTACGCCACCACCAACCGCCAGGACGCGGTGAAACAGCTGGCCGACCGGTCGGACCTGCTGCTGGTCGTCGGCTCGCGCAACTCGTCCAATTCGGTGAGGCTGGTCGAGGTCGGTCTGCGGGGCGGAGCGAGCAATGCCCGGCTGCTGGATGACGCCGCCGGACTGGACTGGGCCTGGCTGGAAGGGGTCGCCACCCTGGGCATTACCGCCGGCGCCTCG
>JACRBD010000058.1 GCA_016234625.1 Caulobacterales bacterium | reverse complement strand
GCCGAAATAGAAGATGTGGCCGACCTCGATGCCGCGGGCCGACAGCTGTTTGTCGGCGGGCACGGCGGCGAAGGCCGTCTCGTCGTGCATCTCCTCCGTGGCGGCGTAGAGGGCCGTTCGCTGGTCGACCAGCGGCTGCAGGTCGCCGTACCAGTCCACGTCGGGGCCGGGCGCGCCCATCTCCACAAGGTCCTTGTGGCAGAACACCTGGCTCTCGCCGGTGTCGGCCAGGACGATGAATTCGTGGGAAAGGTCGCCGCCGATCGGACCGGTGTCGGCCTTCATCGGCACGGCCTTCAGGCCCATCCGCGCGAACAGGTTCAGATAGGCGATGAACATGCGGTTGTAGGCCGCCCTGGCGTCGGCCTCGTTGAGGTCGAAGCTGTAGGCGTCCTTCATCAGGAACTCGCGGCCGCGCATCACGCCGAAGCGGGGGCGGCGCTCGTCGCGGAACTTCCACTGGATGTTGTAGAGGGTCAGCGGCAGGTCCTTGTAGCTCGTCACAGAGGCCCGGAAGATGTCGGTCACGACCTCCTCGGCGGTGGGCCCGTAGAGCAGGTCGCGCTTGTGGCGGTCGACGATGCGCAGCATCTCGTCGCCATAGGCCTCGTAACGGCCGCTCTCGCGCCACAGGTCAGCCAGCTGGATGGTCGGCATCAGCAGTTCGACGGCGCCGGCGCGATCCATCTCCTCGCGGACGATCTGCTCGACCTTCTTCAGCACCCGAAGGCCCAGCGGCAGCCAGGCGTAGATGCCGGCCGCCTCCTGGCGGATCATGCCGGCGCGCAGCATCAACTGATGCGAGACGATCTGGGCGTCCGAAGGCGCCTCTTTCAGAACAGGCAGGAAGTAGCGCGACAGGCGCATGGAAGTCCCCAAACAGCGTTGGGCTGACTTACCCTCGCCGATGCTTCATTGGCAACGCGGACGGCGAAAAGAAGGCCGCCGGGGTCGCCGGCGGCCTTGCAAGTCATCGTCGGGGAAAAACGCCACGGAGCAAGACCGGCGAACCGGCCTTCCATGACCTGAAGCTACGCCCGACTCGTTTCGCGGGCAGCGTTCACCGGGTGCGTGGGCCGCCGTGAGCGACAATCGCCCAAAACTTGGGCGCGGGCGGGCGCTTCATGCGCCCAGCGCCCAAAGCCTGGGCGATTTCAGCCCCCGGTCGGGAGGTGCGGCAGGCTCACTAGCTGGAACTTCAGCACCAGCCACAGCACCGACCAGAGCAGCGCGGCCACCCAGGTGGTGGTGATGAACTTCTTCTTCAGGTTGGGATTGACCGGCGCGCCAGGGTCGCCGCCATCCTTCACCTCGATGCCTTCCTCGGCATAGGTGCGGTTGCCCAGCGGCAGGACGGCGAACAGCACGGTCCACCAAAGGGTCAGATAGATGGCGATCCCGGTGCCGAGGGACATCAGTGATGCCCTTCCTTCGGGGTTTCCATCAGCTCGACCAGCATGCCGCCCATGTCCTTGGGATGCACGAAGATGATCAGGGTGCCGTGGGCGCCAATGCGCGGCTCGCCCAGCACCGTGGCCCCCTTGGCGACCAGGGCGTCGCGGGCCTCGTGGATGTTCTCCACCTCGAAACAGATGTGGTGCTGGCCGCCCCGGGGGTTCTTGGCCAGGAAGCCGTGGATCGGGCTGGCCTCGCCATAGGGCTCGATCAGCTCGATCTGGCTGTTGGGCAGGTTGACGAAACAGACCCACACCCCCTGCTCCGGCATGGCCCATTTGTCGGTATGCGAGGTCGCGCCCAAGAGGTCGCGATACATCTTCAGCGACTCGTCAATGGAGGGCGTGGCGACCCCGACGTGGTTGAGCTTGCCGATCATGCGGGTCTCCGGGTTTGCGTGCTTCGACACGCGCCTGCGGCGCTGCTCAGCATGACGTCGTATGTACGGCCGCTCTCTACGTCATCCTGAGCAGCCTGCGAAGCTGCCCCGGATTTAATCCGGGAGTCGAAGGACGCACGCTAGATCCTCAACACCGTCGTCTCCACCACCGGCTTGCGTTCCCATATCCGGTAGGCGCCCTTCTTGACCACCTTGGACAGGGCGCTCTCGACGATCTCGTCGAAGCTGCGCTCCTCGGCGGGGATTTTCTTGACCGCCTGTTCGGCGTCCAGCGCCAGGTCGTCGAGGGCCTCATCCAGCGGGAAGTCGGCGTCGCCGGCCAGGCCGATGGCGCGGATCTGCGGGCCCGAGACGATGCGGCCCTTGCCGTCCAGGGCCACGGTGACCATCAGGACGCCGTTGAAGGCCGCATGGCGGCGCTCCTTGAGGGCCTCGCCGTTTTCCGGCGTGACCATGCCGCCGTCGACATACAGCCGGCCAGCCGTGACCTCGTCAATGATCTCGGCGCGGCCGGGGGCCAGGCGGACCATGTCGCCGTTGCGCGGGCTGACGGTCTGGGGGACCTGCAGATCGCGGGCGAAGGCGGCATGCTCCAGCAGGTGGCGGCGCTCGCCGTGGGTCGGGACGGCGATCTGCGGGCGGGCCCAGGCGTACATCTGGGCCAGCTCGTCGCGGCAGGGGTGGCCGGAGACATGGATGCCCGGATGGTCCCGCTCGGTGCACAGGCGCACGCCGCGGTCGGCCAGGTGGTTCTGCAGGTTGCGGATCGGCACCTCGTTGCCCGGGATGACCCGCGAGGAGAAGATCGCGTGGTCGCCCTTGCCCAGGTTGACGTGCGGGTGCGTGCCCGAGGCGATCCGGGCCAGGGCCGCGCGCGGCTCGCCCTGGCTGCCGGTGCAGAGGTAGAGGATCTTGTCCTCCGGGAAATGCTTGGCTTCCTTCTCGCTGATGAACTCGCGCGTGCCTTTCAGCAGGTCCACCGACTGGGCGGCGGCGGTCATCCGGTGCATCGAGCGGCCGACCAGGCAGACCCGGCGGCCGGCGGCCTCGGCGGCGCGGATGACGCTGTCCATCCGGGCGACGTTGGAGGCGAAACAGGCCACCGCCACCTTGCCCTTGAGCGGACTGATCAGATCGATCAGCGCCTTGCGCACGTCGCTCTCGGACCCGGCGTGGCCATCGACGAACACATTGGTGCTGTCGCAGACCATGGCCAGCACGCCCTCGTCGCCGAGCTTGCGGATGGCGTCCACGTCGGTGACCTCGCCCAGCATGGGATCGGGATCGATCTTCCAGTCGCCGGTGTGCAGGATCGTCCCCAGCGGCGTGCGGATGGCCAAGCCGTTGGGCTCGGGGATCGAGTGGGTCAGGGTGATGAGTTCGAGCTCGAACGGTCCCAGCGCGAACTTGCCGCTCAGCGGCACCTCGGTGATGTCGACCTCGTCGAGGATGCCGGCGTCGCGCAGCTTCTCGCGCAGCAGGAAGGCGGTGAAGGGCGTGGCGTAGACTGGCGCCTTGAGCCGGGGCCACAGCCAGGCGACGGCGCCAATGTGGTCCTCATGGGCGTGGGTCAGCACGATGCCGAGGATGTCGTCGGCGTATTCCTCGATGAAGGTCGGGTCCGGCAGGATCACCTCGATGCCGGGGGTGGTCTGGTCGCCGAAGGTGATGCCCAGGTCGACGACAATCCATTTACGGTCGTTCTCCGGCCCGTAGCCGTAGAGATTGAAGTTCATGCCGATCTCGTTCGACCCGCCCAGTGGCAGGAAGATCAGCTCGTCGGTCTTGCGCGCTTTCATCAGCTGTGCGGCGATGCGTTGCGCCGGTAGATTTCCAGCAGCCCCCGGATGGTCAGGTCGGGGTCGAAATGGTCAATCATGTCGGTAGCGCCTTCAAACAGGGAGACGACGCCTCCGGTCGCGACAACGGTCAAATGCTCGCCCCGTTCCGCCTTGATGCGGGCGATCAGCCCCTCGATGAGGCCGATATAGCCCCAGAACACGCCTGACTGCATGGCCGTCACCGTGTCGGTGCCGACCACCCGGTTGCCCTCGGGGCGCTGGATGGCGATGCGCGGCAGCTTGGCGGCTGCGTCATGCAGGGCCTGCATGGAGAGGTTCACGCCGGGCGCGATGATGCCCCCCTCGAACCCGCCGTCGGCGGCGACGATGTCGAAGGTGGTGGCCGTACCGCTGTCGATGACGATCAGCGGGCCGGGGTAGGCGATGTGGGCGCCCACGGCGTTGACCAGCCGGTCGGCGCCGGCTTCGGACGGCTTGTCGATGCGCACGGCGACGCCCAGCTCGGCGTTCTCGCCGATGATCAGCGGCTCGACGTGCAGATAGCGGCGCGACAGGTTGCGCAGGTTGAAGATCGACTGCGGCACGACGCTGGAGATGATGCAGCCGTTCAGGCTCTGCAGGCTCAGACCGTTCATCTCGAACAGCTGCGACAGCCACACGGCGTATTCGTCAGCCGTGCGGGTGCTCTCGGTAGCCGATCGCCACTGGGCGATCCAGCTTGCGCCGTCATGGACGGCGAACAGGGTGTTGGTGTTGCCCTGCTCGATAGCCAGCAGCATTCAGCTACTCCCGAAGAAAACGTCGCCGGCTGTGATGCGCCGCAGCATGCCGTCTGGCAAGCGCAACCGCAGCGCGCCATCGGGGTCGAGGCCCTCGGCGATTCCGGCCACCGTCTCGTGGCCGAGCCGGGCCACGCAAGCCTCGCCAAGCCCATGCGCCCGGCGGGTCCAGGCCTCGGCCACGGGAGCGAAGCCGGAGGCCTGCCACAGGCGACGCCAACGCTCGAAGGCCTCGGCGAGAATGGCCAGTGCTTCCAGGGGTTTGGGCGGTGGGCCGGTCATGTGCTCGGCGAAGGCGGTGGCGGGGCGTTCGGAGGCTTCCGGCGGCGTCGCCAGATTCACACCGACGCCGACGGCGACCCACAGGCCCGCCGGATGCTGGCCGGACTCGACAAGGATGCCGCTGGTCTTGCGGCCCGCGATCATCGGGTCGTTGGGCCATTTCAGGGTGATTTGCGAGGCCGGCACGAAGGCGTCGGCCAGGTCGGCCACGGCCAGGGCGGCGACGAAGCTGATCTGGGCCGCCTCGGCCGGCGGTCGATCGGTGACGAACAGCAGGGTGGCGGCCAGATTGCCCTGTCCCGTCTCCCAGCTGCGGCCACGACGGCCGCGACCGGCGGTCTGGCGGGCGGCCGTGATCCACAGGGGACCCGCCTCCCCCGCCTCGGCGCGGCGGCGCGCCTCGGCGTTGGTGGAATCGATCTCGTCCAGCGCCTCGATGCGCGGAAGGGTCACGTCAGCCGAAGGCGGCGGAAGCGGCCAGAGCCAGGGGCTCAAGCCAGTGCAGCGCGATCAGGCCGACCGGGAAGGAGAACAGCGCCGCGCCGATGGCGATGGTTTTGGCCGTCAGCGGCGGAGTCTCCACCGGGCCGGTCGAGGGGTCGAACCACATCACCTTGATCAGGCGCAGATAGTAGGCCGCCGCAACCACGCTGCCGACCAGGGCCAGCACCGCCGGCCAGACCAGGCCCGCGCCCAGGGCCGCCTTGAACACGAAGACCTTGGCGAAGAAGCCGCTGAAGGGCGGCAGGCCGAGGGCCGACAGGGCGAAGGCGGTCATGGCGAGCGCGATGCCCGGCTGTTCCTTGAACAGGCCGGCCATGTCGTCGACCGTCTCCATCGGCTTGCCGCCCCGCTGCAGGGCGCCGAGGCAGGCGAAGAAGCCGGTCACGTCGACCATGTAGAGGACCATGAACATCAGCATGGCCTGCATGCCCACCTCGCCGCCGGCGGCGAGACCCAGCAGGGCGTAACCGATGTTGGCGATCGAGCTGTAGGCCCACAGGCGCTTGAGGTTCTTCTGCGCCAGGCCGGCAAAGGCCCCGACGAACACCGAAGCCAGGGCGACGATGACGATGATGCTGTGCCACTGGGCGACGGTCGTGCCGAAGCCCTCGGACAGCACCCGGGCCAGCAGGACCATGGCGGCCATCTTCGGCGCCCCGGCGAAGAATCCGACCACCGGAGTCGGGGCGCCCTCGTAGACGTCCGGAGTCCACATGTGGAACGGCGCCGCCGAGACCTTGAAGGCCAGGCCGCAGATCAGGAACACCAGGCCGAACAACAGGCCGGTGTGGGCCTGGCCCTGGATCGAGGCGGCGATGACGTCGAAATGGGTCGAGCCGGCGAAGCCGTAGATCAGCGAGGCGCCGTAGAGCAGCAGGCCCGAGGACAGGGCGCCAAGGACGAAATACTTCAGGCCCGCTTCGGACGACCTGGCGTCGTCGCGACGGAAGGCCGCCAGGACGTAAAGCGCCAGGGAATGCAGCTCGATCCCGACGTAGAGCGAGATCAGGTCGCCGGCCGAGGCCATCATGCCCATGCCCAGGGCGGCCAGCAGGATCAGCACCGGGAACTCGAACTTGTCGTCGCCGCGCGCGCGCAGCCAGCCGCCGCCGAGGGGGATGGCCAGGGCGCTGGCCGCGTAGATGGCGACCTTGGCGAAGGACGACAGATTGTCGGCGATCAGGCCGCCGGCGAAGCCCCGGCCCTCTCCGCCAAGCACGGCGGCGACGCCGGCGGCCAGCAGCACCAGCATGGCCAGGCCGTCGAACGCGGGCCCACCCTTGCCGCGGAACGCCCCGACCATCAGCAGCAGCAGCGCGCCGCCGGCGAGCATCAGCTCCGGCCAGACGAGATTGAGATCGGCGAGGGTCATGGGCGGCTCACCCGGCGATCGCGGCGCGCCAGGCGCCGACCAGGGCGTCGACCGACGGCCCGGTGATGTTGAACACGACGTTCGGCTGCAGGCCGAGATACAGGGTCGAGGCGACCAGCGGGGCGAAGACCACCATCTCGCGCCAGGTCAGATCGCTGATCTGGGCCAGGGCCGGGTTGGTCATCTCGCCGAAGACGGTCCGGCGGTAGAGGCTGAGCGCATAGACCGCCGACAGGATCACCCCGGTGGCGGCGAACAGGGCCGTCCAGGTCGAGGCGCCATAGGCCCCGGCCATGGTCAGAATCTCGCCGACGAAGCCGCTGGTCCCCGGCAGGCCGACGTTGCCCATGGTGAACAGCATGAACACCGCCGCGTAGAACGGCATGCGGTGCACCAGGCCGCCGTAGAAGGCGATCTCGCGGGTATGCATCCGGTCATAGACCACCCCGACGCAGAGGAAGAGCGCGCCGGAGATGACCCCGTGGCTGAGCATCTGGAAGATCGCCCCCTGCTCGCCCTGCACATTGCCGCTGAAGATGCCGATGGTCACGAAACCCATGTGGGCGACGGACGAATAGGCGATCAGCTTCTTGATGTCGGTCTGCCGGAAGGCCACCAGCGAGGTGTAGATGATGGCGATCACGCTCATCCCGAAGACCAGCGGCGTGAACAGCTCGCTGGCGCTGGGGAACATCGGCAGGCTGAAGCGCATGAAGCCGTAGCCGCCCATCTTCAGCAGGATGCCGGCCAGGATCACCGAGCCCGCCGTGGGCGCCTCGACGTGGGCGTCCGGCAGCCAGGTGTGCACCGGCCACATGGGCATCTTGACCGCGAAGCTGGCGAAGAAAGCCAGCCACAGCCAGGTCTGCAGCCCCGGGTCGAACTGGTAGGTCATCAGCTCGGGGATCGAGCTGGTGCCCGAAACGCCGATCATCACCAGGATCGCGGCCAGCATCAGGACCGAGCCCAGCAGGGTGTAGAGGAAGAACTTGAAGGCCGCGTAGACCCGGTTCTTGCCGCCCCAGATGCCGATGATCAGGAACATCGGCACCAGGCCGGCCTCGAAGAACAGGTAGAAGACGATCAGGTCCAGGGCGCAGAACACGCCGATGACCAGGCTTTCCAGGATCAGGAAGGCGACCATGTATTCAAGGACGCGCTTGTCGATGGTCTTCCAGCTGGCGAGGATACAAAGCGGCAGCAGGAAGGCCGTCAGCAGGACGAACAGGACCGAGATCCCGTCCACGCCCATGCGGTAGCTGAGGCCCATGAACCACGGGATCTCTTCCAGGAACTGGAAGCCGGTGTTGGCCGGGTCGAAGTCCAGCACCAGCTTCACCGACAGGGCGAAGGTGGCGAGCGTGGTCGCCAGGGCGATCCACTTGCCGGCCGTGTCGGTGCGCTCGCCCGGCTGGCCAAGGAAACGCAGCGCCAGGATGGCGGCGACCCCGGCGAAGGGCAGGAAGGTGACGAGGGAGAGGATGCCGCTCATCGGTCAGCCTCCCCGCGAGAAGGCATAGAGCGCGAAGGACAGCAGACCGGCGACCCCCAGAAGCATGACGAAGGCGTAGTGGTAGACGTAGCCCGTTTGCAGCCGGCCGTTGCGCTTGCCGACCGCGACCGACAGGGCCGAGACGCCGTCGGGACCGAAGCCGTCGATCAGCTTCTGGTCGCCGCCCTTCCAGAACAGGTCGCCCAGGAAGCGGGCCAGGCGCACGAAGGTGGCGTCGTAGAGCTCGTCGAAAAACCACTTGTTGTAGAGGAATGTCCACAGCAGGCCGCGGCGGGCGGCGATGCGGGCGCCCATGCCCTCGCGGGCGATATAGACCCACCAGGCGATGGCCAGGCCGGTCATCGAGACCACCAGCGGGGCCAGGATGACCCACAGCGGGGCTTCGTGCATCTCGTGCAGGACGTGATTGTGCGGGCCGTTGACGATGGCCCCGCGCCAGAACTCGGCCTGCTCTTCGCCGACGAAGTTCTCGACGAACACATAGCCGGCCGCCAGGGCGCCCAGCGCCAGCACCAGCAGCGGAACCAGCATCGACCAGGGGCTCTCGTGCGGGGTGTGGCCATGGCCATGGTCATCGTGCGCGTGGTCGTCGTGCGCCGCGTGCGCGTCGGCGTGGTGGTCGTCATGGCCGTGCGCCGCGTGCTCGCCCCACTTGGGCGCGCCGTGGAAGGTCATGAAGGCCAGACGCCAGCTGTAGAAGGCGGTCAGGCCGGCGGCCAGCAGGCTGACCACGAAGGCGAAATTGGCGATGCCGTTCTCGCGGCCGGCGGCCCAGGCCGCCTCGATGATGGTGTCCTTGGAGTAGAAGCCGGCGAAGCCCAGGTCCACGCCCGGGATGCCGAAGCCGGTAATGGCCAGGGTGCCGATGGTCATCACCGCATAGGTCACCGGCAGGTATTTCCACAGCCCGCCCATGCGCCGCATGTCCTGCTCGTGGTGCATGCCGTGGATCACCGAGCCGGCGCCCAGAAACAGCAGGGCCTTGAAGAAAGCGTGGGTGAACAGGTGGAACATGGCCGCCTGATAGGCGCCCACGCCGGCGGCGAAGAACATGTAGCCGAGCTGCGAACAGGTCGAATAGGCGATGACCCGCTTGATGTCGTTCTGGGCCAGGCCGACCGTGGCGGCGAACAGGGCGGTGACCGCGCCGATCAGGGTCACCACGTTGCGCGCCGCCGGGGCGTATTCGAACATCGGCGACAGCAGGCAGACCATATAGACGCCGGCGGTGACCATGGTCGCCGCGTGGATCAGGGCCGAGACCGGAGTCGGGCCCTCCATGGCGTCGGGCAGCCAGGTGTGCAGAAAGAACTGGGCCGACTTGCCCATGGCGCCGATGAACAGCAGCACGCAGGCCAGATCGACCAGGGCATAGCTCTGTCCGGCGAAGTCCCAGGTCCGCGAGGCGCTTTCGGCGACCAGCGGGAACAGCTCGGCGAACTGGATGGTCCCGTAGGCCCAGAACACCGTCATGATGCCCAGGGCGAAGCCGAAGTCGCCGACCCGGTTGACCACGAAAGCCTTGATCGAGGCGGCGTTGGCGGTCGGCTTCCTGAACCAGAAGCCGATCAGCAGATAGGAGGCCAGCCCCACCCCTTCCCAGCCGAAGAACAGCTGCATGAAGTCAGCGGCGGTGACCAGCGCCAGCATGGCGAAGGTGAACAGCGACAGATAGGCGAAGAACCTGGGACGGCTGTCGTCTTCGGCCATGTAGCCCCAGCTGTACATGTGCACGAGGGCCGCGACCGTGGTCACCACCACCAGCATGACGGCGCTCAGGCCGTCGATGCGGATCGCCCAGTTGGACTGGAAGTCGCCGATGGTGATGAACGGCGCGATCTGGACCGTGAAGGGCGCCAGTTCGTGCCAGGTCCACTGGCTGAAGGTGTACCAGCTGAGGCCGCAGGCCAGCAGCAGAAGGCCGGTGGTCACGCTCTGCGAGGCGATGTCGCCGATGCGGCGGCCGAACAGGCCGGCGATCAGGGCGCCCAGCAGCGGGGCGAAAACCAGGACGGTGACGAGTTGCTCCACGATCAGCCCTTCATCACGGACGCGTCGTCCACGGCGATGTCGCCGCGGTTACGGAAGAAAGTGACCAGGATGGCCAGGCCGACGGCGGCCTCGGCCGCGGCGACGGTCAGCACGAACATGGCGAAGATCTGCCCGACCACGTCGTGCAGATAGACGCTGAAGGCCACCAGGTTGATGTTCACCGCCAGCAGGATCAGCTCGATCGACATCAGGATGATGATGACGTTCTTGCGGTTCACGAAGATGCCGAAGACGCCGATCGTGAACAGGATGGCGGCGACGGCCAGATAGTTGGTCAGGCCAATCATTCCGAGATCCCTTCGCCGGGTTTGATATCGACGATCGTCATGCCGGTGGCCGGGGTGCGGGCGTTCTGGGCGGCGATGTTCTGGCGCTTGACGCCGGGCTTGTGGCGCAGGGTCAGGACGATGGCCCCGATCATCGCCACCAGCAGCACCATGCCGGCCGCCTGGAAGAAGTAGACATAGTCGGTGTAGAGCACCCGGCCGATGGCCTCGGCGTTGGTCACGTCCGCGCCGCCGGAGGCGTCGGGCCCGGCCGAGGCTTTGGCCGCGCCCTGGGTGGCCACCATGGTGGCGACCATGATCATCTCGATGGTCAGAATCCCGGCCACCACCCCGCCGATCGGCAGATAGCGCGAGAAGCCCTCGCGCAGGCGGCTGAAGTCGACGTCGAGCATCATCACCACGAACAGGAACAGCACGGCCACCGCGCCGACGTAGACGACGACCAGCAGCATCGCCAGGAACTCCGCGCCCATCAGCACGAACAGGCCGGCGGCGCTGAAGAAGGCGGTGATCAGGAACAGCACCGAGTGGACAGGATTGCGCGCGAACACCACGGCGAGGCCCGCGGCGATGGTCACCGTCGACATCAGGTAGAAGGCGATTGTCTGAAGCGGGATCATCGGAAGGCCGCGTCCATCTGGAGGTTGCGGGCGATCTCGCGCTCCCAGCGGTCGCCGTTATCCAGCAGCCGCGCCTTGTCGTAGTAGAGCTCCTCGCGGGTCTCGGTGGCGTATTCGGTGTTCGGCCCCTCGACGATGGCGTCCACCGGGCAGGCCTCCTGGCACAGGCCGCAGTAGATGCATTTGACCATGTCGATGTCGTAGCGGGTCGTGCGGCGGCTGCCGTCGGCGCGCGGCTCGGCCTCGATGTAGATGGCCTGGGCCGGGCAGACCGCCTCGCAGAGCTTGCAGGCGATGCAGCGTTCCTCGCCCGACGGATAGCGACGCAGGGCGTGCTCGCCCCGGAAGCGCGGCGACTGCGGGCCGCGCTCGTTGGGATAGATGACCGTCTTCTTGGGCGCCCACATATACTTCAGACCCAAGCCGAAGGCCCCCACGAAGTCGAGCAGGGCCGCGCCTTTGATCGCCTGTCCGATGCGCTGCATCATGGCTTGTCGGCCTTCTTGGGCTGGATTTCACAGATGTAGTTGGACAGCTGGGCCATGTCGCCGCCGACGTCCTTGGGCCGCACCACGCCGCCGACCTCGGCGCATTTCTCCTTGGCCCGGCGCATGTCGTCGTAGGTGACCAGCCCCCGGCCCAGGCTGTAGCTGCCCATCTTCGCGTCGAGGCTGGCGCAGGCGCCCAGCAGCAGGAGCAGGGAAACGGCGGTCAGGGCGCGGGTCAAAGGGGCAGCCCTCCAAACACCTTCCAGGCCGAAACCAGCATAACCGCCACCAGGGTCATCGGCAGGAAGACCTTCCAGCCAAGCCGCATCAGCTGGTCGTAGCGGTAGCGGGGCACGATGGCCTTGGCCATGGCGAACATGAAGAACCAGAAGATGATCTTGGCGAAGAACACCAGGAAGAAGAAGGCGCTCTGGGCGGTGGCCGGCCAGCTGTCGAGGAACGGCGTCGGGAAGCCCGGATTCCAGCCGCCAAAGAACAGCACGCTGATCATCGCGCACATCAGCACGATGTTGGCGTATTCGCCGATCATGAACAGCAGATAGGGCGTCGAGCTGTATTCGACCTGGTAACCGGCCACGAGTTCGGACTCGGCCTCGGGCAGGTCGAAGGGCGGGCGGTTGGTCTCGGCCAGGGCCGAGATGTAGAACACCACCATCATCGGGATCATCACGATGGCCGCGGGCAGGTTCTTCAGGCCGCCGCCCAGCACGTTCCAGTTCCAGAACCAGCCGGCCTGCTTGGTCACGATCTCCGGCAGGTTCATCGTCCCGGCCAGCAGGATCACGGTGATCACCACGAAGCCGATCGAGACCTCGTAGGAGACCATCTGGGCCGCCGAGCGCAGGGCGCCGAGGAACGGGTACTTCGAGTTGGACGCCCAGCCGCCCATGATGATGCCGTAGACGCCCAGCGAGCTGATCGCCAGCAGATAGAGGATGCCGACGTTGAGGTTGGCGACCACCCAGCCGGGGGCCAGCGGGATCACCGCCCAGGCGCCGAAGGCCAGGGTGAAGCTGAGCAGCGGGGCCAGCAGGAAGACCGTCTTGTCGGCGCCCGCCGGGATGACGATTTCCTTCAGCACGAACTTGAGGAAGTCGGCGAACGACTGGAACAGACCGAACGGCCCGACCACGTTGGGGCCCTTGCGCATCTGCACGCCGGCCCAGACCTTGCGGTCGCCCCACAGCAGGAAGGCCAGGCTGAGCAGCACCCAGATCAGCACCAAGGCGATCTGACCGACGGCCAGACCGAACCAGAGAAGGGGAGAGACGGCTTGCTCGGGCACTCGCCTACTCCGCGGCCATCTTGGCGGCGCCGGAGGCCAGGGCCGCGCATTCGGCCATGGTCACGCTGGCGCGCGCGATCGGGTTGGTCAGGTGGAAGGCGGTCACGGCATTGACGAACGGCGCGTCCGACAGCTTGCCGCCGTCGCCCAGGCCCGACAGGTCGGGAGTGGACGGCATCGAGCCCGGCGCGAAGTCGATCTGGCCGAAGGTGGGGTGGTCGGCGAAAAGCTTGATCCGCAGTTGCTCCAGGCTGTCGTAGGGCAGTTTGGCGCCCAGGTGCTCGGACAGGGCCCGCAGGATCGACCAGTCTTCCTTGGCCTCGCCCTTGGGGAACACGGCGCGCTCGCCCATCTGCACCCGCCCCTCGGTGTTGACGTAGAGGCCGTTCTTCTCGGTGTAGGCGGCGCCGGGCAGGATCACATCAGCCTTGTGGGCCCCGCGATCGCCGTGGCTGCCCAGGTAGACGGTGAAGGCGCCGGAGGCCGAAGCCTCGATCTCGTCGGCGCCGAGCAGGAACAGCAGGTCCAGCGCTCCGGGCTTGACCATCTGGCCGGCGGTCAGACCGCCCTCGCCCGGCAGGAAGCCCCGGTCCAGGCCGCCGACGCGGCCGGCGGCGGTGTGCAGCACGTTCCAGCCGTTCCAGCCCTCGCGCACGACGTTGAAGGTCTTGGCCAGACCGGCGAGCGCCTTCAGCACCGCGCCGCCGTCGGCGCGGGTCAGGGCGCCCTGACCGATGATGATCGCCGGACGCTCGGCGGTCTTGAAGGCCGTGACGAAGTCCGATTTGGCCTTGGCCAGGCCGGTGATCGAGACCGGACCGGCGCCCAGGTAGTCATAGTCATAAGTCAGGTCGGCCTGCTGGCCGATCATGCCGAAGCGGGTCTTGCCGTTCAGCCACTGCTTGCGCAGGCGGGCGTTGAACACCGGCGCTTCCAGCCGCGGGTTGGTCCCGACCAGCAGCACCACATCGGCCTGCTCGATGCCGGCCAGGGTGGTGTTGAACAGCCAGCTTTCGCGCGGCCCGGCGCCAAGCGCGGTTCCGTCCTGGCGACAGTCGAGGTTCTTCACGCCCAGACCGCCAAACAGGTCCAGCGCGGCCTTCATCGACTCGGCGTCCTGCAGGTCGCCGGCGATGACGCCGATCTTCTCAGGGCTTGTCGCCTTCACCTTGGCGGCGACGGCCGCGAAGGCCTCGCCCCAAGTCGCCGGGGCCAGCTTGCCGTTCACCCGCACATACGGCCGGTCGAGGCGCTGACGGCCCAGGCCGTCGACGGCGTAGCGGCTCTTGTCGCTGAGCCACTCCTCATTGATGTCCTCGTTGATCCGCGGCAGGGCGCGCATCACCTGGGCGCCGCGGCTGTCGATGCGCACGGCGCTGCCCAGCGCGTCCATGACGTCGACGCTGTGGGTCTTCTTCAGCTCCCAGGGCCGGTAGTTGAAGGTCCAGGGCTTGTGGGTCAGGGCCCCGACCGGGCACAGGTCGTTGACGTTGCCCGACAGCTCGCTCGTCACAGCCGCGCCCAGATAGGTCGTGATTTCAACGTCTTCGCCGCGCGAGATCAGGCCGATCTCGGGGACGCCCGCGACCTCGGTGATGAACCGCACGCAGCGGGTGCACTGGATGCAGCGCGTCATCACCGTCTTGATAAGCGGGCCCATCTCCTTCTCTTCGACGGCGCGCTTGTTCTCGGCGTAGCGGCTGCCGTCGCGGCCATAGCCCATGGCCTGGTCCTGCAGATCGCACTCGCCGCCCTGGTCGCAGATCGGGCAGTCCAGCGGGTGGTTGATCAGCAGGAATTCCATCACGCCTTCGCGGGCCTTCTTGACCATCGGCGTGTTGGTGAAGATCTCCTGGTTCTCGGCGGCGGGCAACGCGCAGGAGGCCTGGGGCTTGGGCGGCCCGGGCTTCACCTCGACCAGGCACATGCGGCAGTTGCCGGCGATGCTCAGGCGCTCGTGGTAGCAGAAGCGCGGAATCTCCTCGCCCGCCAGTTCGGCCACCTGCAGGACCGTCATCCCGGGTTCGAACTCGACCTCGACGCCGTTGACCTTGGCTATGGGCATATGGGCTGCACTACCTGAGCATGGGCGCGCCAGCCCTCGCCGGAACGGGAGCCGCGTTGGTGCGCTGTCTCTATCGCTTCACGCCCCGCGTCAACCATTCGGGGGCCTCGAATCGGGGGAAAACGCCCGCGTCAGGGCGCTGGTCGCCGGGATCGCGTCCAGGAAGGCCAGATCATGCCCCGGAACGACGAAATCGCCGTCCCGCGCCATGGCCCGCAGCCGCGTCAGGGTGGCGAGATAGACCTCGCGATCCTCGGGGCGCGGCTGCAGGCCGAGCGGCTCCAGGGTCTCGCAGAAATAGCAGGCGTCACCGGCCAGCACGTCATGCCCCCCTGCCCGCTTCACCCGCAGCGACTGGTGGCCGCAGGTGTGGCCGGGGGTATGAAACAGCTCGCAGCTGCCGTCGCCGAACAGGTCGTGGGAATCGCCGGTCAGCACCCGCCGGTGCCCCAGCTCCAGCGCCACGCGACCGTGGGCCTTGGGATGATCGGCCAGCGACCGCGCCAGCTCGGCGGCATGGATATGGATGTCGGCGTTGGGCAGCAGGTCAGCCGCGCCCAGATGATCGAAATGGCTGTGCGAGGCGACCAGCCGCTCGACCTTGCCGGGATCGACGTCGATGGCCCGCAGGCGCGATGCCAGATCGTGGCCGGCCGGCAGGCTGCAGGCGTAGGACCCGAACAGCAGCCTGCCGTCCATGTCGGGACGCAGACCGGTATCGAACACCGCCATGCCACGGGTCGGATGGCTGATCAGGAAGGCCATCACCGGCACGGTGCGATCGCCGGTCAGGTCCTCCTGGAACAGGTTGGCCGGCGCGGTGATCGTGCCGCACTCCAGCGGATGGATGCGGATGCTCATCGCTCGCCTTTCGGACAGGTCGAAACCGGCTGGTCCAACGCGCCGGCGATCACCTGCCGCAGCCGACAGGAGTAGCGGCGTTCGTAGGTGCCTTCCTTCTGCAGGAAACGGATCGCCGGGGCGTGGCATTTGATCCGCTCGGCGATGAGAAACTTCCAGCGGGGATCATCGGGGGCCATCTCGAGGATCTGCTCCGACGTGGTGATCATCATGTAGCCGTAGGCAGTGTAGCGGTCCTGGTAGGCGCCCCCGGTCTTGGAGGCGGGATCGGGCGTCGTCATCAGCCGATTGAACTTCTCGTCGGTGTTCGGACAGGCCAGTTCCGGGTTGGCGATGGTTACCTGGTTGAGGGCGTTCCAGCTGGCGTAGGTGGAGTCCATCACCTGGACCTGTCGGGCGACCTTGATCTGGGCGAGGCCGAGATAGACCGCCAGCACGGCGGTCACCGCGGTGATGATGGTCGCGACCCCGCCCAGCACCGACCACAGGGCCGTCGACCGCAGCCAGGACCGCTCCTCGGCGGGCGCGGCGATCTCGAGCTCGTGGTCTTCTGCGTCGTCAGCCAAGCGGCTACTCCGCGGCGATCAGCGTCGCCCCTTGAACGTGCGGCTTGCCCGCCCGGTAGCTGGTGATGCGGTCCTCGACTTCGTGGCGGAAGTGGCGGAACAGGCCCTGGATCGGCCAGGCCGCCGCGTCGCCCAGGGCGCAGATGGTGTGGCCCTCGATCTGGGTGGTGACGTCAAGGAGCATGTCGATCTCCTTCATGTCCGCCTCGCCGGTGGCCATGCGCTCCATCACCCGCCACATCCAGCCGGTGCCTTCGCGGCAGGGGGTGCACTGGCCGCAGCTCTCGTGCTTGTAGAAGTAGCTCAGCCGGGCGATGGCGCGGATCAGGTCGGTCGACTTGTCCATGACGATGACCGCCGCGGTGCCGAGGCCCGACTTCAGGGCCGACAGGGAGTCGAAGTCCATCAGCACCTCCTCGGCCTCGTGGGCCGGGATCATGCGGACAGACGAGCCGCCGGGGATGACGGCCTTGAGGTTGCCCCAGCCGCCGCGAATGCCGCCGCAGTGGTCCTCGATGAGCTGCCTGAACGGGATGCTCATGGCCTCCTCGACGTTGCAGGGCAGGTTCACATGCCCGGAAACGCAGAACAGCTTGGTGCCGGTGTTGTTGGCCCGGCCGAAGCCCGCGAACCAGCCAGCGCCCCGGCGCAGGATGGTGCCGGCCACCGCGATGCTCTCGACGTTGTTGACCGTGGTCGGGCAGCCGTCGAGGCCGGCGCCGGCGGGGAACGGCGGCTTCAGCCGCGGCTGGCCCTTCTTGCCTTCCAGGCTCTCCAGCAGGGCGGTTTCCTCGCCGCAGATATAGGCGCCGCCGCCGTGGTGGACGTACAGGTCGAAGTCCCAGCCGTGGATGTTGTTCTTGCCGATCAGCTTCGCCTCATAGGCCTGTTTGATCGCCGCCTCGAGGATCTCCCGCTCGCGCACGTATTCGCCGCGGATATAGATGTAGCAGGCGTGGGCTTGCATCGAGAACGAGGCGATCAGGCAGCCCTCGATCAGCAGGTGGGGATCATGGCGCATGATCTCCCGGTCCTTGCAGGTGCCCGGCTCGGACTCATCGGCGTTGACCACCAGGTAGTGCGGCCGGCCCGGCTTCACCTCCTTGGGCATGAACGACCACTTCAGGCCGGTGCCGAAACCGGCCCCGCCACGGCCGCGCAGGCCGCTCTGTTTGATGTTGTCGATGATCCACGGACCGCCGGCGTCCAGCATGTCCTTGACGCCATTCCAGCAGCCGCGCTTCTTCGCCCCTTCAAGACCCCAGTCCTGGAGCCCGTAGAGGTTGGTGAAGATGCGGTCCTTGTCTTCGAGGATGCCGACCATGGTGTTTCAGGCTTTCGGATCGAAGGGATTGGCGCGGCGCCAGGCGGTGCGGCGCCAGATGACATAGACGTAGGCGACCCAACCGGCGGCGATCAGGCCGTAGCCGGCGAGGATGATGCTGTGCGACCAGTTCGGGGCCCACCAGGACGGCGCCACCAGGGCGAAGCCGGCGAGGATCAGGAAGAAGCCGGTCAGCCGTTCGCGGCGATACAGGCCGCGCAGGGTATCGATATAGGCCGCGCGTTTGGCCAGGAGTTCGGCTTCACCATTGTCGCTCATTGGACGATGTCCTTCGAACGATCAGGCTGAGTCGTGGCGCCGGCCGCCCGGGCCATTGAGTGCCGCATCACCACGACGACCATCGGGGCCACGCCAATCAGGATGACGCCCATCATCAGCGGGGTGCTCTCGGTCTTCAGGAATAGGAAGACAGAGCCCGCGATGCACAGCGTTTCCCAGACCCAGGCGATCTGAAAGGGACGGTGCTTCCAAAGGTCAGGTAGCTTGATCGTCAAGCCGCCGGCTCCTTGCTGGCCTTCTTCGGCTTTTCGGGAAGGTTGGGGATCTTGATCTTCTTCGCCGCCGAGCCGTCGTAGAGCTTCGGGTCGAGCAGGGTCTGGATCTTGCCGTGCGGTTCGGAGGCGCCGCGGCCGATGCGAGAGCCGGGTTTCGGCGTCTTGCCAGCGGCGAACTCGTCGAGGATCGTCGCCAGGCTCTCGGGCGTCAGGTCCTCGTAGTAGTAGTCGTTGATCGCGGCCATCGGGGCGTTGGAGCAGGCGCCCAGGCATTCGACCTCTTCCCAGCTGAACTTGCCGTCGGCGGAGAGGTGGTTCTTCGGTCCGATCTTGTCGTGCAAGACCTTCTTCAGGTCATTGGCCCCGCAGAGCATGCAGGGCGTGGTGCCGCATAGCTGGACAAAGGCAACCGAACCAACGGGTTCCAGCTGGAACATGGTGTAGAAGGTCGCCACCTCCAGCACGCGCATCACCGGCATGCCGAGCAGCTCGGCGGTGACCCGGATGGCCGGCTCGGAGACCCAGCCTTCCTGCTTCTGGATCAGCCACAGGATCGGCAGCACCGCCGACTGTTTGCGCTCGGGCGGGTATTTGGCGATCCACCACTGGGCGGTCTTCAGCGTGTCCTTGCTGAAGGCGAAGCTGGCGGGCTGGTCTTTGGCGAGACGACGGACGCTCATTCTACTTCGTCCCCGAATTGCTTTGGCGCACGGCCGTTGGTCGCCAATATCCCGATGAGCCCCAGGCCGACGAAAACGAGAAGTCCGATGAAGATGGCGTGGCGAGAAATAATCTCCATCACCGGTCGATCTCCCCGAACACGATGTCCAGGCTGCCCAGGATGGCGCTGACGTCGGCCAGCATGTGGCCGCGGTTGATGAAGTCCATGGCCGCCAGGTGCGGGAAGCCGGGCGCGCGGATCTTGCAGCGGTAGGGCTTGTTCGATCCGTCGCTGACCAGGAACACGCCGAACTCGCCCTTGGGCGCCTCGACGCAGGCGTAGACTTCGCCTTCCGGGGTGCGGAAGCCCTCGGTGTAGAGCTTGAAGTGATGGATCAGGGCTTCCATCGACTGCTTCATCTCGGCGCGGCGCGGCGGGGTGACCTTGTTGTCGGTGGTCATCACCGGGCCGGGCGTGCCGCGCAGCATGGCGCAGGCCTGGCGGATGATTTTCGTCGACTCGCGCATCTCCTGCATGCGGCAGAGGTAGCGGTCGTAGCAATCGCCGTGGACGCCCAGGGGCACGTCGAACGCGAACTCGTTGTAGCCCTCATACGGCTGACTGCGGCGCAGGTCCCAGGCGATGCCCGAGCCGCGCACCATCACGCCCGAGAAGCTCCAGCGGATGGCGTCCTCGCGGCTGACCACGCCGATATCGACGTTGCGCTGCTTGAAGATGCGGTTGCCGGTGATCAGGGTCTCGATGTCGTCGCAGATCTTCGGGAAGGCCACCGCCCAGCGGTCGATGTCCTCGATCAGCGCCTCGGGCAGGTCCTGGTGCACGCCGCCGGGGCGGAAGTAGTTGCTGTGCAGACGAGCGCCGCAGGCGCGCTCGTAAAATACCATCAGCTTCTCGCGCTCCTCAAAGCCCCACAGCGGCGGCGTCAGGGCGCCGACATCCAGGGCCTGGGTCGTCACATTGAGCAGATGGTTCAGGATCCGGCCGATCTCGCTGTAGAGCACGCGGATGATCGAGCCCCGCCGGGGGACCTCCACGCCCAGCAGCTTCTCGATGGCCAGGCAGAAGGCGTGTTCCTGGTTCATCGGCGCCACGTAGTCGAGGCGGTCGAAGTACGGGATGTTCTGGAGGTAGGTGCGGGCCTCCATCAGCTTCTCGGTGCCGCGATACAAGAGGCCGATGTGCGGATCGACCCGCTCCACCACCTCCCCGTCGAGCTCCAGCACCAGGCGCAGCACGCCGTGTGCGGCCGGATGCTGCGGGCCGAAGTTGATGTTGAACTTGCGGACCGGGGTTTCCGGGACTGCCGGAACGGTCGAGGCGTCGTCGGCCATCAGAGTCCGGCTCCCGTCGTGCATCGTGCGTGGTTCGACACGCGCTTCGCGCTGCTCACCATGACGTGGAGAGGGGGCGCATCACAAATGCTCGTCATCCTGAGCAGGGCCGCAGGCCCGTGTCGAAGGACGCAACAAGCCATCATCACGACCCCGCCTTGTCGTCGCCCGGCAGGGCGTAGCTGGCGCCTTCCCAGGGGCTGAGGAAGTCGAACTGGCGGAACTCGGCGATCTTCACCGGCTCGTAGACCACCCGCTTGAGCTCATCGTCGTAGCGGACCTCGACGTAGCCGGTCATGGGGAAGTCCTTCCGCAGCGGATGGCCGTGGAAGCCATAGTCGGTCAGCAGCCGGCGCAGGTCCGGGTGGCCCTCGAAGAAGATGCCGTACATGTCGAACGCCTCGCGCTCGAACCAGTCGGCGGCCGGGAACAGGCCGCTGACGCTGGGCACGGGCGTGTCCTCGTCGGTCTGGACCTTCAGCCGGATGCGGTGGTTCTTCACCAGGCTGAGCAGGTGATAGACCACGTCGAAGCGCAGCGGCCGCTCGGGATAGTCGACGCCGGCGAGATCGATCAGCTGATGAAAGCGGGTGTCGGCGTTGTCGCGCAGGAAGGTCAGCGCGCCGAGCACCTGGCGCGCCGGACCGGTCAGGGTCAGCTCGCCGAAGGCCACCGACCAGCCGGTGATCGACCCGCCAGACGCCTTGACGATCTTCTTGCCGAGTTTTTCAAGGTCGGTGCTCATCGCTCGATGGTCCCCGTCCGGCGGATCTTCTTCTGCAGCTGCAGGACGCCATAGACCAGCGCCTCGGCGGTCGGCGGGCAGCCGGGGATGTAGATGTCCACCGGCACCACGCGGTCGCAGCCGCGCACCACGCTGTAGCTGTAATAGTAGTAGCCGCCGCCGTTGGCGCAGCTGCCCATGCTGATGACGTAGCGCGGCTCGGGCATCTGGTCGTAGACCTTGCGCAGCGCCGGAGCCATCTTGTTGGTCAGGGTGCCGGCGACGATCATCACGTCGCTCTGGCGCGGGCTGGCGCGGGGCGCGAAGCCATAGCGCTCCAGGTCGTAGCGCGGCATCGAGGCCTGCATCATCTCGACCGCGCAACACGCCAGGCCGAAGGTCATCCACATCAGCGAACCGGTGCGGGCCCAGGTGATCAGGTCGTCGGCCGAGGCGGTGATGAAGCCCTTGTCGGCCAGCTGCTGGCTGACGCCGTCGAAATAGGGGTCGTGGAGGCGCGGGTCATAGCCCTCGACCGTTGCACGGCCCGCCGCCCCTGCCGGAACGATCAATCCCATTCCAGGGCTCCCTTTTTCCACTCGTAGATGAAGCCCACGGTCAGCACGCCGAGGAAGCCCATCATCGACCAGAAGGCGAACACGCTCTGGTCGTGGGGCAGTTTCATCAGGCTCACGGCCCAGGGAAACAGAAAGGCCACCTCCAGGTCGAAGATGATGAACAGGATCGAGACCAGATAGAACCGCACGTCGAACTTCATCCGCGCGTCGTCGAAGGCGTTGAAGCCGCATTCGTAGGCGGAGACCTTTTCGGGGTCCGGCGCGCTGGGCGCGAAGATGGCGGCGGCGAGGATGAAGGCCACGCCGAGGGCCGCCGCGATCCCGAGGAAGATCACGATCGGCAGATACTGGAGGAGGAAGGCGTCCATGGGCATCCCGGAAAGGAGTCGCGGCCCTTCTAGCCCATGGCCGTGAGCCGTTCAAACGGCGTGTTGCGTGGTGCGTCCTTCGACACGCCCGCTTCGCGGGCTGCTCAGGATGACGAAGATCGGAGCGGCCCGCGCGGGTTCCATGCGCAGGCACAATACACGTCATCCTGAGCAGGCGCGTAGCGCCGTGTCGAAGGACGCACCATCTCGACCGCGGGCCCGGGATGACGGTGGGTTTGGCTTGCGGGACCTTGGCCTCCGTGCAGACTTCGCTTCGGCCGCCGCGATCCCGAGGAAGATCACGATCGGCAGATACTGGAGGAGGAAGGCGTCCATGGGCATCCCGGAAAGGAGTCGCGGCCCTTCTAGCCCATG